>JAXDRV010000082.1:0-31067 GCA_034090805.1 Clostridia bacterium
AGAGCAGGATATTGAAAATGCCGAACAAGAGAATGTTGATTTGAAAGTTTTTCTGCAAACGATACGGCAATGTACTGATTTAAAAGAGCTTACACCGACTATCGTAAACACCCTCATAAAAAGAATAGATGTACATAACCCTGATGAAAAATTTAAACATCGCAGAGTTAAAATAGACATCTACTTTACGGCGGTAGGACTAATCAGCATACCTGACGAAAAAGAACTACTTGCTTTAAAGGATGAAATACGAAACGAAAAAAGTGCGTAAAAATGGAATAAGCGGTGCAACCGCAATAGTTACACCGCTTATTTTTTTAATGTCCTTAGCAACCCGACGCTTTTCCGACGGTTTTTGTTTTATGAAATAGGGTTTTTAAATTCCTTGCGAAAAAATTTCTGCAAAGAGATTGGGGGCTTAGTAAGTGCGTTATCTCTTAACGCACTTACATATTAGCACATAAACCTTAAAATAACCTTAAACAATTTAATTTTTTAAAATTTTTTTACCAATACAGCTTCCAATCCTTTGTAAGTCTTGTGAGTGCCTCCATATAGAAATAATCACCCCATGCGTTGCACTCGTCAACTCCGTTTTGGGGACAGGTGTTAGTCGGAGTGCTGCGGCAGTATGTGCTGTGAAGCATTATTCCGTTCGATTCCTCCACGCTCTTTACGGCGCATTTGTCTATAAGAGCCTTGATAAGTCTAAGCGCAGCCTGAGTATAATGCTCCGCCTCGTCCTTTTCAAGGTACTTTGCCATCTCAAGCATACCGCACACCGCTATAGCCGCCGCCGAGGAATCTCTCGGCTCGTCGCTGCCCGTCGTAAAGTCAAAATCCCAGTACGGAACAAGATCCTCCGGCAGATGATCGAGGAAATAATCCGTAACACGGCGGAAAATGTCTATGTATGCCTCGTCCTTAAGCTTTGCATATGCAATTGCGCTGCCGTATACTCCCCATGCCTGACCTCTTGCCCATGCGCTGCCGTTGCGGTTGCCCTGGCAGGTCACACCCTCGGTCGGCTCTCCTGTTTCGGGATTGAAATAATACGTGTGATACGTTGAATTATCAGGACGCACAACGCACTTCATTGCGGTCTTGATATGCGTTTCGGCTCTTTTTTTGTATTTATCGTCACCGGTCACCTCGGACGCCCAAAAGAGCAGCGGCATATTCATCAGACAGTCTATGATAAGACGGTAATTATCGGGAGCACCCATCTCGCCCCATGCCTGGAAAAAGTTCCCCTTTTCCTGGAAACGGTTATAGAGATTTTCCGCAGCAAGAACCGCCGCCTTCTTCCCCGTTTCGCTGCCGGTCAGCTTATAAGCCGCAACGCACGACGGCGAATACAAAAATCCCATGTCGTGATGATCGACGCTTGAGTGCTTTTCTATTCTGTCAAGCAGCTTTTCCGCCTGAGCAAGCGCCGCCTCCTTTAACCTCGGATTTCCCGTTCTTTCGTAAGCAAGCCAAACCTCGCCCGTCCAGAAGCCCTCCGTCCAATCTTTATTTTCGCTTGTACCGTAAAAATTGTTTACACTGCTTGAGCAAGGGAAGGTATCAAAAAACTCCTCAACGTCCTCCGTCACAAGCCTTGCAGCCGTATCGAGAGCGGCGTTTATCTCCTCAGCTCCCGCCGGCGCATATTTTTTCATATCCATTATAACAGCCTCTTTTCTGATATTTTATAACAATATCATTATACCAAATGCGGTATATATATGTCAACTGTTTTTTTCTTATTGGTGTTTGCATATGCAAAATCCTAAAAACGGATATTAAGGATATGGTGAATTATGACGAAGCTTGAGCCTTTATATCGGCTGCTTATGTTAAATTTTTGTCAACTTATGAAAAATTTTTGTATAGCTATTGCTTTTTGGTCGTATATATAGTAAAATAACATCAAATGCACAGAAAGGAATGGTTATATAATGGCATTAACATTTAAGGGCGGTCTGCACATTCCCGACCGAAAGCTTACCTCAAAGCTTGCGGTAAAGGATTTGCCGGGCACACCGCTCCATTATTTCCCGATTAACCAGCACAAGGGCGCACCGTTATCGCCCACGGTAAAGGTCGGCGACTACGTAAAGGTCGGTCAAAAGCTTGCCGATACGGAGGAGTTTGTCGCTGCACCCGTACACAGCAGCGTTTCGGGTACTGTTAAGGAAATTTCGCCGCACGTAAACGCAATCGGTATCAAAACAGATACAATTGTTATCGAAAACGACGAGAAATATGAAATTTTTGAGGGTATTAAGCCTGTGGAGGATATTGACTCGCTTACCACACGTGAGATGCTTTGGATAATACGTGATGCGGGACTTATAGGTCTGGGCGGAGCGGGCTTCCCCACTCACGTAAAGCTCAATCCCCCCAAGCAGATTGAATTTTTAATCATAAACGGCGCAGAGTGTGAGCCGTACATCACCTCTGACCACCGCAGAATGCTTGAAAATCCCTCGGAAATAATCGAGGGCGCAAAAATTCTGATGAAGCTCCTTAACGTTAAGAAGGCGCACATCGGAGTTGAGGCAAACAAGCGTGACGCTATCGATATGCTCCGCCAAACGGCTCGCTTTGACGACAGCATAATAATCGATACGCTTAAGACAAAATATCCGCAGGGAGCGGAAAAGCAGCTTATAAAAGCAATCACCGGCAGAAACGTTCCGACAGGGAAAATCCCCGCCGATGTCGGAGCCGTTGTTGTGAATACCGACACCGTATTCAACATATGGAGAGCCTTCAAAAAGGGTATGCCGGTTATCGACAGAATCATTACGGTTTCCGGTGACGCAGTAAACAATCCCGGCAACTTCCGTGTACCTCTCGGAGTTTCGGTTTCATATATGATAGAGCAGGCGGGAGGCTTTAAGGAACAGCCGCAAAAAATCATTATCGGCGGCCCGATGATGGGATTTGCTCAGTACACAACGGACGTCCCCGTTGCAAAAACCACCTCGGCTATAGTCGCTCTTCTTGAGGCACCCGTTACGTATGACGAGGATATGCCGTGTATCCGCTGCGGAAAATGCGTGCACAACTGCCCCATGAGCCTTATGCCGAATCATCTTAATCAGGCGGCTCTCGACCGTGACGTAGAAACAGCAATGAGGTACAATATCCTCGACTGTATCGAATGCGGTCTTTGCTCGTATACGTGTCCCGCAAGAAAGAATATGCTTCAGAATATCTCCGCATTTAAGCCTGAGGTTATGAAGTTCATAAGAAAGGGGAATAAAAATGGAAAATAAATACATAGTTTCCGCCGCGCCGCACGTGCATACACGCTCGACCGTACCCGTTATAATGCGGGACGTGATAATTGCGCTTTTGCCTTCGGCGGTATTCGGATGCGTGATATTCGGCTACAAGGCGGCAATACTGATAATCACCTGTATACTGTCATGTATACTTTCGGAATTTATCTTTGAGAAAATAACAAAAAAGCACAGTACAATAGGCGATCTTTCGGCCGTTGTAACAGGACTTCTGCTTGCGCTGAATCTGCCGCCGGAGGTGCCGGTATACATGGCGGTCATCGGCTCGGCATTTGCGATAATACTCGTAAAGCAGGTGTTCGGCGGTCTTGGAAAAAACTTCATGAACCCGGCTCTCGGAGCGAGGTGCTTTATGCTTATCGCCTGGACCTCGGCAATGACAACGTTCACCAATCCCATGATGGGCTACGGTGCGGACGCAGTTTCCTCGGCAACACCTCTTGCCTTGATGAAAACCGGCACAGGTCAGGCTCCGACGCTGCTTAACGCATTCCTCGGCTTTATCCCCGGAACAATCGGAGAAACCTCGGTGCTTATGATTCTGATAGGCTTTGCTTATCTGCTCATAAGAAAGGTAATCTCGCCGAAAATTCCCATAGCATACGTGCTTACATTTGCCGTTCTCACATTCTTATTCGGCAATAAGGGCGATATGAGCGCAGTTGATTACACGCTTATGCAGCTCTGCACGGGCGGACTTATGCTCGGAGCGGTATTCATGGCAACAGACTACACAACAACTCCGACAACCCCTATGGGCATGATTATATTCGGTATCGGCTGCGGAGTGCTTACATTTTTAATAAGACGCTTCGGCGGCTATCCGGAGGGTGTTTCGTTCTCGATTATTCTTATGAATATCGCCGCTCCGCTTATCGAAAAAGCAACAACACCGAAATCCTTCGGTCAGAAAGGAGCAAAGCAATCATGAGTAAGGTCAAGGAAACAGCAAAAATATCGGTAATCCTGTTCCTTATTACGGCGATCGCCGCACTTCTGCTTGCGTTTGTCAACGCTAAGACTGCGCCGCTTATCGCAAAGAATGAGGAAAAGAAAATAAGTGACGCTCTCAAGGTCGTAATGCCGGAGGCGGCTGATTTTGAAAAAACAGAGCCGAACAGCATAGCCTTAAGCGCAGCCGAAAAATACGACAGCGACATTATTGAGCTTTACACCGCAAAGGGCAGCGACGGCAGCGATACGGGAATATGCGCCATAGTCGAAACAAAGGGATATGACGCAGGACTTCGCTCGGCGATAGGCGTTGACAAAAACGGGACTGTAACGGGAGTTGAGATAATCTCGCACAAGGAAACTCCGGGACTTGGCGCAAATGCCGAAAAGGAAGAGTTCCGCTCGCAGTATATCGGCAAAAGCGGAGAGCTTGAGGTTGTGAAAACAGGTGCGGGAGATAACGAAATCAACGCAATCTCCGGCGCAACGCTGACCTCAAAGGGCGTGACGAGAGCCGTGAATACGGTTATCGAAATCGCCTCGCAGCAATAAAGGAAAGGAATGGGTTACATGGAAAAGAAAAACTCTTTGGGGATTTTTCTTAACGGTCTTATCAAGGAAAATCCCACGTTTGTTCAGCTCCTCGGTATGTGTCCGACGCTCGCCGTTACAACAAGCCTTAAAAACGGCATCGGTATGGGTCTGAGCGCCGCCGCAGTGCTTATCGCTTCAAACGTAATTATATCTCTTTTGAGAAAGCTTATACCGCAGAAGGTAAGAATTGCGGCATATATCGTAATCATTGCGGCATTCGTAACGATTATCCAGATGTGCCTAAATGCGTTTTTGCCGGATTTGGCAAGCTCCTTGGGCATATTCATACCGCTTATAGTGGTAAACTGTATCATACTTGCAAGAGCGGAATCCTTCGCCTCGAAAAACGGAGTATGGCACAGTGCGGTTGACGGTCTCGGAATGGGACTGGGCTTTACTGCGGCATTGTCAATCATCAGCGCAGTGCGTGAATTTTTCGGCGCAGGCACGATTTTCGATATTCCGATATACGGCTCGGCAATAAAGCCTATGTCTATTATCACCCTTGCCCCCGGCGGATTTATCGTACTCGGTATTCTCGTTGCTGCGGTAAATTACATCATGCGCAAAAAGGAGGAAAAGAAGAATGGCTAAGGAAATTATTGCAATCCTCTTAAGCGCACTGCTAACCGAAAACTTCGTAATGGTGAAGTTTTACGGAATATGTCCGTTCCTCGGAGTATCGAAAAAGACGGATACTGCGATCGGAATGGGAATGGCGGTTACGTTCGTTATGGGAATTGCGTCTCTGTTTACGTATCTTGCAAACACATATCTGCTTGAGAAATTCAATCTTGAATATTTGCAGACGATACTCTTTATACTTATAATCGCCGGTCTTGTGCAGCTTGTTGAGATGTTCGTCAAAAAGGCGATGCCGCCGCTTTACAATGCGCTCGGAATATATCTGCCGCTCATAACAACGAACTGTGCCGTGCTTTCGGCGGCTCTGTTGAATGTGCAGAACGATTATAACCTGCTGTATTCGGTGCTGTTCGGAGTGTTTGCCGGTCTCGGCTTTACGCTTGCGATTGTGCTTATGGCGGGAATACGTGAATACATAGATGAAAAATCCGTCCCGGAGGCTTTCAGAGGCTTCCCGATCGCCCTCATCACAGCCGGACTTATGGCAATAGGGTTCATGGGATTTTCGGGATTTTCTATTTGATAAGGAGTGAGGTTTAGTGAACGGAATATTAATCGCCGTTGCCGTTGTCGGCGGCACCGGACTTTTATTCGGAATTTTGCTTGCGGCTGCGTCCTTTGTATTTGAGGTCAAAACCGATGAGCGTGCCGAAAAGATTCTTGAGGTTCTGCCGGGAGCAAACTGCGGAGCCTGCGGCTTTGCCGGCTGTTCGGCATATGCCGACGCTATCGTAAAGGACGGCGCAGCGGTAAACTGCTGCAGCGTGGGCAAGGCGCCCGTTGCCGAAAAGATCTCGGAAATTATGGGCGTTGAGGCCGGAGAGGTCGTCGAGATGGTGGCAAGAGTTGCCTGCGGCGGCGACTGCAACAGCGCAGCATACAAATACGAATACGAGGGTGTGCATGAGTGTACGGCTGAGATACGTCTGGGCGGCGGCGCAAAGGAATGTCCCAGCGGCTGCCTGGGGTTGGGCAGCTGCGTCAAGGTGTGCAAATTCGGAGCTATCTCGATCAAGGACGGTGTTGCCGTTGTTGACGAGAATAAGTGTACCGCCTGCGGTCAGTGTCTGAAAAGATGTCCTAAGGGAATTATTCATTTTGTACCGAAAAAGTTTAAGCAGTGGGTTGTATGCCAAAATCCCGAAACGGGAAAATTCGTAAACCAATACTGCAAGGCAGGCTGCATAGGCTGTAAAATATGCGAAAAGAACTGCCCCTTTGACGCAATACACGTAGAGGATAATTATGCCGTAATAGATTACGACAAATGCAAAAACTGCGGTATCTGCGCAAAGAAATGCCCCCGTCACGCAATATACAGAAAAGAAGCGTAAAACACACTGCCGAATCAAGGTATTATGCCTCGGTTCGGCAGTTTTTTGTATAAATGCCCCGCATACTTATTAAAATTCCCGTGCATAATAGATTTAGGTAATTGCGAAATATCGGTTTGGGATTTGAGAGTATTTTTGAGTTTATTCGTACTCAAGTATTCCTTGCGGTAACTCGTCCGAACAAACTCAAAAACACTCTCAAAGCCTATATTTAGGAATAATTTTGATTGAGCTTAGGCGAGTTCCCGAACAGAGCGAGGGTGCGGTGTCCCTGCCGCCCCGCAATCAGAAATATCTCAAATTCAGATGAAATTTTACATTTTGCAATTACCTGACAACTATAGAAAAAGGAGGCATTTTCATAATGGAATATATACACATCATACTGACTTCGCTCGGCTCGCTCATTGTGCTGTTCGTACTGACAAAAATAATGGGCTATAAGCAGCTGTCGGAGCTCAGTATGTTTGATTACATCACAGGAATCACCATCGGCTCTATTGCGGCGGAAATGGCAACCTCACTTGAGAGCGACTTCTCAAAGCCGCTTTTGGCGATGGTTGTTTACGGCTTGGTTGCATGGCTGATTTCCTTCTGCTGCATGAAATCCTTCCCCTTCAGGCGGTTTGTCACGGGTAAAGCCTCGATACTTTACAACAACGGCAAGCTGTATGAGGAAAATTTCCGCAAAGCAAAAATGGAAATAAACGAATTTCTTATGATGGCTCGCAACAGCGGTTATTTTGATTTGTCAACGCTGGAAACCGTAATTCTGGAGGCAAACGGCAAGCTCAGCTTTCTGCCCAAATCCACCGAACGCCCTACCACTCCCGCCGATTTCAATCTTGTGCCGGAGCAGGCGGCGGTGTTTTCCAATATAATCGAGGACGGACGGATTATGCACGAAAATTTAAAATACAGCGGTGTAAATGAGGATTGGCTGACGAATGAATTAAAACGGCAAAAAATAAAAAGCGAGGACGTGTTCCTCGGAATATGCGACGGAAACAAAAATTTGATAGTTTTCAAAAAAACGGGCAAACAAATTCCCCACGACGTACTGGAATAAACAGCGTCTGCGGAAATACAAAAGCTGCTGCGCCAAGTTTTACCTACGGCGCAGCAGTATATTTTTCTCAGAAATTCCTTTACTTGTCAAACAGCATCGCAAGACGATACATCGTAACGCACGCCCAGAGCTTTTGATCATCAAGTCCCAGTCCGCTGCCGGTGCCCTTGACAATTCCCTTATCAACGCACCAGCGTACCGGCTCCCGCGCCCATTCGGGCATATTGTCATCGATATAATTGTAAATCATCGGATTCTCAAGCTTATATACCCTCGGTTCTATGCTTTCGTTTAAAATCCTGTAGGCATTCGTGAGCGAATCATCGATCGCATCAACACGAGCCTTTAAAGCATTCAATTCCTCCATATCGATCTCCTCTCCGCTTATGGCGTCCCAGTCGGGATTGCCGTAGCCTAAAATCCTCGAATAATCCTTATTATAGCTTTTTGCGCAGAATGCGCCGCCGTTTACGACAACGGTCGTACCGTCCGAGGTGTTGCCCTCATAGGTGTATACCCTTTGACCGTCAAAATCACGCACAATCCCCGTATGAGTGCTTACGCTACCATTCCAAAAGAATATAACGTCACCCTTTTTCGGAGCATAGCTGCGGCTGTCGTGCCAGCGTCCTCTGCGCTTCCAGTCGTCCACGCCGTAAGGGCAGTATGAGTACGGCGTGATTATCTTCGCCGCCTTGTCGTAACCAAGCGCATCGTAAAATATAACCGTCACGGCAACCGCACACCACGGCTGCCCCTGATAATTCCCAAAGCCGTAATCGGCATACTTTTTTGCAAATATCGTGTAATTGGCACTTCCGGCATTCGCCGTTTTGTCCTCAAGCATATAGTCGCTTGCTTTTTCCAGATAGCCCACATAGCTCTCCGCCAAATCAAGCACCGCCTTAACATTATTCATCGCTGTGATCACCTCTCCCTTTCGTGAAACTAAATCGAGACTGCACTATTCATGCTTATCGCCCCTTAATTGCAGCAAAATCTCCTTAAGCCTCGGCGGAATGACATTGCTCACCGCCGCAACGTTTTCCATAAGGGAAATCCCCTCGTTTGCGGCATAAAACATTATCACCATCTCACGCACCGCCACATTATCCGAAACAATCTGCCCAACGGCATTGGCCGCCGCTACCACAAGCAACACGGTAACCTTTTTCAGCAGACCCTTATATCCAATCTCACTCGAAAGCCGTTTCTGATGCACCGCCTTAACAACTCCCGAAACATAATCAAGCACCATCATCACAAGCAGCACGCAAAACACCTTGTCAAAGCCCCCCAAAAGCCTTACGGCAATTCCGCCGGCAACTCCCGTTATAATGCTTACCCAATTAAACAGCTTCTCCATAGCTCCCCCTCCTTTCTTATTTTCTGTATGCCTTGTAATAATACGTTTTTCCGTTTTCGTTTACTCTTGAATGGTGGTCGGGATTTCCGTCCTTGCTGTCGGTCCATTTATAAATCTTAAAACCGCCCTCACACACTTCAAAAATAACTTTATCGTCCATAAACGAACACTTGCAAGGCTTATCCTTTATCGCAAGACCGCCGTAATGCTCCGCTACTGCATACGTATCAAAAACCTGTGTGCCGTCCTCAAGATATATCTCCACTGCGTCGGGAGTAAATCCGAGACTTATCGTCCGACTCTCCGCTCCGTCGCCCGTATACGTCCCGAACGTGACACCGATGCACTTTTCCTCAACAGCTGACAAACGATCTGTTATGCCATTATCCGCTCTCTGCCACTCGCCGTTTATCTTTACGTAAAAAATACCGTCTGCGTCTATCCACATCATAAATCCCGTATCCGGAACTTCCTTATTCGCAAATGTCACCATTATGCCGCTGCCGTTTATGCCCTCGTTGAACACGCCGTACTTGCAGAAATGAACAGCATCCTCCGTCGGCGGCGTTTCTATTATCGTTTCCGTTTCATCATGACGATAATACTTAAGCCGCTTTCCGGCAAACGCCTCCATGGCATCAACGGACGAGCCGCTTTCGTTATACAGCCTTGTAAATTCCTCAATCGCCGCCATATACTCCGGCGCAGCTCCGGCAAACTCCGCAACATACGTCTGTGCCTGCTCCTTGGTGCAGGCATTGTCAGCGATTTTCCTTGTTTCGGTACATTCTCTCTCTATTATTTTGAAATTTTCAAGCACCGTCCTCCACCACTCACGCAGCTTTGTAAGTGCATTAAAGTTTAAATCAAGCTTCATTTTAGTGTCCCTTTCGTTTAATTTTAGTGTCCCTGCGGTAATATATCAATGAGAGCCTCAAGCGCTCTCATTGCTGTTTATTCCGTCAAAATTCTTTTGCCGTTAATATACAGGCTGCCGCCCTCGGCGCTAACGCTTACGCCGCCTACCTTGAGCGACTCCGCCGTAACGTCACCCCGTATTTTCATTTTTCCGTCCGAAATATACACCGCTGCGCCGTTTATATCGCTTACGTAAAACTCAAACTGCCCACCACTCACTCCGCAGCGGAATCTCTCTCCGTCTGCATCGCTCATGGTTATCATATCGGTAAGCACGCTCACACTGCCCTCGCTGTCCTTGACGTTCACACCGTCGGCACTCACCACTCCCGATATAGCCTTTGCGTTTACCTTGCCGCCCATTGTGGAAACTCGGCTGTAGCGTCTGTTCAGCTTTCCCATTTGATTGAGATAAAAGAACAAATCCCGCTTTACTCTGCCTATGCCTATCTCGCCCATAAGCGGCTCATACGGATAGCTTTCAAGACGTATCACACGCTCGCTTATTTTAGTGTCCCCGTCAATTACCGTCACTCTGTCACCGAGATTTATTTTCATAATATCGCCGTATTCCGCAAGCTTAGACAAGTCAATCAGCTTTCCGGAAATGCTGATTGACGGTACGTCTATCCGTTCCTCGTTCTCCGGGTCAAACTCCCACAGCGCACGATTGAGCACATCGGCAGGAAGCTTATAATCGCTGTAATCCTTAAAGCCTTCACGCACACCGTAAACTGCCGTGTTCGGACTGTCGATATACTGCACACTGCCGTTTACTGTCCCTATGTGCAAATCCTCATAGCCGTAAGGATACAACCTTGTTACAAGCTCCGACATATCACGCTCCACCTCAAGACTTTGGAGGTTTCGGCTAAGCTCAAGTCTTATTTTAGTGTCCCCACCGATACGCTCGACAAGGGCGATATTGTAATTGTCGATATAAACCTCGCCCTTGCCGCAGTTTTCTATGACTGTTTCCATGACCTCATACGGAGTCGTTTTATCCATTGAGAAAAAGTCTATCAAAAATCCGTCGCAGTCAACACGCTTAAGGTCAAGCTTTTCAAGCTCATCATCTCCGAGCAGTGTAAACGGCGTTTTGTCGAACGCATACGCAAGCACCTCATACGGCTGTTTTCCGATAAAATCGGGAACATTCTGCAAATGCGCCGCCTTTGCATCGGCATTGTACACGTGCGAACATTCCGCATTTATCAGCGTTTTGCCTTCGGAGCTGCGTGAAAGCCGCATTATCCTGAACAACTGACCCTCGCACATAACGAGTCTGTTTACTCTCAGCAGCTCCGCCTTTTCATCAATAGGGACACTAAAGTTCAAATCATATATACCGTTTATTTCACGTGTGATTTTCACCTGTGACGCACCGTTTAATACGGCAATGCACGCACTTGCCGAAATATCGTCAAATTCAAACAGTCTAAGCATCTTCTTCACCCCAGTCTATATGCGAAAAATCAAAGTCATATATCGTTTGGGGAGTGTAGCGTATGCGCATTATACACGGTTCGGAAACGTACACCGTCAGCTCCGATACTCCCGGCGGCAGCTCAAAAAATTCGCCTCTCATGCAGCTCATTCCGTTTTCCTCACCGTCCGAATTTACGGCAGTTACCGTGCATTTCTTACAGTCTATTATTTTAGTGTCCCCGATTATATTCTCAAGATATATTTTACTGTCCCCAAGTCTTACGGATATATTTTCGGCAGCTCCATCAAATTCAAATACCGGCCGTACATAAAAATCACCGATATTTACCGCTCTCACCGCGCTTTCGCCGTATGGCAGCGGTATTTCAAAATATTCCGTCATATCAAGGGGAATGTCCGACTCAAGAACAACTCCGCCTCCCAGCAAAACTCCGTCTATCGTGTTAAATACCGCACTCCCGGACGGCGATGTACGGAACATCGCCGTCAAAAGAGCCGTTTTTCCTCTGCGTTCGGGAGTAAATGCGGTGTCCGAAACAAATCTTCCGCTCCACTTCACTCCGGCTGCACTGTCAAAAATCAGTTCGCCTCTCCCCCGCAGCCATGCGGCAATACGTGCGCATTTTTGCTCAAGCTCCGCAAGACAGCCTGCGGTTATACGCATTTCAAGCTCAAAAATTCTGTCGTTATAAAATTCACGTCCGAACGGATTGCTTTCGGAAAAATCATAGCTCCCGTCTGCAAGCGGAGTATCGTAAAAGCTTGTGCGCACCTCCGGCAGCAGCTGACGGGATTTTGTCCTCAGAGTTATTCCGAACTCCGAGGAATGTCTGTTTTTAAAGGTAAATCCGCTTCTCAAATTAACCGTTCCTTTCCGCCTTATCCTGCGATAGCTGCGGCACTGCGCTTAAGAATCGGACCTATAAACGACGAATCCGCACCTGTTATATTATATGTGGTTGCGCCGTAAACCGTACCGCCGCCGCTGCTCTTGACTGCGCTTATCAAGTCCGACAGCAGGCTGCATATGTTGTTCTGCCCAACGCTCACCTGTGCCTCCACGCTTGATAAAATATCACCTATATCTATCCCGCCGTCCTTAATTCTTTCAATGATAAGGCTTTTGTTTTTTTCTATATCCTTGTACTGCCGCTCAAGCTCCGCCACGGTCTCCGACTGCTCACGCTCAAGCTCAAGCTTATCCCGTTCAAACTCAAGCTCCCTAAGCTTTTTGTCCGCATCACTGTAAACGTCCATGCCCTTTTGGGTTACTGCGCCCTTGTACCGTGCCTTAAGCACCGCCGCATCGGAAAATTCGCCGTTCAGCTTTTCGAGCTTATACTCATAATCAAGCTCCGATTTCTGCGTTTTAAACGCCTGCTTAACGTCCGATATATAATCCTTTGCATAGGAAATAAGCGAGCCGTATGCGTCCTCGGCGGCGTTCTTTTCCGCCTTGTACCGCTCCATTCTATAATTTATCACCGCATTGTTGTACGTGTCCCAATCAATCGTACCGTCAGCGAAAAACTCCTTTTGCCGCTCAATGCAGCGGTCGTAATATTTTATCAGACTGTCACCGTATTTGTCCCAGTCACCGTACAGCTCACGCTGCTTTTTGTATCCCGATGCGCTGTTTTGCCATGCCTTGTACTTCGCCGCGTCCGCCTTTTTCTGCATATCCGCCTTTTCGTTCCCGATGCTCTGCATACCGTAAAAGTAGGTCACTCCGCCGATAAGTCCGTTTTCGTAATATTCCTGCGTATACTGCGCCATTCTGTCAAGACCGGCTATGTAATCCTCAACGGACAAATCATTGTATTTATACTGCTGCTTGAGCCAGTTTTCGGAATGCTTTATACGCTCGTCATACATATTCTCGCCTATATTACCAAGCGTTTTGCAGTAATCATCCCACGTAATAATTCCGTCATTCAGGTATTGCGCATTTCTGCTGCGTATTCTGTCAAATGCCTCAATCGCACTGTCGCCGAAGCTGCTCCAATCGTTAAGCTTGCTGCGCTCGTCAACGTACACCTCGGAAACACCGTTTAGCTCCTTGACAAGCTTTTTCGTCAGAGAGAAAATCTCCTCGCTGCATT
Organism: Clostridia bacterium; assembly: GCA_034090805.1. Lineage (GTDB taxonomy): Bacteria > Bacillota > Clostridia > UBA1381 > UBA1381 > Ornithomonoglobus_A. The sequence continues at coordinate 13,728 of JAXDRV010000082.1, forward strand.
CCATAACCGCCTCGCTGTCATAAGCATATTTCTCCGCAGCCTCATTCCACCACTCAAGCTGCTCGGAAACCGGCATATTTGAGGTCTTTGTCCTGTTTTTGAAAATGCGCTTGTCAAGCTCAAACGGATCGTTGTTTTTTCCCGATGCATAGGAGGGAATCCCCGCCAGGCGCATAATATTTTTTGTCTGCTTCGCAGTGAAAACGGTATCGCCTCTGTCAAGAGGTAAAAGAACGTCCCGTCCCTCGAATAAATAATAGCTCCCTCGATGATATATAAGCTCACGAGGATCACGAACGCCCTTTTCGTCGTTTATGCGGGCAAGTCCGGGCGGTGCGGAGCGTGTTCCGCCGGCAAAATTTGGGATAGAGCCTTCTTGATTAACACGCACCGTCACCGTCACAACCCTGTCGGGAATTGAATTTACGGCGGCTGTCGCCGAGGCAACTCCCGCCGCCGTATTGTCAAGCGCAAGAACCGTTGCCTGCGATTTCAGATTACCGAAGTCTGTAACGCTGCTTTTTGCGGCGTTTACTATCGGCGTTGCGTTATCCTGCGCATTGAGCGTTACCGAAACATTGCTGCTTTTTAAGCTGCCGACAGCCGCATTAAGCGAGTTGACCGCACTCTGCGCCGACGATACGGCACTCAACAGTCCCGACGCATCGCCGTTTATACTTACGGAAATACTTCCTATTTCACTCATTGCCTTTTCCTTTCAATAATTTATTTGCCGTAAAACATCCTTAAATGCTCACTGCCGCTGAGGTCGGGCGGAGCGTCCTCCGCCTCCTCAAGCTCGTCAAGCATTTTGAAAAGCACAAACGGATCCTGTGCCGAAATCTCCTTCGGCAGCGTTCCGTAAAGTCTGAAAAGAGTTGTATACAGCCCCCTCAGGCTTCCGCCTCCGCCGTGCCCTCGGCTTTTTTTGCCGATGCCGCCTCCACATAAAAATTCCAAACCTCTCTGCAAAGACGGCAGCGCTCCGACACGCACAGTCCGTTGATTATGTCCTGGGTCGCATCCGTCCCCTCGAACATATAGTCAACCGCATCCTTGCACATACTGAGCATTCCCTTGCCCTCGATGCTGTTTGCGTCGTTTACCATGCACATCGTTTCAAAATCAAACGGCTTTGAAACGTATTTTTTGTTCCCCGCCGTAAATGTCAGCGTATGCTGCATAAAAATCTCTCCTTTCAATATCAGACAGCGGCGGGATAATAAAGCAGATCAGTAAACCACTTTTCCTCAAGCTCCGCCTTTGTTACTCCCTCAGGCAGATCCGCCTCATCAAAATACGCATAATACTTGCCGTCAAAATCACGCTGAACGGCGCTGTAGGTTGCCTTTGCGGTCTGTCTTTCGATTGAGCCGGACGAAGGCTTTGTTTTTCCTCCCACGTTTGATGCAAACGAATATGCACCCTTGTAGTATCTCACGTAACGATATGTACCGTCCGATTTGAGTATTCTCCACGCAACTCCGAAATAGACTGTCTTTGTGTCGTTTCCGACCTCGACTACTCCGTTGTTCGGAGTAATTCCTCTCCATGCGGCGTCCACCTCGGGCGGTATGTCCGCATTTGTTATTTCGTGGCCTATCTTTTCGATATAGCTTGCCGCCTCGTATGCGCCGTTGTCCGCATCGAAAATGTCCGAGCCGCCCGCATCTGTAGGTGCAATCTCCACAACTCCCTTAAGACGCACCGCATCTCCGTAGGTTATTCCGGATTCCGTATCCGATTCGACCTTGAAAAATGTATATCGGTCAACTCCGATTGTTGGTAATGGTCTTTTATTCATAATCATTCTCCTTTTTAATTAAATTACATATGATTTCACATACTGTACGCATCTGTGAAATATTTTTCCGCCGTCGGACGGAATATCGAGCGACAACTCACGACTGAACCCATATTTACGCATCAGCGCATTCAGCTCAACCGCAAGCATACCGCATTTATATCCCTCGTCCGCCCATATGTCTATACGAACACGGACGTCGGTTATGCTTTCTTCGTTGTCGCTGTAAAATCCGCCCTTTTCCGTCAAGGTATAATAGCTGACGGACGGCAGCTCTCCGCATTCGGACGGTGAAGCGTACACAGCCTTAACGCTCAGTCCGCCGAGTATGCTCTCAAGCTCTGTGTTTACGTCTGTCATATTCCAAGTCCTCCTAAAACCGCCGCGGTAACAGCTCCCTCCGCCGCAGTCAGCGCAGGCGCAAGGAACGGCTGAGCGGCGGCCTTGTATGTTCCGAATTCAACGAAAATTCCGTAGTCCTCGCCTGCGTAAATCACCGCTCCGTCGCCGCTCGCCGCTGTCGAAATCGATGATTGCAGTCTGCCCGTATCAACGGGGCAAAGCCCTCTGGCACAATCGGCAACCGCCTCCGCTCCGAGAAGCAGCGCCTCCTTTAAGCCGCTGCGCACCCTCTCGGCTATTCCGTTAAAGTCCGCCGTACCGCTCACGGATACATCTATAGTCATATTAATTCCCATAGCCTTTCTGCCCACAAAGAATAATTAAACATCTTAACCGTTCTTGCCTGTGGGCCGACAAGGCGTTAAGTAGAATTATGCCCATGTACGTTCGCCGCAGGTGAAAATCGCACGGGCAATTAACTCCGATTAACGTGATTTTTCACATTAATCCTCCTTCAAATATGCTTTAGTGCCTATCCTTCTCCGCTCAACCGCCGTCACTATGTACCGCCTGCCCTCTGCTCTTATGCAGACTCCGGCTTTAAGCTTATCCGTATTTTGGCAGTACATCACTGCCGTGCAGCCTTCGTATATTCCGAAATCAAGCCGCTTTCCTCCGTTTCCGACAGGCTGAATATCGGCATACACTCTGCCCAGCTCCTCATATCTCGTTCCGTGCGAATAGCTGCTTGACGCCCTTTCTATTACCGCCTCTGTATCATAAAGCCTTGAGAAGGCTCGCTCCGTATTTATCACGGTGTCACCTCCGCTTCATCTCGGAGGGCAGCCTGCCCCGCCTGTTCACGAACGGAGCAAGCCTTTCGGCGTAATCCTCTTCCAAACTATCGGGGACACTAAAATTAATTTGTCTGTCCCCTTCGGTCACCGATGTTACCGCACCGCTCTCTCCGAGGAAATCTCTTTTGTATTTTTTCGCCGCAATGTCTGCGGTAAAGCCGATAAGCTGATACGGCAGGGCATCAATGCGACAGTAGCTTTTTATCGCATTTACGCATTCGCCTATTATAAGCCTTAAAACTGCGTCCTTTTCGGTATCGCTTATACCGAGAAGGATTTTAGTGTCCCCTAATATCTGTTCCGCATATTCCATTTAGTGTCCCTCGCATTCTCAGGCAGTCTTGTGAACGTATACTCCGCTTTTTTTGTTATTGAGGATAAATGCGTCGTAGTACACTCTGCCCTCCACGAGCCAGCCGTTTATACCGGGAGGATTGTCATGAATTTTGTATTCGGCAAGCTTTACGGGCGAAACGACAGCCGAACGTGCCGCTATGATAAACGCCGTATTTGCCGGCATAAGAGAGTCGGGAACGGCAACGAGCTTTATTCCGTCAATCATTCCCACCTGACCCTTGACGAGCATATTCTGCGACGCATCGCCGTTTCTGACAAACGAGGGATCTGTTTTTATAAGCTTGTAAAAATCGCTTGATACAAACGCTGTGCAGTCCTCGGTCGGAACGAGAGCGTTGAACATTTCCGCTGCGCCGTCAAGGAATGCCTCGTATGCGTTTTCGCTTGTTATTTCCGCTGTCGCACCTGCGGTAACGGAGGCAAGCTTGTCAAGACGGTACTTGTCTATTTCGGGGATAACCACCTCACGCAGCTGTCTTTGAAGAGCCGCTCCGGCTGCCGATGACATCATGGTATCATCGTGGTTTCCTCTGTCTATCGAGAATGTGAAGCTTCTGTCCTTTGAGAGTGTCAGCTCCTGGACGGTGTTCTGCAGCTCGGCGGGTGTTCCGTAGCGGTTTTCGCCCGTTCTCGAATAGTCGTTCATGGGTGCTGTCGGAATCGAATACACGTTCACGGTTTTCACACCGACAAAATCATAATCCTTGTTCACCGCATTGTCGGTGAGAGCCTCTTTTGAAAATTTTTCGTCAATTTTCTGTGCATATTTGCTTGCATAATTAATTGCCATATTTTTGTTTCCTTTCTGTTACAATATATTTGTGGGTTTTATTATTTTCCGAATCCGTTCAAAAACGGATCGCACGCCGCCGGAGCGGAGCCGGTTCTGGGTGTAACGCCCTTAAGACGCTCCGATACCTCTTCCTCCACAGCCTTGAGAAATTGTTCCTTGAATATGCTTATATTCTCGGCGGTGGTTTCCGTATCCGAGCCCTTGAGAATTTTTGCGAAGGCAATGGGCAGTCCCGAATTTGACAACGCCTTTGCCGCCTCAAACTCCATACGCTCGCTCATGTACTGGCTGCGCTCCTCGTCAAATGCCTTTTGCTTTTTGTCAAATTCCTCACGGCTGCGCTCGTCTGCGCTCATGGTCGCAAGTCGTGCCGCCTCGTCACGCTCCGCCGCAAGACGCTCCTCAAGTCCCTTTTCCCATTCGCTCTTTTTTTCCGAAACAGCCTTTTCAATTTCGCGCTCAAGCTGTTCCTTTGAAAAGCTCTGCTCAGTTTTCTTTTTGCTCTGCACTTTGCAGGACCTCCTTTACTTTTTTTCTTTCACGGAGCGACAGCTCCGCCTCCTCCTTGGGGTCGGACACAAATGAAAGCTGCGCCAAAAGCGTTTCATTCGTCGCCAAATCCCTCAGATTGTTCACCATTTCCGAAATTTCCAGCTCGTTTACCGGCAGGTTTCTGTTAAACACCACGTCCACACGGTGCAGCGGAACGTGCTGCATACTGCCCTTCAGCGACAGATAGCTGTTGTACATGGAAAACCTCTGCTTAAGCCCCTTTGCAAACATTCTCTCCTTATTCCGCACATGCTGCTCAAAGCCCATAAGCTTGTATTTTATGGCAACACCGGAAAGATTGTTCCCGAAGCTTTCGTCCGATAAATCCGGAACCATCGAAAAACGGTGTATATCCTGCTTGATTGAATCACGCAGCACCTCGATATCCGCCTCGGTCATGACCTTTGACAGATACCTTGCCTCCGCACCCTCATAGCCCATGAGTATGCGCTCCTCCCGCAGCTTTTTCGCCTGCTCCGTATCAAGCTCTATCCCCGACAGGAATAAAAATGCCTCGACAAACTGCGCTTTGTCGTTTATTCTGTCGGAGCACAGCAGATTGTAAGCGTCAATCAGCGGTATAAGCTGCTCAAAGTCGCCCTGTGCGTCCTCGTTGTTCCTGTATTCAATCAGCGGAACATCATTAAAATAATGAAGATTGACCTCCTTCAGCTCCATATTCATAAAGCTGTCGACGTCATTTTCATAAATATAAACAGCCGTTTCGTCGCACGCTATGCAGCACACCCCCGAAACATTGCCGTCAATATCACGCTTTTTATAATAGTGTACTCCCAAAAGCGGACGTTCGTCCACAGTCGAGCCGTAGACAACGAACGTGTCAAACGGCAGCAGCCGCACGCTTTTCGGTTTTGATTTTTCATCGATATACAGCAGCTCATACGCTCTGCCGTATATCCCCATATCACGCTCAAGGCTGCTGTCGAGATTTGCTATATCCTGCTCAAGATAGCTGTTTTTGACCGCCTCGATGTCGTATCCGTCACTGCACGCATACGTCACGGGATTGCCGACAAGATAGCTTTTTGCCATGTCAACAATGTATTTTGCATGATTGCAGACGATTCTGTTGTTCACACTTTCCCCATTCAGACGCTGCCTGTTACGAATATCGTGTCTGCCGAGATAATAATCTCTCAGCCGCTCATAACGTTCGCTGCTGCTCATGTGACGTGATATGAGCTTGTAAAGCACCTCAGCGTTTACGCCGAAGCTAAGCTCTTCTTCATCAATAATCATAATAATCCTCCATTCAGCCGCCATGCGGCGGCACTCACGTAAGTTTTTCCCTTTCTATTATCCTTGCCTTTTTCCTGTTTATATCATTCTCAAGCGCATATCGTACCGCGTCTATCGAATGATTGTCCTTGTCCGGGAAATCCGCTCTGAACCGCCCGGAGCTGTCACGCTCAAGTTCGTAGGACGAAAACTCCCTTGCGGTGTTCGGACAGCTCCCGCTGTCGATTATAATCTCATCAAGGCTCTGCAAAAACTTGATTCCGTAATTTATACTGTCGGGACCCTTTTTTGCTCCAACGGCACGCAGTCCCATCTCACGAAAGTCGTTTATGCTTTTCGGCTCTGCGCTGTCGCATACAATTACCGTATCCGCACCCTTGAGCCGTATCTCCTCCGCGGCACGGATATTGGAAAGTCCCGCTGCAAATATTTCCTCAAATATATACAGCCGCCTCTTTTCAAGCGCACACAGCACATACACGAACGGATCGGACGCATATCCGAAATCCACCCCGGCACGCAGCCTCGAAAACGCTCCACGCTCCTCCTCGGTGATTTTCCGCACGGTTACGTTTCTGAAAACCTCTCCGCCCGTGCCGACCGCCTCTCCGAGATATTCGTGGCGGTATATAATCTCATTCGTCTTTTTGACGTGCTCCGCTTCAAGTATAAATTGCCGCCCCAGCCACTCCTCCGGTACTCCGAGATATGAGCTGCTGTGTACGAGCCGCCCCTCACGCTGCCTGCACGCCTCTTCGTTTATCCAGTTTTTGATGCTCATCGGCGGATTGTAGGAATAAAATACGGTATATTTTTCGCCGCCTCTCAAAAGCGACTGATTTATGCTCCGTATTTCCCTCATTCCCGAAAACTGATCCGCCTCCTCATACCATACATAACCGATATATCCGTCCGAGGTCTTTATCGATTTTATCTTCTTCGGATCGTCCGCTCCGCGAAAAATTATCCTCTGCCCTGTTTTTTTGTAGATAAGCTCCGGGGAATTGAGCCTTTCCTCCCATTCCTCCGACACTCCCAGCATATCGATTGCCCATTTGAGCTGCATAAAAACGCTGTCACGCAGATATGCCGCAATCTTTCTCAATACAACACAGTGCCTGCCCGGATTCTTCATCAGTCCGAAAATAATCTCAAGGCTGACAAACGAGGATTTTGCCGATCCTCTCCCGCCCTTAAGAAAATAATGCGTATGAAGATTGTCACGTATATCGGTATGTACTCCGGCAAACGACGGCGCAATCAGCTCCGACAAACGGACGGCAAGCTCTTCATTTTCCATCTATACGCATCCCTCCGTCTTAATCTCCGGCAGAAGCTCCGCCCTCGGTACTCTGCCGCTTCCCGGCGGCTTTCTTATATATATCATCTATTATCACAACCTTGTCCGCCTCCGCTTCCTCCTTGGAAAAATGATATTTCATAAGAAAATCCGCCGCTTTCATTTTGTCGTTTACGCTTTTGTCCTCATCATAAATAATGTCCGAAATGATTTCAAGCATCTCCTTTTTACTGATCATGGCTAAAATCTTTCCGTCACTCTCGTCACGCACATTTCGCAGCCGATACATTCCTCATCATCATTCAGATAAAAATAATTCGGATACAGTGCGCCGCACACAGGACATTCGTTTATATCCTCATCGTAAATATCCCCTCCGTAATAATCGCTGCCCATACGTGCTTTTTCCATAGCAAGTATCGCTTTAGGATTATTATTACTGTAAATCATATTATATCACTCCTTTTTTATCTTTTAAAGATACTTTTGTTGTAAAATTTTTTCCTCCGCAAAGCAGAGGATTTGCAAATTAAGGTTCTTATCCTAAAATCTGCCCTTATTATACCACACATTTGTTCGTTTGTCAATAGGAAAAGTAAAATTTTAAGATATTTTTTAAAATTCTCTTGATTTTTCGGAATCGGTATGGTATTATTAAGATACATTAAGGCAAAACAGGCGGTTATGCGCCTGAAAACTCATGGGAAGGATGATTATTATGACACCGGGCGAAAGAATAAAGGCGCTCCGAAAGGCTTTAAATCTCACGCAGGAGGATCTGGGAAACGCACTGGGAATACAAAAGGCAGCCGTTCAGAAATACGAAAAGGGAACGGTCAAAAATATAAAGCGGGAAAATCTCATTAAGCTTGCGAAAATACTGAACACCACTCCGGAATACATTCTCGGCTGGGACGCACCCTCGAATGTCTATGCCGTTTCCGACGACATGGTAAACATACCCGTACTGGCAAAGGTTTCGGCAGGGCTTGGGTGCTATGCGGACACCATCAGTGATTATGCGGTGGATTACGAGCCTGTTCAGCGAACCTCCCTCACCCCCGGTGAGCATTACGTTTATCTGCGTGTTGAGGGTGACAGTATGTATCCGATATTTATTGAAGGAGATCTGGTGCTTGTCCGCTGCCAGTCCTCCGTTGACAGCGGGAGCTACGCTGTTGTGATGATTGACGGTCATGACGGTGTGGTAAAGAAAATCGTTTACGGCAGTGACTTTATTGAGCTTCACTCCATAAACCCGATGTACCCCGTCCGCCGTTTCGAGGGAGAGGACGTGCTAAGGGTTCGCATTTTCGGACTTGTCAAGGAAATAAAAAGAAAATTTTAACAAAAATATTGATATAATATCTTTTTTATGTTATAATAATAGGATAAAATAACAGAAAGGATATGACTGTCAGAGATATGAAAATAACCGACGCCGCTATTCGCCGTTCCTGCTCCGCTACGATATACAAGCGTGGAATGGAGTATTTCAGGGAGGGGCGTGTTCATCTGAAAAAACGCTCAGACAGTTTAATAACCGCAGTTGTAGACGGGGAAAATATGTATAATGTATCGGTACAGCTTGACGACAACGGCAGCATTACCGACAGCTTCTGCACCTGTCCGTATTATGAAACGATGCACTCCACCTGCAAGCACATCGTTGCCGCACTGCGCCAGCGCATGGCGGAGCAGGAGGAGGACAGCGGACTGCTTTCCTCAGACGAAAACAACCGCATTGCCGTAGGACTTTGCCGCAGCTTTGCGGGAAAGCCTGATGCAAGGCTTCCGATAGGAATAAAATTTATTCTGTACGTTTCGGATCGTTCGTCGGCGGAATTTTCGATGTCGCTCGAAATGGGCGGCACAGCCGTAAGAGGTATAGAAAATTTCCTTGATATGTACCTTAACGGCAAGCCGTTCCGCATTGCAAAGGGCATTTCCTACGACCCCGAAAAAACGCTGTTTACCGAATATGAAAAAAACATTCTTTCGGTGCTTGCGGAGGGTTACGAAAACCGATCGGGCGATACTCCGCTTTACTCAAAGGCAGCGTATCGTGTTCAGATAGGCTACTCGTCTATGCTGCGTATTCTGCCGTCACTTTCAAAATCGGATTTTGCGCTTGTTTACAACGGTATGCGCATTTCCGACGTTAGATTTCTTGATGAGGATCCGGATATAATCGTGGACGTGAGGGCATCGGACGGCGAGATAACTCTGTCCGTCAGCGACAAGGGCTTTGCTCTCACACGGGGCGGCGAATATTTTCTGCACGATAATATAATTTACAAAACCACTGCGGAATACCGCTCGTATTTCATGCCGATATACAACGCTCTCTCCTCCGGCGGCAGAACTCAGATTGCGTTTAGGGGCGAAAACACCATGCTTTTTGCCTCCCATGTCCTGCCGGCAATAAAAGGCAGGCACGGCGTTGTTAGCCAGGGCATAGACAATCTTATCGTAAACGAGCGTCCGTCATTTACGGTGTATTTTGACGCTGCGGGAAACTGCATTACTGCGGCGGTTGTTGCACATTACGGCACAATCGCACTGCGAATCGGCGAAAGCATACCCGAAAACAGCAAGATAATCGTCCGTGACAAGGCCGCCGAGGACGATATTCTGTCGGAGCTTGCCGACTTTACAAACGACAGCGGACTTTTCAGACTCGATAACGATGAAGCGATATTCAGCTTTTTAAAATACAGACTGCCCCGACTTTCATCAAGGGCGGAAACGGTATTTTCGGATTCGTTTAAGGCTCTCGAAATTTCCGACTCCGTAAGCATCTCCGCAAGGGTGAGCTACAATAAGGACATCGATCTTCTTGAAACGGAGTTTTCCACTGATCTGTCGCTTGACGAGATATACGGAATACTTGCATCGGTAAAGCTCAAGGAGCATTTTTACAGGCTGCCGAACGGGTCGTTTATCAGCCTTGACGATAATGACAAAAAATATATCTTCAACCTTCTTGAGCAGCTTGAATTTTCGCCGTCGGAGCTTGAACAGCGTTCCAAGCTGCTACCGAAATACCAGGCTCTTTACCTAAATGCACTCGATGGAGTGGAAAAGGACGACAGCTTTCTCGTCTACATCGACAGCATACGTAAAATCGAGCCGAATATTCCCGAACATTTGCGGGACGTGCTGCGGTTTTATCAAAAGGACGGCATAAAATGGCTCAAGCAGCTTTCCTCCCTCGGCTTCGGCGGAATACTCGCCGACGATATGGGACTCGGAAAAACCTTGCAGGTGCTTGCTTTTCTTGAGGGAGAGCGTCCCTCATCGCCCGCACTGATAGTTGCGCCGAGCGCACTGACATATAACTGGCTCAACGAATGCTCACGGTTTACTCCGTCGCTGCGTGCGCTGATAATCGACGGAAACCGTGACGAACGCACCGAGCTTATAAGTACGATAGACAACTACGATATAATAATCACTTCTTATCCTATTTTAAGACGTGATATTTCACTTTACAGCCGCCGCACCTTTTCATATTGCTTTATAGACGAGGCGCAGTACATCAAAAACCCGAAAACCATGAATGCACGCTGCGTAAAGCGCATCAATGCCGAGGGTCGGTTTGCGCTCACCGGTACGCCGATAGAAAATTCCCTCACCGAGCTTTGGTCGATTTTCGATTTCATCATGGCGGGGTATTTGCACGATTTACGTACATTCCGCTCCGTTTACGAAACACCGATAGTAAAAAACGGTGACGCCGATACGGGAATTGATTTAAAAGCACGAATAAAGCCGTTTATTCTGCGCAGAATGAAATCAGAGGTGCTTGAGGAGCTGCCCGAAAAAATGGAGTACACCATGTATGCGGATATGACTCTTGAGCAGCGGAAAATGTATACCTCATACCTTGCACTTGCAAGGAACAGAACCATGTCGCTTTTGGAAACGGGCGGCAAAATGCAGATACTTACACTGCTGATGCGGCTCAGACAAATTTGCTGCCACCCATCGCTTTTTGACGAAAATTACACATATGACAGCGGCAAGCTGCGGCTGCTTACCGAAATCACCGAAAACGCCGCCGACTCCGGACACAGACTGCTGATATTTTCGCAGTATACCTCCATGCTTGAAATAATAAGAAATGAGCTTAACAAAAAGGGACTGAAATGCTTTTATCTCGACGGAAAAACACCGTCCTACGAGCGTGCCGAAATGGCAGACCGCTTCAACGGCGGCGAGCGTGACATATTCCTTATATCTCTTCGTGCCGGAGGTACGGGACTGAATCTCACCGGAGCGGATATGGTTATACATTACGACCCATGGTGGAATCCGGCGGCAATGGATCAAGCGTCGGACAGAGCCTACAGAATAGGTCAGACCCGTGACGTGCAGGTTATCCGCCTTGCGTCAAAGGGAACAATAGAGGAAAAAATCCTTCAATTGCAGGAGGCAAAGCGATCTCTTGCGGACGATATGATACAAACAAACAGCGAAACCTTTGCCTCGCTGACAAACGAGGAAATACTGAGCCTGTTTGAATAAGCACATGAAAGGAGCTATCGCCTATGAAGTACAAAGCCATATTTGACGATGTCGATTTAGACGACGACTATGCGGAGGATTCAAAGCGCCTTAAGCCGTGGCAAATACATCTCACAGTCTTTTTTGCACTTGCGGTTGTTTTGAATTTGCTTGCCGTGATTTACGTCAATTCATGCCGTGAAATATATTACTGGAGCAATGCCGACTACTGGAATGCCGCAAGGAAAATCGCCTCCGGTGCTTTCGGAAACGATTTGTGGAAAAACGTCTACAGCTCAATCCTCGGCGGAGAATTTAATTACGTTCCGTCGTTGCTGCCGGCGCTGTTTGTGCGGCTGTTCGGCGAATCGAGAATGGTATTTATCCTGTGTCTTGTAAACTGTTGCCTTCTGCCCTCGGCGGTGCTGATTTATATGCTTGCGGCAAAAATAGGCAAGGCTCCGATGATAACCTCCGGCATCGTTCTGCTTACAATGCCCGTAATGACGTATCTCACGCTTAAGGGCTTTACCGAAACGGGCGGACTTGTGATTGCTCTTTTGTGCTATTATCTGTATATAAGCGGCAAGGACTCACATTCCGTCAAAACGGGAGTTTTCCGTCATATTGTAATAGGTCTGCTGCTTGCTGCGCTGATGATTTGGAATAACTGGTATCTGTTTTTCAGTGTATCTTTCGTTACGGCAATGCTTGCGGACTCGATTCTGTTCGGCAAAAACAAATACATGGGCATTATAACGCTCGGAACGATGATTGCCGCAGTGTCGTTCCTCTTTGAAGGCTTTATGTTCCGCAGACTGATCGCCGATTACGGCAGCGGCAGCTTTAATTTCAGCTTCGGCTTGAATTTAAAGCTTATTACACGATATTTCGGACTTTTGTTTATACTTCTTATGGCTGTCTCCTCCGTTATTATGGGCATAAAGCACCATGAACGAAGGCAGGTCTTTGCATGGCTGCAAATCCTCATATGCTACCTGATGTTCACGGCAACACGCACCCACGGTCAGGGGCATCTGCTTCTGTATGTTCCCGCATTGATAACGCTTTTGATATTGACTGTGAAATATATAAAAACCGAACGTGTTCTTATCGGTATCTGCGTGCTTGCGCTTGCTCATTCGGTAAATATTTTCATACCGAGAACGCAGCCGGAGGGAATCGAGCAGATACGCCACACCGCAGTAATTCCGAATTTTTCAATGCTGCCGGTAAAGCGTGACAGCACATACGATATTCTCACCTTAAAGACTCGCCTTGACGGAGTTGTCCCGGAGGGACAGTACCTCGGAGTGCTTGCTTATTCGGACACCTTAAACAGCGAAATGCTGAAAAATGCGGAGCCGTCACTGAACATAAAGCAGCAGCGAGTGGGATATATCGCAAATACAATTCCGTATTTTGATTTGCCGGAAATCGATATTTCACCGCTTTGCAACGCAAATTATATGCTTGTTGCATATCCCCCGCAAACGGTGCGCAGTGACCAGAAGGTACTGACAACCGCCGTCGACAGCTTCGCCGCATGGACGGATATAGCGATGGCTTATGAGGAAATGTATGAATATGAAACGGTAATCGATGACGTACACATAAAGCTGTATCACCGTGTACGTGACGTAAGCCGCAACGAGCGTGCGCAGTACGTAAACAAGCTGCGTGCCGCCGTAAGAGAAAATCAATGAAAGGAAAATCATGGATAATAAGCTTATACAAATACTGATTATTTTCGCCGCAGCGTCATTATTTAATACCGCAGTGGTAAACTTCGGTTCACGTCAGATCAAGCGCCGCCTGAGCGCAAAGCGTCCGGATATGGCGGAAAAATACGCAACCTCGATAGGCGTAATTAAGACGTTTTTCATAATTCTCGTTTACACCTGCGCCGTTATGCTTTCGTGTCAGATAATTTTCGGCATAAGTGCCTCGACGCTGATTACCGCAACGGGAGCGGTCAGCGTTATCGTCGGTCTTGGTGCGCAGAGCATCGTCAAGGACACCATCTGCGGCTTTTTCTTCCTGCTTGAGGATCAGTACCGCGTCGGTGACCTTGTAACGATCGAAAACTTTTTGGGAACTGTGGAAAGCATGACGGTTCGTGTCACAACAATAATCAATTTCCAAGGTGACAGACTCATTATCCCCAACGGAAATATCACAATGGTGATAAATCACTCACGTGACCCCAAAACAGTATTCGCTGTCGCACGAATCAGCTATGCGGCGGATATAAACAAGGCTCTCGCCGCACTTGCCGAAATGTGCGAAACCGTTGATTTTCCGCTTCTTACCCAAAAGCCGAAGGTGCTCGGAGTGACGGAGCTGGGCATAACCTCCGTTTCCGTCACCGTAACGGCAGTCTGCGAAATCGCGGACAGGTACGCCGCCGAACGCAGCGTACTCCTCGAAATGGTGTCCGCACTTAAAAATGCGGGTGTGCGTATGCCTACGGTTTTTGAATGAATAAACAAGTGTTAATAAATCTCTGATACGGGTCAGCGAGGACACCAACCCCTACTTGATTTGCAGCCGTATTCTGTCTGCAACCATTGCGATAAATTCGGAATTTGTCGGCTTGCCCTTGCCTGTGTGAATCGTGTATCCGAAAATATCATTCATCACCTCAGGCTTGCCCCTTGACCATGCAACCTCAATCGAGTGACGTATCGCACGCTCCACTCTGCTTGAGGTTGTCCCGTAAAACTTCGCTATTTCGGGATACAGACGCTTCGTGATGAAATTTAGCATATCCATATCCTGCACTACCATCATTATGGCTGTTCTGATGTACTGATACCCCTTTATGTGCGCCGGAACTCCCAATTCATGGATACATTCCGTCACAAGTGCCTCAAGGTCAACCTCCTCGGTGGGCGATTTTGCCGCAACGGAGCTGTGCACCCTTGTCCCCGCAAGGCTCTCGATAACATCGTAAATCGCCTCGAACGGCTGCGGCTTTGATAAAAAGTAGTCCGCTCCGCCGTTTATCGCAAGCTCCACGTTCTGCTCAAGCGACGCTACCGAAAGCATTATTATTTTCGGCTTGCGCTTCATGCCCGCCGATTTTATCCGCCTTAATACTCCCAACCCGTCAAGCTTCGGCATTACCATGTCAAGCACAACAACGTCCGGCTCGGTGTCAAGTATTATTCCCAGTGCCTCCGCTCCGTCCTGCGCCGCCGCTTTAAATTCTATATCCGGCTTCGTCCGTAAAAACTCCTTTAACTCCTCCGAAAATTCCGCATTATCATCTGCTGTTACTACCGTGATTTTTGAAATCATTGCTTTTGTTCCTCCTGTAATTTAATATCTTCAATTGGAAATTATTTCCTTATATTGGTATATTACCATATTTTGGAATAAAAATCAAGAGGTTTTTAGAAATTTATGGAAATTTTTATTATTTAATGACTTAAATCAAGGTATAACGGCGTTTTTCCTCGCCAAAAATATAGAATCTTATGTTATCATCAATAACAATGCAAAAAAAGCTCAAAATAAACCACAGACACATATACGGCAGGCATATCTGACCGAGGATATTAAACGGCATATCGGAATAATCCCACACATTAAGGTGCAGACGGATATTAAGGATATACCCAAACATCAGCTCAAGCGATGTGATAATAAACGTACCGATAAGCATCTGGCACAGGAGCGGCATAGATTTTCTCTCATTCATAAGACCGATAATAACAAAGCAAAGCCCGCCAAGCACGAACATACTCCCGTGCGAGCTTCCCCGCCAAAGCAGCTCAATAATAACATATGCCAATCCCCCAATGTTAAACAGTATAAACAGCTTTGAAATCTCGTTTGTAAAATTTCTCATAACAATAACCCTTCCGAAAATTAATTACCACGCAAATTACGCTTTCCCCTTATTGAATATTATATGAAAAAAAAGAATATTTAGTCTTTACTTTTTATTCAAATAATGATATACTTATATTACCAATTACAAATATAGATAATTGTAAAATGTCGGTTTGGGATTTGAGAGTGTTTTTGAATTTATTCGTACTCAAACATCCCTTGCGGTAACTCGTCCGAACAAACTCAAAAACGCTCTCAAATCCTACAAGTTTTGATAGTTTTGGAAGAATTTATGATGTTTATGATTGAGTTCGGCGAGTTCCCGAACGTATGTGAGGGATGTCTGAGCCGAGGCTCAAGCAGAAATATCTCAAATTCCGAGGAAATCTTGAGTTTTACAATCGCCTAAGTTCAAATACAAAAGGAGGACAAAAATGAAAAAGAAATCGGTTATCGCATTGATTTGCGCAGGCATACTTGCCTCGCAGTCGGCAGCATTTGCAATGTCAACAAGAGATTTTGACAAAGGCATGGCTAAGGGCATAAGCTATTTTAACAGAGGCTTGTATTATGAGGCAAAGGACGAATTTACGTGGTTTAAGGACTATAACTACAGTAAAATGAACTCCGGACAGCAGAAATATCTCGATGATTATCTGAACGGTACTTACAGACGAATTGAACAATGGGAAAGCAAGCAAATAAATAACATAAAGCAAAATATTATAGGCTGGTGGTTCTTCCACTATGAAGATATGGATCATCTTTCCGAAAACATTCAATTTGGTGCTGACGGATCTTTTTACAGCCAGACATGGAGAACCAAGTGTTACGGTACATATGAAATAGACCAACAATACGGCACTATATATGCCACATATGACATATATTATTGTTGGGCAGGTCAAAGCACATATGAATATGGAGAAACAGGTGCTTCGGTATTTTCGTTAAATGGTAATACACTTGAATGCATAGAACATTATTATTCTGACGGCAAAAAATATACCGACGGTACAAAATATGTTCACAAAGACAGTTTTACAGATGTTGGTATTCAAAATTAAAAGGATATGATTATTCTGTACCCGGAGCGTATTTTATTACAATATGCGTAAAAGGCAAAAAAGAACTATTATCAAAAATAACACCATCCACCATTGTAGGGGAGGGTCTCTGCGCCCTCCCGCCTCTCCGTGCCGTCCTGAAACATACATTAACACCTATCGGAATAGAGGTTGAAAAATCAATACAATATATCAATAATCATTATACCGGTGTCAAAATAGACAAATATGTAATTATGCCAAATCATCTCCATTTAATTGTGGTTTTAGATGATGCGGGAGGGCATGGAAACCCTCCCCTACAAAATATAATCGGTCAATTAAAATCATATACAACAAATAAATTTGGCGATACGCTTTGGCAGCGTTCCTTTCACGACCATATAATCCGAAATGAAAGGGAATATGTAAAAATATGGGAATATATTGATACAAATGTAATAAAATGGGACAAGGATTGTTTTTATAACGGATAAGATTAAGAAAAAAGGGCATAATGCCCTTTTTATTATATAATAACTGCTGAACAATTATGAAACGCAGCCGCATAGCGGCTTAAAAGCGTTTCATAATTGTTCAGGTGTAAGGTTTTTTCATAAATATGAAAAAATCCTTGCACCCCAAATAAATATTTTGCTCTCAAAATATTTGTTTGGGCA
>JAXDRV010000083.1:0-3814 GCA_034090805.1 Clostridia bacterium
ACGGCGGTAAACGGCGATTATTTTGAAACCGTTGAGGGCAACACCTCCGGCGGCAGCAGCATAATCGCCAACGGCGGAGGCGTGTGCAAAAAAGGATATTACAACAGCAATCTTCCGGGGACAAAGTTTTGCAGACCGGACTACAGTATAGTTGAGGAGGAATTGACAATGGCACAGTATGAGGAATTAAAAAGCATGATAGCCGCTCAGGACGCTAAAATAGCGGCTCTGACAGACGAAAATGAGAAGTTAAGGAAAAGTATCGGCGGGACGTTTATCTGCGACTACGTGGACGGCAATATGCCGACATGGGCGCATGAGGCGGTCAAGTGGTGCGTTGACAAGGGCATCATCACCGGCACCGGCAAGGACAAGAACGGCACAAAGACGCTTGGGCTGAACCATATGCAGCTGTGGGTGTGCGTTGTGGTGTACAGGGCTTGTAAGGTGATTGGGAAGTAAAAATATATGATAAATAATAAAGCCGTTGCATTAAAGGAGGATAATTTGTTGAAAAAACTTATTTTTAATATTTTATTGCAGCGGCTTTTTTATGCACAGGAGGAGTATTATGGCTACAAATTTCAGTCTTGACAAAATCAAGCAGACGTTCGGAATAGGAAATTCGGGAAACGATAATAACATGGTAACAAAAGTAAAACAGCAGTTCGGACTTATTCAGCCGAATAGCTTTATACCCGCTACAGGCGAAAAAGAGGCGGCGCAGACTGCGAATAATTCAGATACACAAGCCTCTGAAATTAAAAAGAACTTAAATCCCTTTTTAAGCAAAAAGGGTGAATTGGTTAATCCATACATAAATTATTCGCAGCTTGCGGACGATTCGAGGACATCAGCGCAGGTTAAGCGATATATTCAAGAGGCAACCGGAATAAATCCTACCGCACAGGCGAACGCTCAGACAAACTCTGACGCAAACGGAACAAACGGCACAGAGAGCACGACGGAGCTTAGCTCATGGGATGCCGAAAAACTGAAAAAAACCGACCTTACTCAGCTACCAAAGCTAAGTGAGCAGCAGATTTCTACATTAATCGGACAATTTTTCAGCGGTTCGGGTTCTGTTATGAAATCGAGCGATGCAGCAGGAATATATAAAGCTCAGTCGCAGAGCGGAATATCCGCACTTGCGCTTTTGGGCATAGGCGCATTGGAAAGCGGCTGGGGCACAAGCAACATTGCACGTGAAAAAGGAAATCTATGGGGTTGGGGTGCCGTAAATTCCAATCCTATGGGCGGCGCGAAAACATATTCATCAAACGCCGGAGAAGCAGCCGTTGAATATGCGAATAATTTGAAGTCTCTCTACTACGACCAAAGAGGTGCAAAAAGTATATACGCAATAGGAACGGGCGACAATCCTTCCGGCTTGGGATATGCGTATCTTGACGATGAAAAGACGATAGATACAAGATGGCCGGAGCAGGTGGGAAAGATAATGGCGCAGTTTACACAGGCTTTGGGCGGTACGGGCGTTATAAGCGGCAGCGGACAAGGTGCAGACGGTTCATCGGGAGGCTCTTCAAAAGGGCAGCAGGCGGTAAGCATAGCGAAGCAATATCTCGGTACGCCGTACGTATGGGGCGGAGAAACACCTGATGGCTTTGACTGTTCGGGACTTATGCAGTATGTATACAAAAAGATGGGATATGACATCAGCAGAACAACATACACGCAGATAAATGACGGTCAAGCGGTGTCAAAGGAAAATCTTCAGCCGGGAGACCTCGTATTTTTCGGTGATTCGTCAAGTCCGCACCATGTGGGAATGTATATCGGAAACGGACAGTATCTTCATGCACCGAAAACAGGTGATGTTGTTAAGATAAGTGACCTAAACGCAAGAAGTGATTACGCCGGCGCAAGGAGAATAATAAATTAACACGGGAGTTTCCTTATCAATACAAATAAAAATGAAACGGAGGAATTTAAAAATGGCATATAATCCTATAGACGGAATGAATAAAATATACGGCTTAAAGCAAAGCTGGCACAGTGCAGATGATGAACTGCAGAAAAAGAAAAATAAGACTGTGGGATATATAAATAACTGGCTCGGAAGAAACATGGAGGGTAATTATACCGTTGATATGTCCGGAGCTGTTCCTGACAGTGAGATTAAAGCCTTACAGGAAAGAAAGGACAATGCCGCAAGCAAGGCGAGATCGATATATGATGACTTGCGTGGCAACGGATATACAGATTATGCCGATAAATTAAGCGGAATGAACGCCGACCAAGCGAAAAAATACGTATATGACGTTTCAGCAAAGAGCGGCAAGCAGGAAATAAGACCGTATATGTACGAAAAAGGTAAAAAATACGGATTATCTCAGGACGAGATTGACAGGCTGCTTAATTATGACAACGACACAAAGGAAGTATCTTTTGCAGGATATAACTTAGGCTATTCGGGAAATAACAACGTTGACGGGCATACGTACTGGGACACTGATGTAATGGACAAGGCTTTCAATAATTACGTTGATAATTACGGCATCAAAACAGATGAGATGAAGTATAATGACAGCATTGACGATACCCAGCGCAAGCTTAATGAACAATGGGGCATGATGAGTAATTTTAACAATAATTACGATGAAGAAATGAAACGCTATCTTGACCGCTCGTTTGAAAATCCGTTTACAAACGATGTCGGTCAAACGCTTATAGACCTCTACACGCAAAGAGGAGCTTTGGACGGCGACGCCGCCTCAAAGACTGCAACGGCAAGCGCAGCGGCAGAGAACAGCGGAAACATAGATAGCTTTGCCGCCGCAAATGCACGCAGAGCGAGGCTGTCGGAGGAAAACTGGGGTAAATCACTCGGTGTTAAGGCTGCACTTGACGCACAGAATAACAGTTTGGACAAGTTCTATAACGGTTTGGAGCTTTGGGGAGTAAATAATGATAGGCTTTACGGCAGACAGAACGAGAATATCAACACCGGAATGCAGGCAAGTCAGCAGATATTCGACAATGACCAGACGAAAAAGAATAATGACGTATCACGTGAAGCGGCAAAGGCGGAAATTCTTAAAACCATTGCCGATTATACCGGTCAGATTCCAGCAGAGTGGAGAAACAGAGTTAATCCGTTATATAATTCGGACGGTACTCTTAAAAATCCCGACATGGATTATCAGGAGCTTGAAAACACGTATCAAGCAATACTTGATGATGATAATGCAACTCCGGAGGAAAAGGAACGTGCTTCGTATTGGATAGACTGGATAAGAGAAGCAAGATTTGATAAAGTTTATAATTACGGCAACAGAAAGTGGGCAGAATGGAGTCCTACCCTTAAGCCGTATGAGCAAAATACCGAAACGCTTCCGGCAAAACAGGAAAGAATATCTACGCAGAATGCTTATGACATCAGTATGGCTGGATATGATTTGGATAGGTACAAGACTGATAAGCAGTATGAAAGCGAAAAATATACAGTCGACAAGCAGGCAGAGCAGAATGATAAAGACAGAGATTGGCAGAAAGAACAATACTATGATACAGTTGCAAGGTCATCGGGCGGCAGCTCGTCCGGCAGCAGTTCGTCAAGCAGCGGTTCATCAAGCGGAGGTTCGTCCGGAAAAAGCAGTTCCTTCGGCGGCAGTTCGTCGAATAAGAGCAGTTCGTCAAATAAGAGCGGCTCATCGAACAACGGGGGTTCATCAAATAAGAGTGGCTCATCCGGCAACAAAACATCGTCCAGCAGCGGAGGTTCATCCGGAGGCAGCATAAGCGATAAAATGCAAAAAATAGCCGATGAGGTCAATAATGAAACATCTCAATA
>JAXDRV010000084.1:0-2041 GCA_034090805.1 Clostridia bacterium
CTTGCCACTGCCTCGCTATGTCCGTATTACTACTGAACCTACGAAAAATCGCCAAGGTTCTTTTTGCGATTTTCTCATGGTTTCAAAAACTGTTAAAATTTTATAATGTTTCGGAAATGGCAATTATTCAGTAGGCATTAAGTTAATGACATTATGATTTTATGCGGTTTTCAGCACTTGTCTTTATTATACCATGGGGCACTTTTGGTCAATAACGGAATAAATATACAAGAAATAGCTCGTCGTTTAGGGCATACAAATATTGAGGTAACGTGGAACACATATGCACATTTATACCCTCATGAAGAAGAAAGAGCTGTTCAAATATTAAACAAATTCGTGTAAAAAACGTGTAAAGCAAATAAAATAAGCGAGAAAACCGCATAAAACCTCGATTTCCTCGCTTGGTGGTACGCCCGGAGGGATTCGAACCCACGACCTAACGGTTCGTAGCCGTTCACTCTATCCAACTGAGCTACGAGCGCATATGGTCTTTCAACCACTTGATATATTATATCACAATCATGCACTCGTTGTCAAGCGTTTTTAAATATTTTTTTTCGGTGTTTTTGATATGTTTGTTCATAATGATTTCCTTTCTGCTCTTACGAGCCATGAATTAGTGAAACGTGATTTTATGACCGACTGAGAATTTTTTTGTCAATTAAGTCCAAGAAATCACGGTATGTTAGCAAATGCAGTTTCAATGCTTACATCTCCTCGCTTTGTTTATCACGAACATATTGCTCATAAAAAACAGTTTCATCTTTATCGCTTTGATAATGAGTAAAGAAATTTCACGTGAAGAAGCTTGGGATTTGCTAACCGAATTTATTTGTGGTTGACGAAACAGTAGGAATTTTAAACTTGCCCATAAAGTCACCTCGCAATACATTTGTATTGCTTACAGTATATAGCACAAATTAACGAAAATATGCATTGCATATGTGTTACAATGATTACATACCTGTTGGAACGGGAATTTCCCGTTCCTCTGTTGTAAATACTTCATCTTTCCGCTCCGTTTTATGTTAATTTCACGGCATTAAGTTCCAATATTCTTCTCCCAATGACAGGGATACAAATTCTAAAATCTTTGCTCCCGTGTTATTGTCGGCAGTATTTGTAGTTATTATGGGATAGCCACTGCTGTTTTTCTTAAGCAGCATTCTCTTCATACCGATTTCCGGCTGTTCATAGTCATCAGAATCGGTAACGAAAAGTGCGGTTATTTCGTTATTATGGTCAAGTTCCACACCCCAAAGGGTTATAATATGTGTCACACCGTATGTAGGTGTATTGTGAATAATACCTATAGATTGTCCGTCCTTCATATAATAAATAATATCTCGCTTAAATGCCGTATAATCACCTGCCGAAAATCTCATTGTAAGCTTATTTTTTTCAAACACATCATAGAAAAAGCCGCCCCTCGGATCCCATTTGAAAAAATACGGGGAGTTAACCTTTCCCATAGTATTTACCTGATAACCGTTTATAAAAAAGTCGTTTAAAAGGTCGGCGTTATAAGCATAATAGGGGCTTTCAAAATACCTTCTGAAAAGGTTATAAATTCCGCTTTTTGACTGACCCTCATATGAATTTCTGAGTTCTTCCAATTGGTCAAGCTTTGCTTGTGTTTCGGAAGTGATTTCCCCCTCTGCCAAATTGCCAAGATACGCATCTATATTATCTTTATTTTGGTCAAGCCACCAATGAATCTGATTTGCGCTTACTGCGGCATAGCACATATTCGCATCTCCGCCGTCCTCCTGCGGCAGGCTCTTGTTAACATCATACCAGCCGCTGCCTTTATCCTGTCCCGCATAAAAAAACGAGTAGTTTGAATCCGTAATGTCAACTTCTTTTTCAAATTCAGATAACAGCGGCGCCTGAATTCCTTTTGTCCATATCACTGCACGGGGTTCATTTTCTTCCGTTTTGTAAGTTATTACATTTTGGTTTTTCCCAGTTCTTAGATTATTTGCTATCGCCTCAACCTTTTTATCAAGTTCAGAACTGGATTTCATATCAATGATTT
>JAXDRV010000085.1:0-21275 GCA_034090805.1 Clostridia bacterium
TAATAATCTTACCTGTACCTTTACGTGCAAAGTTAATCACATATAAGCTATATAAGCAGAGAAAAGAATAAAAATTATGTCAGACAAAGACGTAATAACGTAATAAAATCTACTATAATCAATATAGTACTAAAATAAAAATATACAGAGAGGAACGTTAATAATTATGCAGATTCATACATTTGAGGTCAGTGCACCTCTGAATAACGAGAACTTTTATAAAATTCAAAAGGAGATAACATCAAAAGATAAGAGTAAATGGCAAGGCGAAAAGAATGGTATGATATACTTCGGACTGTCCGATAGAGGGATGCTAAATGGCGTCAATGATAAATAAGAGTATCGAGTATGAAAGGCTTAACGGGCTTTTGGGGGAATCGCCATATTGTCTTAAATTATGGAATGACAATTTAATTGTGTGCGATTCGGATGGAAGTAACAGCAGCTTAAAGCTCTGTGATTGCCTTGAACTGATGTGTGCAACCGGCGATAGGACACATACTCGGCAAATTGTCAGTCTGTATAAAAGGGTGGATAATAATATTAAATCACAGCAGCATCTGCCTGAGGTGCTTACGGCAAAGATGGCGATTGCGGCATACGGTGCGAGCGGGCGTAATGCACGTGACAATGCCATAAAGCTGGCAGACTTATATAACTGTGTATTTGAACGTAAAATCAATGAGCTAAAAGGCGCAGCTATGCCGATTTTTATCTCGTCCTATATGCGAAGCTGCGAGGTTGAGGTGTGATAAAAGCATAATGTTATTCATAATATACATTATAGAGTAAAGAATTAATACGGTTGGGAGGTATAATATAATGGGAAAGAATACGGCAGAATACAAGATTCACGTAAATTTCAAGAGCAGGCATGAGCAGGAGCGCAGGCTTGTGCTTAACAAGAAGCTGGCAGATATAATTAATCTTGAGGTCAACAGTGCGCACGGTAAATGTTAGAGCGGCGTAATTCGGAGAAAGGAGGTAATGCAGATTGGGTATTGCTGCAATTTACATACGGCTCAGCAAAGAGGATCGTGACAAGGAGCACGAGGAAAGCGAGAGCATTCAGAATCAGAGAATGATACTCGACTCATATGCCAATGAGCAGGGCTGGCAGATTTATGATCATTATATCGACGAGGATTGGTCGGGAAGTGACAGAAGCCGCCCGGAATTTCACAGAATGATAAGTGATGCGGAGAGCGGAAAGTTTGATATAGTGCTTGTAAAAACGCAGAGCAGATTTGCACGTGACAGCAAATATATTGAGGACTACGTCCATAATCTTTTCAGAGACAGAGGAATACGCTTTGTGTCACTTGTCGATAATATTGATACGAGCCGCACGGGGTCAAAGCTCAACAGCCGTGTACACGCAATATTCGATGAGGAGCAGCTCGATCTGCTCTCCTCGAATATACGCAGAAGCTTTGAGGAAAAATCAAAGCAGGGGCAGTTTTTCGGCTCAATGCCGCCCTATGGCTACAAAAAGGATCCGAACGACAAGAATCACCTCATAATCGATGAGGAAGCGGCAAAGGCAGTGCGTATGATATTTGAGATGACCGCCGCCGGTTATACGTATATGGATATAGCGAAGCGGTTAAATGACAGAGGGTATCTGATACCGTCCGAATATAAAAAGCAGCAGGGTTATAGGGTTGAAGGAATGTATGACAGGCACATGAAGCTTGGAAGATGGACCAGGGACATGGTGAGAACGTTTATAACCAACGAGGTTTACAGAGGTACGATAGTGAATCATAAAAGCACCGTTGTGAACTTTCGTACAAAGAAAAAGCGTAATCTGCCGAAGGAGTGCCGGATAAAGGTTGAGCATATGCACGATGCGATAATCGATGATGAGCTGTGGGACAAGGTACAGGAAATAAAGAAATCGAGGCGCAGACCGTGCGGCGGCGCAAACGGCACGAAGCACCCTTTGTCGAGTAAGGTTTTCTGCGGTGTTTGCGGCTCAAAGCTGTATAAATGCAAGTCGGGCGGAATTGAATATTTCCGCTGCTACAGAGCGTCGTCAAACGGCGAGTGCAGCAATAATAAGCGAATCAGGCTTGATATGCTTGAGAGACTTGTGGCTGATAAGATAAATGAGGCGATAGAGCTGTACATGAACGGCGAGGAGCTGAGCAGAAGAGTTGTAATTGCAAATCGTCTTGAGGAACGTATGCAGGATTGTGTTCGAAGAAAAAGCGAAATTGAAAAGAGCATTTCGGACGGACGTTCTGCGCTGAAAAGACTTCTCAAGGCGTACACGGAAAATGTGGTTGAGCGTTCGATATACGAGGACATGCAGGCAGATTATCTGCGTGAACGTGAGGAAAACGAACGTCGTATAAAAGCCATAGATGATGAGCTTGAGGAGATAAAAAAAGCTATGCTGAAGCAGGAGGACAAGGACGAAATTTTAAGAAAATACACACATATAGACTGTCTGACGGTTCCGATTGTGCAGGAGTTCATCGATTCGATTATCGTTGATGAACCGAATGAGGAAACGGGCGAGAGGGAGATAACCATTAATATGGCTATATGACAAATATAGAATTAAAATATTGACTGAAGTCATTTGCTGTGATATAATAAAATTATACTTATTTTATACTGCGTTTAAGACGGAAGAGTTATAAAAGAAGGTGCGCATATGGATTTTTATATAATGAGCCGTGATGCTGCAGCTGCAAAAAAAGTATATTGTTTACCAATAATCATACGGGAGAGGTATAATGGTGAAAAGTTCACATGGTCTATAGCGGGTAGGGGCAACGGACGATAATCCCTGCGATTTGTTCGAGAGGATAGATTTCCCGGTTGATGAATTTTTCCCGCCGGAGAAATGCGCATTTCTGGAGCGCGGCGAGGATGACCCATCGGAACCGCCTGCACAAAAATGTGATTGCAGATAGGAAAGAAAAATAAGCGATAAAGCATAAAATTAACAGCCGTGTCAGGGAAAACTTGACACGGCTGTTATTTTATCTGTGAGGCATTTCTCAATTTTTTAATGGAGCTTTCTGTTGTCGATAACTCTCTTTGCTTTGCCCTCGCTTCTTACTATTGACTTCGGACGCAGCAGATGTACCTTTGCGCCTATGCCGAGAGTCGAACGCAGCTGAGCCTCAAGGCTCTTTTTTTCGTCCTCGACATTGCCGTTGAATTTCGGACTCAGCTCGACATTTATATCAAGCGTATCGGTGTTGTTCACGCGGTCAACGAGAATCTGATAATTCGGCGAAACCTCAATACTGTTCTTTAAAAGAACCTCCTCGATCTGTGACGGGAATACGTTTACGCCTCTGATGATAAGCATATCGTCCGTTCTGCCGGCGGGTTTTTTCATTCTTACGTGAGTTCTTCCGCACTTACACGGCGAGTAGTCAAGCGTACACAAATCTCTTGTACGGTAGCGGATAAGCGGCTGACCCTCCTTTGTGATTGTGGTGAACACAAGCTCACCGAACGAGCCTTCAGGCAGCACCTCACCTGTGTCGGGGTCGATAATCTCAGGGATAAACATATCCTCGCAGATGTGCATACCCTCCTGTTGGCTGCATTCATACGAAACACCCGGACCCATAATCTCCGTAAGACCGTATACGTCGTGAGCGACTATTCCGAGAGTTTCCTCAATCTGATGACGCATTTCCTCCGTCCACGGCTCTGCGCCGAAGATGCCGGCTTTCAGCTTAAGCTGATTTTTAACGCCCATTTCTCTTACCGTTTCACCTAAGTACATTGCATAAGACGGTGTACAGCAAAGATGAGTTGTACCCAAATCGCACATAAAGCGTATCTGTCTTTCCGTATTTCCCGATGAAGTCGGGATAACCATTGCGCCTACCTTTTCGGCACCCTGATGTGCGCCCAGACCTCCGGTGAAAAGACCGTAGCCGTAGGAAACCTGCACTATCGACTTTTTATCGCCGCCCGCAGCGGTGAACTGACGTGCAAATCCGTTTGCCCATTGGTCGAGGTCGTTCCTTGTATAGCCGGAAACAATCTGCTTTCCGGTAGTACCCGATGATGCGTGTATTCTCACAATATCCTTTTTGGGTACTGCAAATAAATCAAAGGGATAATAGTCCCTTAAATCCTGCTTTGTTGTAAACGGCAGCTTTGCGAGATCCTCAAGCGTCTGAATATCGTCGGGCTGAACTCCCGCCTCGTCCATACGTTCACGGTACATAGGTACATTTTCGTAAACTCTTTTAACCTGCCATTTAAGCTTTTCAAGCTGATGGGTGCGTATGTCCTCTCTGGACATGGTTTCAATTTCCGGTTGAAACATTGACATTTTGTTGTCCTCCTTTTTATTTTTGAAATTTATGTGATTGTAAAATGTCGGTTTGGGATTTGAGAGCGCTTTTGATTTTATTCGTACTCAAACATCCCTTGCGGTAACTCGTCCGAACAAGCCCCAAAACACTCTCAAATCCTATAGACTTGTTACAGCCTTAAAAGAATTTGTGATGTTTCCGGTTGAGTTTCGGCGAGTTCCCGAACGTATGTGAGGGATGTCTGAGCCGAAGCTCAAGCAGAAATATCTCAAATTCCGCAGAAATCTCACATTTCACAATTACCTAATTTTTAAAATTAATTACAAGCTGAGATGTTTATCCTTAAGCTTCATATTATACATGATACGGGGCATCAGCCTGCCTGATCATAGACATCGCCTGTTCTTGCATCCACCTTACAGCTCACCTCATCTTCTATCATTTCTCCGTCAACATTATATGTGGACGTGAAAACAATGTGATAGTAATCCCGTATGAATGTGACCTTTACCTTGGCATTGTCCGCCGGATTAAGCTCCTTTCTGGCAGCTTCGACAGCCTCCTGCTCTGTCAGTATTGCTTTTGGACTGATAGGGGTTGCTGTGGGTTGATTCGTTGACGTGGGATTTGCTGTCGATTTTGAGGAATCTTTTTGTTTCTTTTTTTCTTCTGCGGTGCTTTGCAGTTTTTCCGCACGCTCTCGCTGTGACTTTGTCAAATTTTTTTCCAACAATTCCTTCGCTTCATCGCACGCAACGTAATAAAGTTCCTTTTCTATATCATGTTCTATTTCCGCTATGTCTTCCTCAAATTCAGAGGAATCCTCTTTTAATTTGCTGATATCCTTTTTAAGCGCATCTACCGCAGCGGTCATTCCGCTTCCCTCAAAGCTGCCCGCATTGTTTATGATTTCCTCAGCTTTGTCGGGATCCGTATCGTCCAATGCCGAACGCGCATCTCTGTAGCTTTCAACCAGCTTTACCAGCTCCGAAAACTCATCGTCCTTATATCCCTCGTTTAAGGCAAGCTCGGCATAATTGAGCGCAGCGGTGAAATCACCCTTTGCGATTGCAAGCTTCGTTTCCTCTACGGCTTTTTTTGCGGTGCTGCTTGTGCATGAAGTAAGCATAAGAACACAGACCGCAATAATGAAAATTGATTTTTTCATTTTAATCTCCATTCCGTCGCCATGCGGCGGCACAAATTATAACGTGGAAAAGAAGCAAGCAGATTGCTCTTTTGAGGAGCGCCGATGTATGTTGATACTTCAAGCTCCGATAAAGGGCAAGATGCGCCGCTTATTTTTTACGTTATCACCTAATGTTTACATATTATAACCCATTTCAAATGCCCGCATATTCAGGTCAATGAATTTTTCGGGTACGGTTTCCTTTATTGTGTCAATCCAGATATTCTTGTCTATATCCATGCTTTTGGCAAGAAGTCCGATAAGAACAACATTTACCGCCTTAAAGCTGCCCGCCTCTTCCGCAAGCGAAAGTGCGTCAACCGCAAGAAGATTGACCTTTTCGGCAAGCTTTTTTTCAATATCGGCAGGATACTCCATTGCTCCGGTTATGACGGGCATGGGGTTCATCTGCTGAGTGTTTGCGATAATCTGACCGCCCTTTTTCAGATACGGCAGCGCTCTGTACGCCTCAAGGATTTCAAACGCAAGAATCAAATCAGCCTCGCCTCTGTCGATAATGGGGGAGTAGACCTTGTCCCCGTATTTAACATATGTAACAACGCTGCCGCCTCTTTGGCTCATACCGTGAACCTCGCTGACCTTAACGTCATAGCCGCCCTTTATTGCGACCTTTCCGAGAATACGGCTTGCAAGCAGCGTACCCTGACCGCCGACTCCGACTATCATTATATTCATAGCATTAATCCTCCTGTTCTATAGCGTTAAACGGACAGACATTTACGCAAAGACCGCAGCCGTTGCACTGTGTTTTGTCTATTTTAACCGTATCGCCGCATATCGAAATTGCCGGGCAGCCGAGCTTCATGCACATTTTGCATTTTTTGCACTTGTCTGTGATTTTGCAGTGCCCTGTGTATTTTTTGCGCATATTCGGAAGAAGTGCGCAGGGACGCTGTGCGATGATAACCGAAGGCTCCTCACGCTCAATCTCTGTCTTTACGATGTTTTCAAAATTCTTTATATCAAACGGATCAGCAACGGTAACGTGCTCAACTCCGATGGATTTGCAAAGTGCAATAAGATTAACCTGCTTTGTGGGTTCTTTTCTTATTGTATATCCTGTTGTCGGATTGTCCTGGTGACCTGTCATGCCTGTGATTGAATTATCGAGTATTATAACGGTGTTGTTTCCCTTGTTGTAAACTATGTCAACAAGACCCGTAATGCCTGAGTGCATAAAGGTTGAGTCGCCTATAACCGACACAAGCTTTTTGTTAAATTCCGCACCTCTTGCCTTTGCCATTCCGTGAGCGGCGCTTACAGACGCACCCATGCAGATGGTTGTATCAAGGCTCTGAAGAGGGGGAGCAGCGCCGAGTGTGTAGCAGCCTATATCGCCCGAAACGGTAAGTCCAAGCTTTTTGAGGACATAATATACACCTCTGTGCGGACAGCCTGAGCACATAACCGGCGGACGAACGGGGATTGCCTCGTTTACCGTCTCAAATTCAGCCGCAGCCTCGTTTAATACAGCTTTTTTTATCATGGACGGGGTGTATTCACCCAAAAGCGTAAACGCTTCCTTGCCGATAACGTCAACACCTATCGTTTTGCAGTGCTCCTCGATAAATGGATCAAGCTCCTCAATAACGTAAACCTTGTCGCATTTTGCGGCGAAGTCCTTTATGAGCTTTTCCGGCATGGGATAGATCATTCCGAGCTTGAGGTAATTTACCTTATCGCCGAGAGCCTCCTTTGCATACATATATGCAATGCCCGCGGCGATAACTCCGATTTTTGAACCGTTGTCCTCAACGGTATTTACGGGAGCTGTTTCGGCGTATTCGGTAAGAGCCTTTATTCTTTCCTCAACAATAACGTGACGCTTTATTGCATTGCCGGGCATCATAACGTATTTGCCGGGGTTTTTTTCGTAATCCTTCAGCGGCTGCTCCGGTCTGTCATGTTCCTCAACAAGGCTCTGCGAATGAGAAACTCTTGTTGAAAGACGCAAAAATGCGGGAGTATCGAATTTTTCGGAAAGCTCATATGCAAGCCTTGTGAAGTCACGGCACTCGCCGCTGTCGGACGGCTCAAGCATCATGATCTTTGATGCTTTTGCGTAATGCCTTGAATCCTGTTCATTCTGCGAGGAGTGCATACCCTGGTCATCGGCAACGCACAGCACAAGACCGCCGTTCACGCCTGTGTAGCTTGCGGTGAATACGGGGTCTGCCATTACGTTAAGACCGACGTGCTTCATGCACGACATTGCCCTTGCTCCGGCTATCGAGGCTCCTATTGCAACCTCAGCGGCAACCTTTTCGTTCGGCGCCCATTCAACGTAAATATCATCGTAATTAACTATGTTTTCTGTTATCTCGGTGCTTGGCGTACCGGGATAGGAGGAAACGACACGCACTCCGGCTTCATATGCGCCTCGTGCGACTGCTGCGTTTCCGAGCATTAGCTTTTTCATTATATAAAACACTGCCTTTCATTTATTTTTGTGTATATCCTTATAAATTTTATCAAAAAAAAGTGTAAAAGTCAATACTTTTACACAGAAGGAATGATAATATATACTTTTTATACATATTTTCGCATTTGTTTTAGTGCGGATTTTTCAAGTCTTGATACCTGAGCCTGGGAAATCCCTATTTCGTTTGCCACCTCCATCTGGGTTTTGCCCCTGAAAAATCTCAGGTTCAGTATGTGCTTTTCACGCTCATCGAGGTGATTCATTGCCTCGTTTATGGCGATGTTTTCAAGCCAGTT
The DNA here is from genome assembly GCA_034090805.1 of Clostridia bacterium. Taxonomy (GTDB): domain Bacteria; phylum Bacillota; class Clostridia; order UBA1381; family UBA1381; genus Ornithomonoglobus_A. The sequence goes on from JAXDRV010000085.1 coordinate 8,227, forward strand.
CTCATCGGAATTTTTCGGGTCCTTTACCTGATCCATGACGAAAATCGCCTCGCCGCCGTCATGATATATCGGTTCAAAAAGCGATATTGGGTCGGCTATTGCGTCAAGAGCAAAAACCACGTCCTCTTTTGGGAGCGAAAGCTCCTTTGCGATTTCGGATATGGTAGGTTCTTTTGAATTTTTGTTTATCAGCTTTTCCTTTGCGGTAAGAGCCTTGTAGGCTATGTCCTTTAAGGAGCGGCTTACACGTATGGTGTTGTTATCACGCAGATACCGTCTTATCTCGCCTATGATCATCGGCACGGCGTATGTGGAAAACTGCACGTTCTGCGACAGGTCAAAGTTGTCTATCGCTTTGATAAGACCTATGCACCCGACCTGAAACAAATCATCCGCATTTTCGCCTCTGTTTCCGAAACGCTGTATAACGGACAGCACAAGACGCAGATTTCCTTGTACGAATTTTTCTCTCGCCTCTTTATCTCCCGCCTTTATTTTTATAAAAAGCTCATCTTTTTCCTGCTTTGTCAGCGTTGGCAGCTTTGAAGTGTTGACACCGCATATTTCAACCTTGTTAGTCATAGTAATATCCTCCTGAATTTAACCGAAGAGAATACGGCGGTTTCCGTATATCATATTAAGCTTCGGTATGTAAATTCAGGGGATTCGTCAGCTCATCTTGGCGATTTCCTTTTTAAGACGTCCGATTATGCGTTTTTCAAGACGTGAAATATATGACTGCGATATGCCGAGAAGATCGGCGACCTCTTTTTGCGTCTTTTCGGGACGGTGGTCAAGTCCGAATCTCAGCTCCATTATTTTCCGCTCACGTCCTGTGAGCTTGGTAAGTGCCGCCGAAAGGAGCTTCCTGTCAACCTCGTCCTCGATGCCCTTGCAGATAACATCGTTGTCCGTGCCGAGAATATCGGAAAGCAGCAGCTCATTTCCGTCCCAGTCGACATTTAACGGCTCGTCAATCGAAATTTCGGTGCGTGTGTTTGAGTTTTTGCGAAGATACATCAAAATTTCGTTTTCGATACATCTCGATGCATATGTTGCAAGCTTTATGTTTTTTGAGGGATTAAATGTATTTATTGATTTTATCAGTCCTATCGTACCGATTGAAATTAAATCCTCAATAAAAATTCCTGTATTTTCAAATTTGCGTGCAATGTATACAACAAGCCGCAGATTACGCTCGATAAGCGTCGTTTTTACGGATTCGTCACCGTTTTCAAGCCGCAGTATCAGTGCCTCCTCCTCGTCCTTGCTCAGCGGCGGAGGGAGGCTGTCGCTGCCGCCTATGTAAAAAACGCCGTCCTCGTGTCCGGATTTGAGCATCAGTAATTTGCCGCTGAGTTTAGATAGTATCATTTATATTCCTCCGATTAAAGCTCCGCAGCCATCGGCAAAGCGTTCCTCCGAAATGCCGATAACTGCGTTGTTTATTTCCTTGTTGCCGTCAAGCATGATTTTGTCGGGAACGAACCCGATTACCGCTCCGGAATGACCGAGCGAACGATAGGGGATAATAACGGGCGCCTCGGACGTTAAAATTCCGTCCGTATCAAGCTCCTCAAGCTCATTTCTGCAAACGAGTATTACCCGCCGTTTTGTTTTGGGATCTCTTAAAAGATTCCCACTGTCGTAAAGCGCCGTAACGGACGCTGTTCTGCCGTTTTTAAATATGGTAAGCGTGTATTTTGATTTGCGGTGCAGCCTTGCTCTTGCAAAGTCGAGTGCCGTGACTGCCGGCAGCGATATTAAAAATACCGCAGCGAACACGGGCGGGGAAATATCAAAATACATAACGCCGTTTTTTAAAATTATTTCCGCCGAATTTTTGAAAAATGATATTTCAAGCGTGACTGCCGCATACATTAACAATACGGTCGTGAGGAAAATCAATATCCCCCGTATATGCGGACCGAATGCAACGAGCGAGGCGGCGGTATATCCGAGCAGCGTCAGGACTGCTGCCGCCGCACCGTCAGATGCAAACGCAGCCGAGGCAAATGCGGCTCCGGCGGCCGATGCCGCAGCATGACGGCAAAACCGTGTGCCGCATACGTGCACGGACGGAAGCAGGCATAAAAACAGTGCCGAAAAATTTATAAGAAACAGCCGTTCAGCATAAATTTCCATAATGAGCGCCGCCTCTCCGATTTGCATTTGCTAAAACATATTATACTACCGCATATCCGAAAAGACTGTCGAAGTCGGTTGTCGAACGGATAAAATCTTTCGACATATGAATTTACAAAAAATACATTTTACAAATCCTATAAAATGTGCTATAATAATGTTCACCGAACAAATGCGATTTTCAATTGTATTTGGAAAATTATGAATGATTTTACACGGTTTGTATTGATAAAGTCTGCCAAAACAATTATGAAACGCTTGTCAGCCTATATCGTTTCATAATTATTCGGCAGTCATTATTAAAGATTTTAATCCCGGAGGGAAGGATAATTTTGAAAGCAAGGGTAATTTTTGCCGCGGCGGCAATAATGGTTGCGGCGCAGACTGCGTATGCCGATGTACTCGGTGATAAAACCGGCGGCTATACAAACGATATGGGCGCATACAGCGTTTTTAACAAAACTGAATTTGAAAGTCCGAGCGTCGGGAAACAGACGGAATATTATGTGGAATACACTCCGAACACAGACGCTGTCCCGGTCGTGGCGGGTGACGGTTCTTTGTGGGGACAGTCCGATATTATGCAGACGGCGGCGGCAATGGATTCAAGAGTTGTTGCGGGAATAAACGGAGATTTTTTCTCGTTTAAGACGGGACTGCCGATGGGAGCGGCGATAAGCGGCGGACGTGTTCTCACAACAATAGCGGAAAGTCGACCGGCAATAGGCTTTCGTGCGGACGGTACGGCGTTTATAGATAATCTGCAAATCAGCACCGAGGCGGTAAAGGACGGAAAGGCATACACGATAGAATGTATAAACAAATGGTATCAAGGCGGCTTTGACCCGATATTTGCCTTGACGGACGATTTCGGAAAGGAAACGAAAACGGAGTCGGAGTGCATATTTGTTATATGTTATCCGTCAGCCGGAGAGAGCGGCTTAAGGGTAAATTCGGAGCTTAAGGTACGTGTTGCGGAGCGTGAGGAGTATGACGGCTCTTTGGCAATCCCTGAGGGGAGTGTTGTGCTTGTCATTGACAAGGCATTCGGAAAGCCGGAGCTTAAGGAGTTTATGAACAGCCTTAACGAGGGCGATGAATTTACGATAAAGTGCAGTGCGCCGGAGATTTGGAGCGAGGCTGCGGAGGCGGTCAGCACCGAGGGCGGTAGACTTTTGGAGAACGGCGAAATCTGCGGAGGACTTGAAGCGGGGACTGCGCCGAGAACGGCGGCAGGGATCAAGCCTAACGGGAATCTTATAATGTACACGCTTGACGGGCGGCAGAGCGGCTACAGCTACGGGGCGCAGCTTACAACGCTTGCACGGAGAATGAGGGAGCTTGGGTGTACGGACGCAATAAATCTTGACGGCGGCGGTTCGACCGTAATGGGTGCGCTGCTTTCGGGGACAGACAGCTTTTCGGTCATGAACAGTCCGTCAGACGGGTATCCGAGAAGAGCGGCGAATTTTATTTTTCTGCGAGATAACAGGCAGCCTACCGGTATTCCGTGGATTGTTAATTTAAAGCCGATAAACGATACGTATTACCTGGGTGACAGCGTAAAAATCGAGGCGGAAAGCGTATATGATACATCAAATTACAAAACGGATATGTCAGGCATAAACGCAGATGTCACAAATGCAGTTATATCCGATAATCTCACGGTTTCGTTTGATGCGATCGGAGAAGCCTCGATACACATATACGGCGGCAAATTTGATAAAACGATAAACGTGACGGTACACAGAGTGAAATTTGCCGATACGGACGGACATTGGGCAAAGGATAAGATACAGGCAATGTCTGACGAGGGAATATTAAACGGCGTAAAGGACGGCGGCGAAACGTATTTCAATCCCGACAGCGGTATGACGAGAGCCGAGCTTGCGGCGATTATAAGCCGTTTTAAGAAGCTTGATTATTCGGAATACGAAAATGCCGTGCTGCCGTTTGCCGACAGCGATAAAATACAGCCGTGGGCACTTGCATCTGTAAAGGCGGTATACGGCAGCGGACTGATGAACGGAAAATCCGATGACGGCGGCAAGACGCTTGTCTTTGACCCCGACAGCCATGTGACGAGAGCCGAGGTTATGACGCTTTTGGCAAGGGCGGTCAGCATAGAGGATTATTCCGAAACGGCATTTGCGGATGATGACGATATTCCTCAGTGGGCAAGGGACGGCATAACACGCCTTGTAAGTGCGGGGATAGTAAAAGGTTACGAGGATAACACCATAAGACCGAATCTGCGGATGACAAGAGCCGAGGGTGCGGCTATGCTATTTAACTGCAAATGAATAATAAATCACATAAGCGTTTCATATATATTAACAGGCAGGTGATATATATGAAACGTTTTTTTATTTTGTCGGCGGCGGCAGTTTTTATTATTATGATTATCCCGCCGATAATCGTACTTATTATGGGAGGTGTTGCGGATAATTCCGAGGGCGACAGGGGACTTATAAAGGTTTACTTTGCGGCGGAGGATAAGGTTATGGAGATAAACAGAGCGGAGTACCTTGAGGGAGTGGTTGCTGCGGAAATGGCGGCGGAATTTAACAAGGAGGCGCTTAGGGCGCAGGCGGTGGCTGCAAGGACGTATATGGTATACCATTCCGAAAATGCAAAGGAGCATAAGGACGGAGCGGTGGTTTGTACCGATTACAAACACTGTCAAGCATGGACTAACATAGATGATAAAATGGAATCATGGGGCGGCAATGCGGAAAAATACAGACACAAAATCGAACAGGCGGTAAAAGCAACGTCCGATGAGGTGATAGCGTATGAGGATAAGCCGATAAATGCGGTGTTTTTTTCGACCTCGTCCGGCAATACCGAAAATGCCGCCGACGTATGGGGCGAGGCATTCCCGTATCTTGTGAGTGTTTCATCGCCGGGAGAGGAGAGCGCACCGAATTTCACGAGCGAAAGCGTGGTTTCAAAGGACGAGGTGAAAAAGCTTTTGTCGGATTTTAACGCAAAGCTCAAAAATGCGAATTTTTCGGGTACGGTATTTTCTGATATTGAACGCTCAGAGGCGGGAGGGATAAAAAGTATAAGCGTCTGCGGTGTGAAAATAAAGGGTACGGAGCTTAGGAGCATTTTTTCTTTGAAATCAACAAACGTGCAGATAGACGAAAGCGGTGACAGCATAAAATTCAGCGTCAAGGGCTATGGACACGGTGTGGGCATGAGCCAGTACGGCGCACAGGCAATGGCTGAAAACGGAGCGGATTATAAGGAAATTCTCGCTCATTACTATACCGGCACAAGCGTGATAAAGCAAAAATAAAAAACTTTACATCAGGGTGATGATGTGATATAATAATGATATAATACACATTTACTGAAAGGAATTTAATGTGAAAAATAAGCGGCGCATCTTGCCCTTTATCGGAGCTTGAAGTATCAACGTACATCGGCGCTCCTCAAAAGAGCAATTTGCACTCACCGCCAAGAAGGGCGGACGCACGGAGTGCGGCTTTTGCGGAGCAAAAGTGATGACAAGCTTCTTTTCCACATTATGATTTGTGCCGCCGTATGGCGGCAGAATGGAGATTAAAATGGCACTTGATGCGGTTTGTATAAAAGGCATATGCGCAGAGCTTTCCGAAAAGCTTCTCAACGGACGGATAGATAAAATACATCAGCCGGAAAAGGACGAGATTGTGATTCATGTCCGCACCTTTACCGATAATTACCGCCTTGTGATTTCGGCGGGCTCGGCGCATCCGAGAATACATCTTACGAACACTCAAAAGAAAAACCCGATTACTGCGCCGATGTTTTGTATGCTGCTGAGAAAGCACCTCGGCAGCGGAAAGATTATCGCAATAGAGCAGGTAGGATTTGAGAGGATAATAAAAATTTCGGTGGAAAGCTACGATGAGCTGGGTGACTTGACGGTCAAGCACATAATAGCCGAAATAATGGGCAGAAATTCAAATATAATTCTTGTAAACGATGATATGAAAATCATCGATTCGATAAAGCGTGTGGATTTTACGGTAAGTACGGTAAGACAGGTGCTGCCGGGACTTGAATACGTTCTGCCGCCGACGCAGGAGCGGACGCCGCTAACAGACGTTGATTCGGATACGACGATAGATTTCACAAAGCCGCAGCCGGCGGAAAAGGCTCTGATGAGCAGCGTTTCGGGAATAAGTCCGCTGACTGCAAGAGAGGTAATCTACAGAGCCTTGGGCAGAACGGATGTCAACACTGCGGAATTGAATCTGAACAAGCAAAGCTCAGTCAAGGCGGAGCTTATCAGGCTTGCCGAAAATGTAAAAAACGGTAAATTTACACCGTGCGTTATCAAGGAAAAATCAAGCGGCAGGCTTATCGATTTTTCGGCGGTTGAAATAAGGCAGTATGAAGGGCTTGCCGAGGTGACCGAAACGGAAACGCTAAGCACCGCTCTTGATGATTTTTACAGCATAAGAGATATGCACGAGCGCATGAGGCAGAGGAGTGCGGATATGGTAAAGCTTCTCAACAACGCCGCCGAACGCACGGAGAAGAAAATAACGATTCTCGTGAAAACTCTTAAGGACGCAGAAAATAAGGACACGTACAAAATAATGGGCGAATTGATTACCTCAAATCTGTACAGGATAAAGGACGGCGATCGTGAGCTGACTGCGGAAAATTACTATGATAACATGAACGAGATTAAAATTCCGCTTTTGCCGGAGCTGTCGGCATCGCAGAATGCACAGCGGTATTTTAAAAGGTATAATAAGGCGAAAACAGCCGAAACCGAGGCGGCAAAGCAGCTTAAAAACGCACGTGAGGAGCTTGATTATATTGAAAGCACCCTTGCCGCGGTTGAAAATGCCGAAACGGAAACAGACCTTCGGGAAATACGTGCGGAGCTTATAAAGGAAGGGTATTTAAAACGCAGGCAGGATAATAAGCGGCGCAAAAACAAACCCTCCGAGCCGCTGCATTTCGTGTCCTCCGACGGCTTTGATATTTACGTCGGAAAAAACAACACCCAAAACGATTACGTAACCACAAAGCTTGCAAATTCATCGGATTTGTGGTTTCATACAAAAAACATTCACGGATCGCATACGATAATCAAGCTGGGAATAAACAAGGACGTACCGAGGACAACCGTAATCGAGGCGGCGCAGCTTGCCGCATATTACTCAAAGGCGAGAGAATCGTCGCAGGTGCCCGTTGACTACACAAAAATCAAAAATGTGAAAAAGCCGAACGGAGCAAAGCCGGGAATGGTGATATACGAGGGGTATAACACGATTTACGTCACACCGCATAAAATAAATGAATGAAAGGCAGTACAAAAATGGAATTTTTAGAGGTTGGAAAAATAATTAACACTCACGGCTTAAGAGGCGATGTAAAGGTCGTTCCGTGGACAGACTATCCCGAAGATTTCGAGGAAATACCATGCGTTTACGTAAAAACACGAAAGGGCGAGGAAAAGCTCACGGTTTCAAATGTAAAGTATCAGAAAAATAACCTTATAGTAAAATTTAAGGAGATCGCGGATATAAACGAAGCGGAGAGATACAAGGGACTTGTTATAAGAGCGGACAGGGAGGATCTCGGCGAGCTTGAGGAGGGCGTTTATTATATTGCCGATCTGATAGGTCTTGAGGTCTATGACGAAAACGGAAAGGTAGGCATTATTGCAGACGTGTTCAACACAGGCGCAAACGATATTTACGATATAAAGCGTGAGGGAAAGAAAAATCTTCTTCTGCCTGTGATAGACGAGGTGGTAAAGGAGATCGATATGGAAAACAAAAGAGTGCTTGTGCATATAATGGAAGGATTGGACGATGAGGTTTGATGTGCTTACGCTTTTCCCGGCGATGTTTGAGGCAGTTCTCGGCGACAGCATGATAGGACGTGCAAGGGAAAAGGGACTTGTTGAGATGAATTTTATAGATATACGTGATTTTACGGAAAACAAGCACCGTCAGGTGGACGATTATCCGTACAGCGGCGGGGGCGGTATGCTGATAGCGGCGGCTCCGGTTTACAATGCGTATATGTCGGTCGTAAAGGACTTGGAGTACAAGCCTCTGACGATTTATATGTCGCCGCAGGGGAAAATATTTGACCAAAAAACAGCTATAGAGCTGTCCGAGCATGAGCATATTATTTTGATATGCGGTCATTACGAGGGAATAGACCAAAGAGTGCTTGACGAAATAGTCGATGCGGAGCTTTCGATAGGCGATTTTGTTCTTACGGGCGGCGAGATCCCGGCAATGGCTGTTATCGATACGGTGACAAGACTCATTCCGGGAGTTTTGGGCGCAGAGGACGGATTTAAAAACGAGTCGCATTACAACGGACTGCTTGAATATCCGCAGTACACACGCCCCGCCGTATGGCATGATAAGCCTATCCCGGATATACTGATATCCGGGCATCATGCGAAGATAGAGCAGTGGAAGCGTGAGCAGTCACTGCTTGTCACAAAGCAAAAACGCCCCGATATGCTCGAAAAAGCCGAGCTTACCGAGGCGGATATTGAGTTTTTGAAAAATGTATAGGGTTATTTGTTCATTTCAATATACTCATCATACGTGCACATTCTGTCAACAACAGTGCCGTCCGATTTTATATCGAGAATCCTGTTTGCTATGGTGTTCATAAACTCATGGTCATGGGAGGCGAATATCACGTTGCCCTTAAATGCCTTAAGACCGTTGTTTACGGCGGTGATGCTCTCAAGGTCGAGGTGGTTTGTCGGCTGATCGAGTATAAGCACGTTTGAGCCGAAAAGCATCATGCGTGAAAGCATACATCTGACCTTTTCGCCGCCGGAAAGCACCTGAACCTCCTTAAATACATCATCTCCCGAAAACAGCATTCTGCCGAGGAAACCGCGGATGTATGTTTCGTTCTGCGTTTCAAATCCGGGAGGTGAAAACTGGCGCAGCCAGTCCATGAGATTTAGCGCACAGCCGTCAAAGTATTTCGAGTTATCCTTGGGGAAGTAGCTGCGTGAGGTGGAAACGCCCCATTTGAGCGTGCCGGAATCCGGCTCTGTTTCCTCCGCAAGCATTTTCATAAATTCCGTCACGGCAATCTCGCTGTCGCCTATAACGGCAACCTTGTCACCGTGGTTAAGCGTGAAGGTCAGATTTTTTACGACAATTTCATCATTTACCGTTTTTGAAACACCGTCAAGCATAAGCAGATCACGCCCGGCTTCTCTGTCCATGTCAAAGCCGACAAACGGATACCGTCTTGACGATGCGGGCATTTCCTCGACAGTGAGCTTGTCAAGTATTTTTTTGCGGCTTGTTGCCTGCTTTGATTTTGACTTGTTTGCACTGAAACGCTGTATAAACGTTTGCAGCTCCTTGATTTTTTCTTCTGCTTTTTTGTTCTGCTGCTTTATCATTCTTTCGATAAGCTGACTTGATTCGTACCAAAATTCGTAGTTGCCGACATACATTTTTATCTTTGTGTAGTCTATATCGACTATATGCGTGCAGACAACGTTAAGGAAGTATCTGTCGTGCGATACCACTATTACCGTACCCTCGTAATCGAGGAGAAAATCCTCAAGCCATTCCACCGCACGTATATCGAGATGGTTTGTCGGCTCGTCAAGCAGAATAATATCGGGATTGCCGAAAAGTGCCTGTGCAAGCAGTATTTTAACCTTTTCGCTGTCGCCGATTTCAGACATCTGCATATAAAGCAGACCCTCGTCAAGACCTAAGCCCTGAATAAGCTTTGACGCATTTGAATCCGCCTCCCAGCCGTCCATCTCGGCAAATTCCGCCTCAAGCTCGGCAGCCTTTATTCCGTCCTCGTCCGTGAAATCCTCTTTTTCGTACAGTGCGTCCTTTTCTTTCATTATATCATACAGGCGCTTGTTGCCCATGATTATCGTATCAAGCACGCTGTAGGCATCATAGGCGAAGTGATCCTGCTTAAGCACCGACATACGGCAGTTGGGGTCGATCGAGATTTCACCTGTCGTTGTTTCAAGCTCGCCGGAAAGCAGCTTTAAAAATGTGGATTTCCCGGCTCCGTTTGCGCCGATAACGCCGTAGCAGTTGCCGGGAGTGAATTTCAGGTTTACGTCGGAAAACAAATTCTGACCGCTGAAATTAAGACTTACATTTGTTACAGTTATCATTTATAATCTCCATTTCTTTATGTTTGATTGACAATTTATAATCATTGTAGTATAATAAATATACAGGCTATATTATACTATATTATAACGTGAAAATCAAGAAAAATTTATCGAAAAGGGGAAGTGATTTCAATGACTGATAAATTAAAGCGAAAAATCGATGAATTTCGCAGGCGGACGGAGCTGTTTGCCAAGGGTGAAATCAGCGTAAAGGAATACAAAGGATTTTCGGGCGGCTTCGGCAGCTATGCCCAAAGAGGTGCAAAGGCGTCTATGCTGCGGCTCAGAATGTCGGGAGGAAGAATAGACAAGGAACGCCTTGCGTCTATAATTCAAATATGTGAAAAATACGATATTTCAAAGCTTCATGCAACTACCTGCCAGACGATACAGCTTCACGACATACCCCTTTCGTCCGTTGCGGACGTACTGACGGACGCTGTTGAAAGCGGATTTTACACGCTTGGAGGCGGCGGGGATTTTCCGAGAAACGTTATGGCATCGCCCCTTTCGGGAGTGGAAAAGGACGAGTATTTTGACGTTCTGCCGTATGCCGACAAGGCGGAGGAATATCTACTTGAACGTGCGGATGATGTTAAGCTGCCCAGAAAGCTTAAGGTATGCTTTTCAAATTCGGAGGCAAATGTTGTTCATGCAACGTTCAGGGATCTCGGATTTGCGGCCGTCGGGGACGGTAAATTTGACGTTTACTGCGCCGGAGGTATGGGGGCAAATCCACGCATGGGCGTAAAGGTTGGCGAGAGTGTGGACGGCTCTGAAATTTTGTATTATATAAAAGCGATGATTTCATTTTTCTGTCGCTACGGTAATTACGAAAACCGCGCAAAGGCAAGAACGAGATATATCCGTGAGGTTCTCGGTGATGAATTTACGGAAAAATTCAACGAGGAGCTTGACAAAGCGTTTGCCGAGGGCGGACTTGACATCAGCGTAAGTGAAAAAACGGTGTCAAAGGCTGCGGACGGTATTGCTCCGAAATCGGAGAGGGTTATTCCGCAAAAGCAGGATGGGCTGTATGCGGTAAGCGTAAGTCCTGTGGGCGGCATAATAAGGCCGGAGCTGCTTAAGAGCATTTACGAAGCGATTAAGGATATGGAGTCTGTATCACTGCGTGTCGCTCCCGACGGAACTATATATGTTATAAATTGTACGGGCAGCGAGGCGGCAAAGGTGCTTGCGGCAACGGGCGGCTGTGCGGAAAAGGATATAGAAAAATCGGTTGCCTGCATAGGCTCCGGTATTTGCCAACAGGGACTCAGAAATTCTCAGGCGCTGCTCGATGCGATTCTCGATGCGGTCAAGCCGTATGATTTCAAGGCGGACGCATTGCCGAAGCTTAGGATAAGCGGCTGTGTTTCCTCATGCGGTGCGCAGCTTGCCGGCTGCATGGGCTTTAGAGGCGGCGTTAAAATGCGTGACGGAAAGCCTGTTCCGGCATTTGTGTTGACAATTGACGGCAGAGAACAACAAGGCAGCGAAGCATTCGGAGAGGAATGCGGAGCAATTGCCGAGGACGAAATTCCGCTATTTATGACAGAGCTTGGAAAAGCTGTTACCGAAAAAGGAATAAGCTATCATGAATTTTCGGACAAGCACAGGGGAGAGCTTGAGGAATTAATTAATAAGTATATATGAAAGGGGAACGATTACAATAATGTTAAAAATAGGTTCGCATCTTTCCTCGTCAAAGGGGTATCTGCACATGGCTGAGGAGGCTGTGTCAATAGGCGCAAATACTTTTCAGTTTTTTACAAGAAACCCACGAGGAGGAAGTGCAAAAAAAATTGATGAAAACGATATAAAAGACTTCCTCAAGTACACGGAGGAAAACAATTTTGCAAAAATTCTGGCGCACGCACCGTATACCTTAAATCCATGCTCAAAGGACGAAAAGGTACGTGAGTTTGCGTATATGACCATGGCGGACGATCTTGCAAGAATGGAGTATACGCCGCATCAGATGTATAATTTTCATCCCGGCAGCCATGTCGGTCAGGGTGCGGAAAAGGGGATAGAGCTGATTGCGAAGCTGCTCAACGGTGTGCTGAAGCCGGAGATGACCACGACGGTGCTGCTTGAAACGATGTCCGGCAAAGGCTCCGAGATAGGCAGGAGCTTTGAGGAGCTGCGTGAAATAATCGATAAAACGGAGCTTTCGGATAAGATGGGCGTGTGCCTTGATACGTGTCATGTGTACGATGCGGGATATGACGTGGTAAATGATCTTGACGGAGTTCTTGAGGAATTTGACAGAGTTATAGGACTTGACAGATTAAAAGCGATTCACCTAAACGACAGCAAAAATCCGTTTGCCTCACATAAGGACAGGCACGAAAAAATAGGAGAGGGTTCGCTGGGCTTGGAGGCTGTTTCAAGAATAATCAATCATCCCAAGCTGAGGGAGCTTCCGTTTTTCCTCGAAACACCGAACGAGCTTGACGGATATGCACATGAGATAGAGATTTTAAAGGGTGCTTATATTAATGACTGCTGAACAATTATGAAACGCAGCCGCATAGCGGCTTAAAAGCGTTTCATAATTGTTTGGGTGCAAGGTTTTTTCATGAATATGAAAAAATCCTTGCACCATAAATAAATATTTTGCTCTCAAAATATTTATTTTGGCAGACTTTATCAATGCGAACTGTGTAAAATCTCTGATTTTACACGAAAAATTTTGACAATAGTCATAATTTTTCCAAATGCGATTGAAAATCGCATTTGTTCAGTG
>JAXDRV010000086.1:0-7286 GCA_034090805.1 Clostridia bacterium
ACTTGAAAATGCCATATTGTTTCCGCGCGAATTGATAAGACCGTATTTTGCGGTAAAATCATCATACAGTCTGTTTAGCTTTGCCTGCTGCTCCTTTATTTCGCTGTCGGGATAATCCTCTGTCTGGTATTCGATAAGCTCCTTAACACAGTCGCGGATTTCTATCATACCCTTGATACGATTCTGAGCAGTAAGCGAAACATCAACCTTGTTCATACGGCTGTTTTCACGGAAATATATATCGCCGTCAACCACAGTATAACTGAAATTCTTAACATTCGGATCGGCGGGGATTGACAAATCCTCATCGTTTGAAATATCCTCAAATTCATATTCCGTTATCTGTGCATGAATATTCTGTATTGCTCCGTCAAGCAGTTCGCCAAGGTCTGCACCCTCGTATGCCTTGCAATTTAACTGCATACCGAAAGGACCGCTTTCCTCAACCATATCACCGAGTATCATATCGGGGTTATTTACAAAATATGAGTTCATTGTAATACCGGATTCGGTAGTATCAAGATTAACCCACTCCGGCATTATATCCGTCATTCTATCCCTTTTTTGCAGGAATAAAATATCGGAAGTAACTTCCGTTCCGGCATTAGCCTTAAAGGTGTTATCCGGCAATCTGATTGCACCTATCAAATCGGCTCTCTGCGCTATGTATTTACGCACATTGGAGTTTTTCTTGTCCATTGTACCGCTTGATGTAATAAAGGCTACCACGCCGCCCGGACGCACCTTATCAAGAGTTTTTGCAAAGAAATAGTCATGAATGAGGAATTTATGCTTATTGTATTTCCTGTCCAAAACCTTAAAATCCCCAAAGGGAATGTTTCCTATGGCTCCATCGAAAAAACTGTCGGGGAGAGTTGTATCCTCATACCCTTGTACGGTAACAGCGTTTTTCTGATATAGCTGCTGAGCAATTCTGCCTGAAATGCTATCAAGCTCTATGCCATACATTTTACAGTCACTCATACTGTCGGGAAGCATACCTTCAAAGTTTCCTACACCCATTGCCGGATCTAAAATATTACCCTGTTTCAAGCCCATATTTTCAAGAGCCTTATATATTGAACGTATTACAACCGGCGGTGTATAAAAGGCTGTCAGTGTGCTTTCTCTTGCTGCACTGTATTCATCCGCTGTTAGCAATGATTTTAATTCAGCATAATGGGAATTACGCTCATCAAAGCAGTCAGCAAGCCCTCCCCAACCGACATATTGAGATAAAATCTCCTGTTCCTCCGGTGTCGCAAGCCTGTGTTCGTCCTCAAGTGTTTTTAAAAGCTTGATTGCCTGTACATTTCTTTCATATTTCTGAGTTGGTGTTCCGTGACCGAGATTATCGTCTGTGATACGGAAATTGTGTCGCTCAGACATAGGAATTTCGGAATATATAACCGTATTCGGTGCAGGCTTAGGCTTTTCAATATGGGGTATTAAGCTTTCCTGCTTCTGCTCCTGTTCTTTAAGAATACGCCGAACCGTGTCTATTTTCTCAACACGGCTTATTGGGAAACCCACACTATTCTCAAAGGTAATATCACGGAGCGTTACATCACCGCTGATTTCGCCGACACGCTCAACAATGAATTTTCGGTCATCAATAGTCAGTTCTTTTCCTATTATATTATCAGACTCTGCCTTCTGTGGTGCCGATTGATTATTCTTCTCGTATTCAGCCTTATCAATCGCTGCCTGTTCCTCAATAATCTGCTTTACATAATCCGGCAAATCCTCATAATATTTGACCTCACCATTGTCGCTTATATGCGCTACAGTCTTGTAATCGTGATTTTCCTCCTCAAGCCTGTTCCATACCGTTGTGCCGTTGCCGAGTTTACCGAAGCCTAATGCATATTCCTTACCCGTATTCTCCTCATAAAACGGTGCAAGCTGCTCTTGCGTAAAATACACCAAGTCATCAAATGTCATTCCGGCGAGCTCATTCTCTATAAGTTCCGGCAATGAATTATACCGTCTTTCATCGACAAGTTGATTGTCAATATATCGGCTGATGGTAAAATCAATCAAATCGGCATTGACTTGAATTGTGTGCAAATCATCCTCCGTAGTAGTGTGTGCTATGCCTATCTTACTGAGGTCGCCAAAATCAGGAATTTCACCATATTCTTCTTCACAAAACTCACTTATAAGCATCTGCGCCCTTGCAAGAGGCTCATTTCTATCTGCATCTCTAAAATTGACGATATACCCGTTTTTCCCAAGCAGCTCCGCGTATCGTTCAACCGCAAATGCCGGAATGCCTGTCATAGCAACATACTCGCCGTCAATCTGCTTGCGCGTCAGTGTTGTTTCCAAAACCTTCGCCGCTTCAACTGCTTCATCACCGTACATTTCATAAAAGTCACCGACCTTATGAAAATCTATGACCTTTAATTCGTTAAGCTCCTCCGCAAACTTATATCCGCAGTTTCGAGAAAGTACGTCAACGGCAGACTTGCTGATTTTATTCATACATTCGCTTAATTTACGACGCGTTTCATTATCTCTGATTGCTTCACCGATGACGATTTCCGTTTTGCCGAGCAAATGCTCAACTCCGTATTCTTTGAAAAATCCCTTTTCGTAATTTTCCATAATATCGGTGAAATACTGAATACGCTTGGGAAGTGTTTCTCTCTTTTCAGCATCAGATAATTTATCCATATCATGAAGATACATATATTTCTCATTTTTTATACGCTGCTGCTCCTGCTCGGATTGATACCTCGGAATATCTTCGTTAATTTCTCTTTCCGTGAGATATTTGCCCGCTTTTATAAGACCGTCAATACGCTTTTCAACCTTGTTCCACGGCAGAGTTACCTTTGCAAACGGTGAGAATATATCACTCCTACTGAATGATATACCTTTTGCATCATGTTTGTTCCAAAACACACCGCTTACACCGCCGCCGATTCCGTATCTCTCCTTGAGAAATTTAATACGTTCCTGTGCATCGGCATTTTCTTTAAAATACAGATATGTTTCTATCTTCTGTGTGCTGTATTTCGTACTGCCGATTAACAGTTTATCAATCTCATCTTCTGTGATAAATGTAGGCGAAATGCGTGATGCCTTATCGGATACAAAGGTCTTATGCTCAAGCCGTAAATCCTGCAATACAGGCAGCACCTTATCCGGCGAATACCACCTAAACCGCATAACATCTTTATCATCGACATACAGGATGTTCAGTGCATCCGCAGCGGCTATTGCTGCCATCACATTTTCAGGCTGCTTGAATAATTCAGTTAAATTATCAACTGTATCGGGATATGAACCCTTGAACCATTCCGTATTGAAATACTCCCTCAGTTCCGGATACTCATCACGGTTGCAGTCGCGGTACATCTCATAAAAATTTGTTGCCGCTGTTTTGCGTTCAAATTCATTTAGCCCGTCCAGTGTTTCCTGCGGCGCAAACCTGCCGACCTCCAAAAGCTCGCCTATACGCTTATCAACTCTATCCCAAGTGATAAGCTCACCCCGTCCGATTGCTCTGTCACCGTATGCAATACGCATACCGCTCTCATCCCACCAGACGGACACTTTCGAATTATCAAACTGAAAGCCTTTCCCGCCGGTTCCGTATTCTTTTTTGAGAAAAACAATGTTATCCTCTGCGGATTTGTTTTTGCTGTACTGTACACATATTTTCTGAACACTGTTACGGTCATTACCTCCGGTTGTCAAAACCTCGTCAATAATCTGCTGAGATATAGCAAAAGCAGAGCGTCTTGATTGCTCTGCTTTTGCTATTATATTCCTTTGTTCTTCTTCACTTGGGAGCGTTATATCGAACAGACTTAACTGTACACCAGTTCGCTCAGCACGGTCTCCTCGGCTGAATGGAGAAAGTTGTTCATTAAGCCCGTCCATCTCAACGGATCCTTCGACTTCATTATCTCCGTCACGCCCTCCGTTTTCGCCATCTGCTCCACGGCTTTCTGTACCTGTTCTGTTGCTGTCCTGTCTATCTCCTCCAAATGATTGAGCAGTTCGCCCTTCATCAGAAGTGTTGTGTACAGGCTCCGGCGGTGTTCCTTGAGATATGTTCTGCGCATCATCCCGTATTTGCCTATTTTGTGCTCCTCTGTCGGTACTGTCAGTTCGGGTATCTGATAATCTCCGCTCGTCTTGTATGTTATTTCTGCCATTTTCCTCATTCCTTTCTCTGTTATCAACTTGATGTATATTCTCTTTATCTCTATTATATACATTATTCTGCTGCTGTGCAAATTTTTCTCGTTTTTGCTCCGCACGGATTGTTTCTGAAATACTCCGCAGTGCAGTTTCCGAAATTGAGCTTACGGCATTGCCCAGAATATTCATTGTTTCGGGAGTATTGAAGTCCTGTATGTATTGAAATTCATATTCATCAAACATATCACCGGGACTTAATCCCATACGCTGCATAACCATGTATGCAACGGACACCTCCGCTGTTTGTCTGAAACGCAGGTCAAGATTTACATCATCAAGGCCTCTTAAAAGGCTGCCGGCTTTTACAAATTGAAGTTCGTGCAGGTAATCAGCCTTATTGTCCGCTACGGCATTATGTGCCGCACATAAAATCGCATCACTCACCGTAACATCAACTTTTAAATCGCCAAAGGTATTGCTGAGTGTTTCAATAATCGCGTCATCATGCCGCTCATCGTACCGCCACAGTCTGACGTCACGGTTATATCTGTCATTGGTATCCGATACATCAAATACATATTCCAATCCGTAACGATTTCCGTTTTCACGCAGCAGCGCAATACCCTTTGCACCCCTGTTTATCCAGCGGTGCATACTGTTGTTCCAGACTTCAATCTTTGCACAAGCCGTTGCGTCGGGACGCTGTGCATAGATAAGCACCTGATCCTCAAACGGATATTTATACTGCCATGCCGCAGACTTCAAAAAATCTGTCCAGTTTTTATACCCGGACAGCGACTTTGTTGTGTCCTGCAGCAATTCAAAAATCTGTTGTGTCTTTGCTGCCAAGCTTCCTCACCTCCAAATCCTGTTGTATACATCTGTCATCTTTCAGCTCTGTTATTTTTAAGCCGTTCATAATAGTCCGCCGGTTCACCAATGGCGCTTGTCGCCACCATAGCCAAAATTCCTATTAAGCTGCTTGCGTCACTCGGAAACAGTCGTATAACTGCATATTCCGTTCCGTCTTTCTCCTTTCCGAGATAAACATATTTCTCAATTACGTCTATCAAATGATTAGCCTCATCGGCACTGCTCTTACCTTTCATAACCTTTGCATATTCCATAAGTTCCTCTATCATGTGGTTATACAAATCTTTTCTGAAATCAAGTTTAACACGCTCTCCGCTTCCTATTCTCATAAATATCTGCCTCCTTTTATCTTTCCAGTCTTACTTTCTTATTCTTAGTTCTTCTTTGCTCTCTGAGTCTGTCAATATCATGCTGTGCTTCTGATAACGTGTAATACTTATCATTATCAAGGCTTTCAAAAAATTTATTTCTGTCCCGATTATCCATACAATGAATTGTATAGCACAGTTTATTAACCGCACCGAGGGAATCCGATTTTCTGTCCACCAGCTCTAAGAGCTGTTCTCCGTGATAATCTTCGGGGTATAAATCCACCTTCAGCGTTCTGCTGTTGTCAAGCATTATCAAATCCTGCGGCGTAAGTATGCCGATACTCTGCAAATCCTCATGCAGTTTAACAGGTATCCTTGATAAATCAGCGGTAATACTGTTCTGTAAAAACTGTACTCTTGCAGTTATCAACTCAATTCACCTACCTCTCCATATCACTGTGTTTACGAGATTTTGTCGGCATAATACCGACCGCTTTTTTCAAGCCGTCCATAGTCTTTTTCGTACAGCCCTCAAAATCTGCCTTTCGGTTCATAAAGCTTTCAAGATTCCCTCTAAACTCCGGTGTTCCGACATCTATTAAATATCCTCTGCCCATACCCCCAATATGAGAGAAAAAGTCCATCGGCTTTTTAAACTGCTCTGCTGCTTCACGGATAATATCATCGGACACTTCTATGTACACAAGCTGTCCTCCGGAATTCGCATCGGGATTGTAATACACCTCGGTAATACCGCTGTCGGTTTTAAAAAACTTATCCTCGGTAATTGTCCCGTAGGTCTGCTCTACAAACTTCACATCTCTGTATCTGTCAAGCTGATTATTGTCATAGCTGTAGACATAGAAATTATAGTCACCCTTTACGGGACAGCAGCGTATGTAGTGGGTATGCTTTTCGGTACGAACCTTAAACATATACATATCCGTCCAAGAGCTATCAAGTTTCAAGCTGTCTCGCGTGCTGCATACCCTCGCCATATCTGAAAGACTTTTCAAAACAGGCGTATCCGAATTTAATCTGAAATTATTTATCACCTCGTCAAGCTCCGTACGAAATTCATCTGTTTTTAACTCACCGCTTTCATCCTCCCATGTTGAATAGAAACGGTCTCCGTCTGTGCCGAAATCGCCGCGGATCCTTCCGATACATCCCCGTTCGCTGTGTTCTCTGTTACCATAAACAAATTCCTTTTCATCCGCTTCGGGTACATCAAGCTGATATGTATTTTCCTGCACCGGCTCATATGTATTCCCGTTACGTTCCATAATCTCGGCAAACTCGCAGATGTGATATACATTACCAAAGACTTTACCTTCATTCCTAAGTTCAAAATGGTAATCATCGTGATATTTACATTCTTTTATGAGTTGCTCACCGTTATTAAGTGTTATATTGATTTTTCCGCCGTCCGGTATGCGGAACAGTTCTGTGTAATTGCTGTCAATAAAGCGTATTTCCCTATCGTTCAAGTTTATCTTTCCTTTCCTTGTGATTTTTTGTTTTTTCTTTCATTGAGGTCAATTCCTCAAGATTTTTCTTTGCCCAATCAGGCAGTTTGTCAGACTCCATTGTGCCCATAACATCATATCGTTCAAAGCGTGTATGCTCCTTATCGTAAAGACTTGTGCAGAACACGGCTCTGCCTCTCGCATTGCCCTGCACTCCGTTGCCGCCTGTTGTAAGATAAAGCTGGTTCACAGATAATCGACACTCGGCTCTCAATACTTCGGGCTTTATCACAATAACCTTGTTTTTAATATTTTCGCTCGGATTTATCGGTGTACATTTATCGGAGGTTATGAATGCTGTCGGAACGGTAATCTGCTCATGCTCGGCTTTTACCTTCTGCACCTGCTCTGTCAATCGCTGTGCAAATATTTCCGCAAGCTCTGTAAAATCATCGCTTATCATGCAATTTTCATA
>JAXDRV010000087.1:0-24491 GCA_034090805.1 Clostridia bacterium
TCATCGGGCGGCAGCTTGTCCGGCAGCAGTTCGTCAAGCGGCGGTTCATCAAGTGGAGGTTCGTCCAGAAAGAGCAGTTCCTCCGGCGGCAGTTCGTCAAATAAGAGCAGTTCGTCAAATAAGAGCAGTTCATCAAATAAGAGCGGCTCATCCGGCAACAAAACATCGTCCGGCAGCGGAGGTTCCTCCGGCGGTAGCATAAGCGATAAAATGCAAAAAATAGCCGATGAGGTCAATAATGAAACATCTCAATACGGTGTTGCCGGTGTTTCCGAGTCTAACGGCGTGTATAAGGTTGCCGATTCCGCAAAAAGCAAGCTGATATTAAAGGTTCTTAAGAGTAATTATGATACTTCGGAGCAAGAACAGATATTAAACGGCTTCGGAATAACGGCTGCCGATATTACGACCGTTGCGAATGACAGACACTATAAATAATTGAAAGGCAAGGTGAGTGATGTATGTCGTGGAGAGATAACGCAAGGACAATCATCGATAATCAAAAAAAGAAAGAAGATAAAACAAGCAGCACTGCAGACAACAAGTCAAGCAATGTGCAAAATAACACATCATGGAGAGATAATGCCAAAAGCGTACTGAAAAGTGACGTTTATAAAAGTCAAGCAGAGGCTGAAAAGAAGTCGCTGGCAGAGTCGAAAGCCGCACAGCCGATACGTGATTCTTTCAGAAATAAAAGTGTGAAGCTTGGGAGTAACTTGACACCCAAAAACAATACGGGAGGCTGGCAGACAGCCTCCCCCACAAAAGAGGCTTTGCGCCAAAAAGCAGCAACAGGCATAAATAAGCCTAAAGAAAAAGAGCCGTCATTCTTAAGCTGGCTCGGTAATAACGCATATGCCGGAATAAGTTCATTTGATAAAGGACTTGTAGAAACATATGATTTTATTTTAGGCAAGCCTATTGAATATACAAAACACTTAATTACGGGAACGCTTAACGAATACAATCCAAACGATATAAGTCATACCCGTAAATTAAGAGGAATGTATCAAAATCAAATAGACAAAGCAAACAGAATAAACGAAAAAAAGGGCAAGGTGTATCAATATACCGGGTCTTTGCTGCAATCTGCCGTTGCCACGACTCCCGATGCGGTAATAGCAATGATGACCGGCGGAGCGTCAAAGACAAAGGATGCGATAGGGGCAGGAACACAGACGGTAAAGGCTGCATCTGTAAATAAAAATAAGCTTGCAAAAGCTGCGCAAAAAATGATGAATGCCGCCGGAGAGCTTGTAAACAAACCTACTTTTTGGACGAGCTTTGCAAGAACGGCAGGAGATATGTATCAAAGTGCGGTTGAAGAGGGCGCAAACGAGGTTCAGGCAACAGCCGCCGCATTCATAGGCAGCATCATAAATTCCTATATCGAAGTAGGCGGAGGTATTGAAAGCTATCCTCAGAATACAAAAGGAATTATCGAATGGGCAAAAAGTGCAACAGAAGAAGGCTTAGAGGAAGTATTGCAGGGTATTGCAGAAAATGCGACAAAAGCGGCAATTTATGACCACGACAGAAAAATAGCCTCTACAGATGATGAAAAAGCTATATGGAATCCGATACGTGCCGGACAGGAATTTGCGGGCGGAGCAATTGTAGGCGGTGTACTCGGAGGAGTTCAGACCGGTATATCAAAAGGCATAAACAGCATAAATTATATCGAAATGGGAAAATACTACAAGAAAAATCCCGATAATATGCTTACGTTCGGAATGAATTACGGCAAAACAGACGATATAATAAACGGTGCGAGGAATATACGCAGCAAGCTTGACACCGGAAAAAACGTCAGTGATATGGAGTTCGGAAAATTTGCCGCCGTACTTCAAAACAGCATGAATGCCTTTGACAAAGAAATCTATACAGAGGCAAAAAGTACGGCAGACAAAATGGCGGATATAACAAAGGGTGCAGGAATTAAAAATGTTGATTCAAATAAAATGTTTGAAACCGCACTTGATTTTGCTACAGGGAAAGAGGATATTGAAAATGGTAGCTTTACAAAAAAATATGCCGAAATATTTGCAAACGGCTTGAAAAACAACGGGAGTCCTGTGTTTAAAAATACAAAAAGTTCAGATATTGCAAGATATTTGACGGAATATGCAAACAATCCGAAAGTGAATAAAAGCTATGTCGGTGATGTGTTTGTGCGGTCTTTGGATAAAAGCGCAGCCGCAGTTAATGAAGCACGCAGCAATCTTTATTACGGAGAAAATGCTGCTGTTGCAGAGACAGATACATATGAAAAGAATGATATTTCCAATTATGTAAAGGAAAATCAGAATACCAAGGAAACGGAAAATATACCCAAAGAAAATGATAGCAATATTATAACACTCAGCGCACCAAAGGAAAAAAAATCCGTTACAGAAAGATTAAAAAATGTATTTAAAATCAACAGCGTTCCGAAAAATCCAAAAGGTGAGCGGTATCTTTACGAACTTGAGAGTGAGCTGGGATTTGCCGAGAAATACGGTAGCTCAGAGGATATTAAAAATACCGCAACTGAAATAAGGAATAAGTTTGTGTCAGGTGAGGGTGTCACAGATGCAGAAGTGAACCGGTTTTTTGATCAGTTTTATAATGACGAGGCATTGTACAAAATATATTATTCTTATGAGACGGCATCAATGGCGGAGGATTTTCTAAAACCCATGTTTGCAAAGCAGAAACTTAAGGTTGACACAAATAAGCTTTTTGACACAAACTACAAATTATCAAGTTATATATACCATTCAAACAATGTACTTAATGAAGAATTTATCAAACAATATGCTGATATTTACGTAGATGCGCTCAAGAGGTCAAGAAGTAAAATGTATCGCAGCGATATTGATATGAGTAAATATTTTACCGATTATGTTTTCGGTCGTGTAAAAGGTCAGCAAAATGCCGGAGAAAACTTCAAGCGTACGCTTAAGGATATTATCGATGCGATTTTTAGAGTGTCGAGCGGAATAAAAAACCATGCATTTCTTCAGCAGTGTGTTCAAATAGAAAAAGGGGATTTTTCCGTTATAGAAACTGCCGAAACGAGAGCAAAAGCAAACGGCAGGACAATGCCTTACGGCGAGCCGGCAAAAGTGAATACACAGCCGATACAGAACAATGTATCAAGCGTTGAGCAGATCGGTGATCAGCAATATAAGCCGGCTTTAAATATGAATACTGAGGCAGTTATACCGACGGTTGAGACTCCTAAAGTATCAGCACCTAAAAATATTGCACTTACCAAGGTCGGTGATTTTTATGAGGCATACGGTAACGATGCGAAGGAGCTTTCAGATAAATTAAATATTAAGCCTACTACGAAAGTTGTAAATGGAGAAAGAGTACAAATGGTAGGTTTCCCGGTAACTGCTTTTGAAAATTACAAAAATGCACTCGGCAGCGGATATAATATTACCGTTGCACAAAATACGGGAAACAGCGGCTTTAAAAAAAATTCAGGAAAGGTTATCCGTGCTAAAAAAAGTGATTGGGCATCGCACGATGTTTATTGGTATGTGCCAAACGGTAAAACCGTTATAGCATACAGCACTAAGTCTGCAAGTGATTTAATTGAAACGATTGCACAAGATAACCCTGCAATGACCATATCAGAGATGCTTAACGTTATAAATTACGATACAGAAGCAAAAAAAGTTTTACAGGCATATATTGATAGCGGTTTTGGTGACAGTATTGCAAGTGAGAACTTTTTGGATAGCAATGCTATCCCACAGCTCCAAACGTCCGAAACGCCCCTCAACTCATCGTCTGCTTCTGACAACATTGTATCACAAAATAATGACATTGTCAACAACGGTGTACGCAACAATGTTGAAAATAATGCGCTGAATTTAACCGACAAATATGAGCTTATCGCAACAAAACACACCGCAACAGGCAACGATATATGGGTTGTGGTGCTTAAAGACAGGCTATCTTCGGAAGATTACGAAAACCTAAGCGCAAAAGTAAAAACCGTTGGCGGCTACTATTCAAGATTTGCTAAAGCTCTTGACGGAAAATCAATACCGGGATTTATATTCAAGTTAGAGCCGACAGAAAAAGAATTGTTCGTTTTTAACGATTTCTTTAACGGAACAAAAGCCGATGAAACAGTACAGCCGAAAGCTACTGAAACAGCGTCTAATGATGCTGTGCAGGCGGATGTCACAACAAAAGATAAAAAAAACATTGCCGAAAAGCAGGCAAAAACCGAGGAAACGTTGACAAAAGCACCTGAAAATAATACAATAGAAACTGATGACATCGGTGCGGAGTATAATGGCGACAGCAAAGCGCAGACCGTTGCGGATTTTGTAAAGAGCAAGCTTGCAAACGGCGAAAAAATCACAAGCAATGAGCTTTTCAAGAAAATATCAAACGCATACGGCGGTACTATGGCGGATAATGTATTTACCTCTAAGGACGCATACGACGCATCAGAGCTCGGAGTAAATCAATACATACTCGGCACGGACGATGTAAGTGAGAAAAAAATGCTTGAGCTTATGGAGCTTTTACCTACTCAGTCAAAGCGTACAGAGGGTATGGACAGCTATCAGCAGTTTTCTACTCCACCGTCAATTGCATATCTTGCAAACTATGCGGCGAATATAAACAGCAATGATATTATGCTTGAGCCTTCTGCCGGCATAGGCGGTATCGCAGTATTCGCAAAGCGCGACGGAGCAAGGGTTTACACAAACGAGCTTGACCCTCGCAGGCTGAATATACTTAAAAATATGCCGTTTGACGGTTTTTATAACGAAAATGCGGAGCAGCTTGACAATATCATAGGTGGCAGATTAGAGCCGACTGTTGTGGTTATGAATCCGCCGTTTTCATCTTCCGCAATCCGTAATATGAAAGACGGAAAAACGGCTGCAAAGCATATCGAAGAAGCGTTAAAAATGCTTGCTCCGAACGGGCGGCTTGTTGCTATAACAGGCAGAGGAATGGCAGACGGCGCACCTGCGTTCAGGAGCTGGTGGAGCGATATAAAATCAAAGTACAACGTTGTTGCGAATTTTGGGATAAACGGTAAGAATTACAACAAATACGGAACAAACTTTGATATTCAGCTTATGGTTATTGACAAAAACGGTCCCACGGCATCCACGGAAACGGGTATGTTTGATAATCTGGAGGATTTACAAAAAAGACTGGAGGATATAAGAAATGAACGAAATAGAAATGTATCGGGAAATGCTGACACAGGCAAGAGAGCAGATAGCGGAAGAAAACAGGACGGCGGTGCAGCTGCACGCCAAAAAGCTGATGGAGACAAAGAAAATAAAAATAAATCCGCAGATAATGTATCTTACGCAGGCGGCACAAAAAATCAGCCTGATGAAAGCGGAAATGCTTCACGTATCGCCGATGATAATGGACGAGTTGAAAGAACTGGCAGACGAGCTAATATCGATGTCACCGACGGAGCAGCTGTTTTGGATAATGAATTATCCGACACCAACGCCGGAGGAGGATATGTATCTGGAGACGGACGAGCAGATACTCAATCAGTATCTGAGCAGAATACAAAAACAGAGAAAACAGGCGGAACAGGAGTTCCTGAAAGCAAAGACGCTGCCGGAGCTGATAGTAATGATAGCCAAGAATATGACGGCGCAGGCACAAAACGAGGAAATGTTGGCAAGCGAGTAAAGAAAAAAGAGCTGACCGAAAGTGTATACGAAGTATACCAAACGCAGCCTTTAACGGTGAAAAATGCAAAACCTCATCCCTCACGCATAAGCGAAAGTGCCGCAATGAGCGCCATAACACCGCCCAAGCTTACATATAAGCCGAGTGTTTCACAGGATATTATCGATAAAGGCGTTTTATCCGATGTTCAGCTTGAGGCTATAAGTTATGCCGGACAGAGCCATGAGCAAACACTTCCGGGCGGCAGCAGACGAGGTTTTTTCATAGGCGACGGTACGGGAGTTGGCAAGGGCAGAGAAATCTCCGGTATATTGCTCGATAACTTTAACAAGGGGCGCAAAAAAGCTGTGTGGGTAACAGTGAACGAGGGGTTACTGTCCGATACAAAGCGTGATATAAAGGCATTGTTCGGCAATTCGGATTTTGTAACTCAATTTAAAGGCGGGTCAAATGCCGCAAAATCATTATCAAGCGATGAGGGTATACTGTTTGTGGGATACGATACGCTTGCATCTCAGTATAATAATCCCGATTCAAATCTTGATAAAATAGTAAAGTGGCTCGGTGAGGATTTTGACGGTGTTATAGCGTTTGATGAAAGTCATAAAATGGCCAATACCGGAAACACCAAGGGTGCAAGAGGAATGAAAAGAGCAAGCGGCAGAGCTTTGGCAGGGATTGAGCTTCAAAAAAGGCTGCCAAACGCAAGGATTGTATACGCTTCAGCAACGGGAGCGACGGAGGTCGGCAATCTTGCATACCTTGAGCGTTTGGGACTGTGGGGAGAGGGCACGCCCTTTTCAAGCAGTATGGATTTTATCGATAAGATACAGTCCGGCGGTATAGCGGCAATGGAGCTTGTGGCGAGAGATTTAAAAGCTATGGGCGTATATCTTTCGAGAAATATAAGCTATGACGGTGTAAAATACAGCAGATTGCAGCATAAGCTTACAAAAGAACAGCGAAAGGTATATAATACCCTTGCCGACGCATGGCAGATTGTCTTTAACGATATGGAAAAAGCCATGAAAACAACAAACCAAGACAAGGACGGACGCGCAAGAGGCGCAACGTCAAGTGCGTTTTGGAGTTCAGAACAGAGATTTTTCAATCAGATTATGACCTCTATGCAAATGCCTACGGTAATAAAGGACATAGAAAAACAGCTTGAAAGCGGAAAAAGCGTTGTTCTTCAGTTGACAAGCACCAACGAAGCCGCACAGAACAGACAGCTTGCGTCAATGACCGAAAACGGGAAAACGCTTGATGATTATGATGCAACACCGAGCGAGGTTTTAATGAATTTTGTCGAGAAATCTTTCCCGGTTGAACAATATGAAACATATAGGGATGATGAGGGCAAGCTTAAGAGCAGAAAGGTTTACGACAGCAGCGGCAACCCAGTCCTTAACAGAGAGGCAATACGTCAAAGAGAAATGCTGCTTGACAAGCTTGGAAGTATTCCGATGCCGTCCTCACCGTTAAATATGATTATAGACCATTTCGGTACGGATATGGTAGCCGAAAATACGGGACGTTCAAGGCGTGTTGTTACAAAGGACGACGGGAAAAGAGTTGTTGAGAGTTTAACTCAAGCAAAAAAGAATGCAGACGTTGACGATTTTCAGAGCGGCAAAAAGCGTATTATCGTATTTTCCGAGGCGGGAGGAACAGGCAAAAGCTATCATGCCGATAATTCCGCAAAGAACAAGCAGCAAAGAATACATTACGTACTTGAAGCAGGCTGGAAAGCGGACAGTGCGGTTCAGGGATTCGGACGTTCTCACCGTTCAAATCAAGCCGTGACACCCGAATTTAAGCTTGTTACCACGGACTTAAAGGGACAGAACAGATTTATATCAACAATAGCAAAACGATTAAATCAACTTGGAGCATTAACAAAAGGTCAAAGACAGGCAGGAAGTCAAGGGTTATTTAATTCAAGCGACAGCCTTGAAGGTTCACTTGCCGTGGACACTCTTGCAAACTTTTATAAAGCTCTGTCACGCAATGCTGTTGACGGCGTCGACGGTATGCAGGTGATAAAGAAAATGGGTCTTGCCAACAAAATATTAAACGAATACGGCAACTTTAATGACAACGCTGCGGAGGCGAGAGATATATCAAAATTCCTTAACAGGATTTTGATATTAGGTGTTGATGAGCAGAATACGGTATTTGACCGATTTGCGGAGGCTTTGCAGGTTCAGACGGATATAGCGGAGCAAAACGGAACTCTTGATAAAGGTCTGGAAAACTACAAGGCGGACAGCGTTCACCTTGATGATACCCAAGAGGTGCGAACGGACAAGCTCACGGGAGCAAAGACGCTGTATTACAGTCTAACCTCTGAGCATAAAATCAAGCCCCGCTTGTTTGAGGATATAAACACAGGCTACGACAGCTTTGAGGGATTTTTCGTAAACAAGAAAACAAATGCCGTAAGAGCCGCATTTAAAACAAGCTCCTCAACCGATTCATACGGAAATATAACGCAGCGGTACAGACTTGAAGGACAGACAGGCAAGGAATATATCCCGGAGATAAATTTAAAGCTAAACTTTGAAAAGGTTGAGCGGGATAAGGCGGAAGGTTTGTGGAATGAAGCGGTTTCTGAGTTACCGAAAACAGAAAAACGTTCACTTAACCTTATAGGCGGCGCTGTTTTACCGGTATGGGACAAGCTCCCTTCGGATAATACACGCATTGTGCGTGTGCTTACGGATACAGGCGATGTGCTTATAGGCAGAGTAATTCCCGAAAAGGCATTAGACCAAACGCTAAGACGCATAGGAGCTGTCAGAAAAACTGCCGATACAGATGTTTCGGAGCTTGTAAGCATCATTAAGTCCGGCAAAACACTTCATCTTGATAACGGCTGGAGAATATCAAAAAGAAAAGTATCGAATGAAAACCGTATTGAAATATCGGGTCCTACAATGACCGACAGCGATATACTAAAAAATAAGGGTGTATTTACCGAGAGAATCGGCTACATGACACGTTACTTTATTCCCTACTCTGCCGGTGCAGAAGATATACTGAGAAAGGTGCTTGATGATTATCCATTAAGCTACACCGAAAATACGGATAACAGCTATTCAAAGACCGTGGCGGACTCAATCACCGAAGAACAGTGGAAAACAACGCTTGATGAAAAAACGGACGATGGCAATAAAAGATACAAAGAAAACTTTAAATCGCTGGACGATGTACGGAAATACTTGTCAAAGTCTTTAAATGTTCCGATTAACACAGGAAAGGTATACGGTAATAATGACGGAGTATTTAAAACCACTCCTGAAGTTATAAGAACAAAGGTTACAAATGATTTGCCGTCTATCGGTCACGAGGTAGGTCACTATTTCGATAAAAAATATAATTTACAAAACAGCGAGTATATATCCGAGGCTCTTGAAAATGCCGATAAAGATTTTCTTGATATGTATGATGAGAAACAGCGTCCCGGTGAGGCTGTCGGTGAGTTTGTAAAGCAATATTTACAGAACAGGAGCAACGCAAGAGAAACTATGCCGAATTTCTACGATGAATTTATCGGCACGCTTAACAAGGCAGAGCTTGACACACTTAATACTGCGTCAAAATATGTCAACAAATACATGGCATCCGACTTCGATGAGCGATTATCACAAAGCATTGTTACAAATAAAGAGGCATCACAAACAAGCGTAAAGGATAAGGTAAGCGGATTTAAAAGAAAAATACTTATTGAGCTTGTTGACGGATTTTTGCCGATAAAGGACGCAGCCGAGTTTGTAAGGAAAACCACGGGCAAGCTTGACGGAGAAAAAGACGCATATAAGCTTGCCTCAAATTCAAGGAATGCAGCGGCTGTTACCGACTATATTCTAAAGCATGGAATGACTGACCTTGACGGAAATATTGACATAGGTCAATCATTTATTGACTGCATAAAAAATGTTAGCGGCAAGAATTTAAATAAATTCAGCGAATATCTTGTATTAAAGCATTCTCTTGAGTGGATAGAGCCGAATAAAGGCGTTACGAAAAAGCGAGTATTTGCTGATAATACACTTGAAAACGCCGACAGCATAAGAGAAAAAATACTCTATTTTGATGAGGCATATCCCGAATTTAAGGAGGCGGCGGAGAATTTATACGAATATCAGAGAAATCTTGTATTAAATTTCGGAGTGAACGCAGGCGGAATGGACGCAAAAACAGCTGAAAAGTTGTTTGAAATGTATCCTTGCTATGTGCCGTTTTATAGGGCAAACAACAAAACCAAAGGACAAAAAGGGACGTTTGCCAATCAAAAAGCACCTATAATGAGAGCTAAGGGAAGCGGCGCAGCTATATTAAATCCATTGGAAAGCATTGTTAAGAACACAGACCGCTTTGTAAAGTTTGCAATGCGGCGCAGGGTTTGTGATGTGTTATGTAATTATGCGGATACTATAGACGGCTTCGGACAGTTTATTGAACGCGTGCCTCCCGATGTAAGAGTAACAAAAATAAAAATGGGAGATTACATAAAGAAAATCGAAGAAACACTCGATGGAAATATATCCCCCGATGCCATGTTCGCCATAGACGATGCACTGAATAATATACTCGGAGATGAGATTTCGGGATATACTCCGATCGCCGACACAAAGAATAAAATTATATTTACCGTGAGAAACGGTAAGGCGGAATATTATCAAGTGCATAATGACGAGTTGTTTTCGGCAATAGCTGAAATGACGCCTCAGCAGTTAGGCAGGTTTTTTAAAGTATCTCAGGCTATAATGAAGCCTATGAAAATGCTGATTACATCATTGAATCCGGTGTTTGCAACATCAAATCCGATACGTGATTTTGATACGGCTTATAAAAATTCCGTTATTAACAATCCTGCGGAGTTTATCGGAAATTACGCCAAAGCCGTAAAGGATATTATCACGAAATCAGATGATTATAAACAGTATCTTGCATCCGGCGGAGGGCATTCTTCGTTACTGTCTGCCCAGATTGATATTATACAAAAGGATTTAAAAAAGATAGCGCAAAAGGATATGGGAATTGCAAGGCGTGTATTCCAAGCTATGATTAATCCGATACATATTATGTCGGAGTTAAATGACATAACCGAAACAATACCCAGGCTTGCGGAATTTAATGCAGTCAAAAAACGTGGCGGCGATAATGCCGAGGCTATGTATGCGGCTGATGATATTACCGTGAATTTTAAGCGAAACGGAGCAGGAGGGCGTAAATTGAATGCGATGTTTATGTTTAATAATGCGTCAATACAGGGGATTTCCAAGCTGTACAGAAGCTTCAAGGACGTAACACCGAAAGAAAGGCTTAGCAGGACAGCAAAATATGTAACGCAGGCAGTCTTGGCTACATTATTGATTTCGCTGCTCAACAGACGAGATAAGGAGTCGAAAGAAGCGTATGACAATTTGTCGCAATACACCAAAAACAGTTATTATGTATTTTATTTGGGAGACGGTAAGTTTTTGAAAATTCCGAAAGCCCGTGAAATGGCGGTGCTGAACAGCTTTGCCGAAAGGGTTGTTGATAAATTGATGAATGATGATAAAGCATTTTATCAATTCGGCAATTATTTAGCCGATAATATTCTGCCGCCGATGATACCGAGAGGCAAAACACCGACAGATATGCTGCACAGCACGCTTAACAATACCGTATTGGGAGGTGTTGCGGATATAGGCTTTAACAAGGACTATAAGGGAACGCCTATAGAAAGCAAAAAATACGAATATCTGCCGAGAACGCAAAGGTATAATGACAGGACCTCAAAAACAGCTATTGCGTTGTCAAACACATGGTTCGGAGAATATACAAATATGTCACCGCTGCAAATTGACCATATTATATCGAGCTACGGCGGATATATCGGGCAGCTCAATAACAGTTTATTTGAAAGTGGAGAGAACAGTAAGGACTTTTCATTCGGTTTCAAAAATAAGTATGTAGCCGACAGTCTGTATTCTGAGGATAAAACCGACATTGTATATGAAAACAGGGATAAAACAAAGTCTGAGTATGAAAATACACCAACGATTGACAATGCTGTTAAATACGAAAAGGCGGCTATGAAGTCCGGATTTATAAGCGAAATGACTGCTGCCGTAAGCAGTTTGCCGGCAGACAAGCAGCGAGGCGGAAAGGCAAAGCTTTTAAAGGCTCTTGATACGTGGAATGATGATATTACGGAGACAGATAAACGCATTATGAAGCGGCTGGACGGATACACCGGCAGGGACAACGGATTTTATCTTATGAGCGAAATGCCCGACAGTAAGCTTGAGAGAACAAAGGACGGAGTAAAACAAGTATATCAAATGACGCCCGACGAATATACGGAATATGCCAAGGCAGTATTAAAAGAGGTAGAAAAAGCCAAAAACCTTGCATTGCAAAACTCCTCATTATCACAGGATGAAACGGCGGCAAGGTTAAAAACAGCTGTTTCGAACGCAAAAAAGAGCATTAAAAAACAGTATGTTGACCGCTATTCGAGTAGGTTAAAGTAAGACACTCATATGAAAAACAGCCGTTTATATCTGCGGCTGTTTTTCATACACGATTTATACACGTTAGACGCAAAAATGCACAATTTTCAGATATAGGCAAATAAGGTATTAACCCACGAAAAACAGCATAGGTAAGCCATTTCTCGCAGGTTGGTTTATTTCGGTTATATGTGAAAAAATCATTGACTTAAATCTTATAAAACAAGCACTATTACAATATCAGCCGATGATATGGAAAGCTATAAGGAACGCTCGCTTGAATATTATGAGGGAGCAAAGCTAAAGAGAGCAAAAACAGACGTTAATCTGAGTGTTTTATATAACGGAAGATATTATGCCGGTTTCACCTCGTCCGAAATGCTTATTTATCGGGGTTTGATTTGTTTATAAAATATCTCGGCGAATGTCCGAATCGCTTTTTGAAGTGTTTGGAAAAAGCGTAAATATCGGTATATCCCACCATAGACGCTACGGTTGTGACGTTATAGTGCTGATTGTTTATTATTCCCATTGCCTTATTCATTCTTATTTCCATAAGCGAATCACGAATTGACTTCCCTGTTTCAGCCTTGAAAAGCGTAGATAAATAATTCGGATTAAGCCCTAAAATATCCGCTATTTCATGTACACGCACGGTTTGCGAATAATATGATGACAGATACTCCTTAACAAATTTAATATAATTTCCCGGATACTGCTTTGTGAAAATATGCGAAAATATCATAAACAGCTTTCCGGCAAGGAAATCCGCCTCCATACCGGGGAAATTTTTGCAGTCAAGCAAATCCTTGAAAAATGAATAATCTATATTTATTATGGGACTTTTCAGACGTTCAAGCATTTTTGCATACTCGCCGTTAAATCCAATCCAGGTATACGCCCACGGTGTTTTATCGTCTGCGCGGAAAAAGACTTTTTTTGACGGAGGAATAATAAATGCCTGATTGCTTTTTAAATTATATTTTTTTGATTCCAGCTCAAAAACACCACAGCCTGAAATAACATACTGTATCCAATAATTATGCCGTATTTCCGGACCGCAGGAATAACCGGGAGAGCATTGTTCATATCCGACAACGAGTGGGTTGAGATCTTTAAAATGCTTGTTTTGGAAAAATACCTCTTTAATCATGGGAGCACCTCGTTTTGCATTCATTAAGACGATTATATCATAAAGGCGGTTTAAAATCAATATATTAATACGAAATGTGAAAAAAACACAAAAAAAACCATACTAAAGGAACAATTTAACAGTAATGGTTAATAAAACATATGAGAAAAATACATTTAAAAAGATACAGGAATATGATATAATTGTTGTATAAAAAATCAGGGCGGGAATGAAAAAATTATGTTTAAAATAAATAAAGTCATATTAGATTCGGAATGTGCGGTAAAGAGTGTGGATTTTAAGGGCAAGGATACATATTACAGGGACGATATTTGCGTATCAATAACAGACGGAGGTGTAGATGTTTGTGCGGATAAAACTCCCGTAAGTACGGTAAGAATTGTTTTTGAAAATAATTGCTTTGACGAAGGGCTTGTTTTGGGTGACGCTTTTGAGCGTGCATACGGAGATTTGGGCTGGAAAAGCATGAATATAGAAAATCCGATGCCGTGGTATTTTTTTGCCGATACGGAAAGCGGATTTTTCGGAGTAGGTGTCAAGGTGCAGCCAAACGCATTTTGTACATGGTATTGCGATAAAGAAGAAATTATACTGGAGCTTGATATAAGAAACGGCAGCAATCCGATTGTGCTTAATAACCGAACTCTTCATGCGTGCGATATAATTACGGCAAAATATGCGAGCGCGGATTTGGAAACCATGAACGGCTTTTGCAGGCTGATGTCGGAATATCCGAGGAAAACCGAACGTCCGATTTTCGGCGGGAACGACTGGTACTGCAATTACGGAAATAACAGCCGCGGGAAAATCCTGGACATGACTGCAAAAATTGTTGAATGTTCGCCGAAGGACAGTCCGTATAAGCCATACATGGTTATAGACGACGGCTGGGAGGTATGTCACTGTGCGAAAAGTGACGGATGCCCCGAATATAACGGAGGACCGTGGAGGGTATCGAACAGATTTTTCGGAGATATGCAGAGCCTGGCGGAGGAAATCGAAAAGCTTGGCGCAATTCCGGGAATATGGATAAGGCCGCTTTTAACTACGGAAAAAGTGCATGATGAATGTGTTTTGAGGAAAAAAGCATATCAGACAACGCTCGACCCTTCATCGGAGCTTGTTTTGGATATGGTCAGGGAGGATATGCAAAGGCTCAGAGCATGGGGGTATAAGCTGATTAAGCATGATTTTTCCACATTTGACATTTTCGGCAAATGGGGATTTGAGATGAGCAAGGAAACGGCATACGATATACAATTCCATGATAAAACAAAAACTACGGCTGAAATTATAAAAGCTTTGTATCGGACGATAAGAGAGGGTGCGGGTGAGGATACCTTGATTATGGGGTGCAATACGGTGAGTCATCTTTCGGCGGGAGTGTTTGACATTCAGAGAACGGGTGATGATACAAGCGGAATTGACTGGGAAAGAACGAAGAAATACGGCTTGAACACTCTTGCATTCAGAATGGAGCAGCACAAGGCATTTTATCTTGCAGATGCGGACTGCGTAGGCATAACGAAAAATATACCGTGGAAAACAAACAGACAATGGCTCGATGTTTTGGCAAAGAGCGGTACGCCGCTGTTTGTGTCGGTTGCTGAGGATGCTTATACGGAGGATGTGAAACAAGATATAACAAAAGCGTTTGAAACTGCGGTCAAGGCATCAAATACATCATGTCCGCTTGACTGGAAAACAACGCTGACGCCGACAAAATGGAAAAGTGATTTCGGCACGGACTGCTATACATGGTAATATAATTATATTGTGCTGTCTTAAGGCGGCGGAACGGAGATTGACATGAAAAGCTTATTGAATAAAACAGCGGATAAAATGATTCAGATAAATAAGGCTCAGTTCAGCGAGGAATGTCCCATAAGCATTATCGATATAGAAAAATGGGAATGGGCACAGGGAGTTGGTTTATACGGTCTTTATCAATATTGGAAAGCATCCGGGGAGGACAGGTATTTTGAGTTTTTAAAGGACTGGTACAAAAAGAGGATAGCCGAGGGACTTCCCGAAAAGAATGTCAATACGTGTGCGCCGATGCTTACTCTTACATATATGTATGAAGAAACACATAACGAGGAATTTTTAGAGTATATAAAAGAATGGTCAGCGTGGGTATTTAACGAAATGCCCCGTACCGAGGACGGAGGCTTGCAGCATATCACGACAGGCATTGAAAATAAGGGTCAGCTGTGGGCGGATACGCTGTTTATGACGAATCTTTTCCTTGCACGTGCCGGAGTGATATTGGGGATAAAGGAGTACGAGGAGGAGGGCAAAAGGCAGTTTTTGATACATATAAAATATTTGTTTGACAAAAGCTGCGGGTTATGGTATCATGGTTGGAGTTTTCTTAGGAGAGATAATTTTTCCGCTGTGCATTGGGGCAGAGGAAACTGCTGGTACACGGCGGGAGTGGTGGATTATCTGGAGATGATCGATGTTGAGCCGTATCTTAAGCAATATCTTACAGATACGCTTACGGCGCAGGCCGCGGCACTCAAAAAATATCAGTGTCCGGACGGAATGTGGCGCACAATTGTAGATGATGATACTTCATATGAAGAAACAAGCGCAACGGCGGGCTTTGCATACGGCTTGTTAAAGGCGGTAAGAAAAGGATACATAAGCAGCGATTACCGTGCAGCGGCATTAAAAGCGCTTGAGGCGGTAAAGGCAAGAATCGATGAGGACGGAACGGTTCTTGAGGTTTCATACGGAACGCCGGTTTTTGAAACGGCACAGGAATATAAAGATGTGGAAATATGTCCGATGACATACGGTCAGGCTCTTGCAATTCTTTGCATGAACGAGGGATTAAAGGCATAAATATTAAGCTTGACGTTATGAAAGGGTTTTATAATAATGGAAGATGTAAAAACGAATTTTAACAGCATGGTTCAAAAGTATTTTGAAAATGTTGATAAACAATTTGACGAGGAATGCGGCTTGATAGGCACAGATGTGGAAGTTAAGAACGTGATACATACAAATGTAACCGGTCATGCGCATTATATAAGCGGAAATGCGGTTTATACGCAGCTTGTTTACATGAGCGGCGCAAAGCACAGATATGCAGCTGCGGAAAATATCATAAACAAAATCATTGATGCACAGGACAAAAACCCCAAAAGCAAGACTTACGGACTATGGTCATATTATTTTGAGGAAAGCCTTACCGAGATGTCTGCGCCGGATTATAACATGGCTGAATTTGTTGCAAGACCTATGATATATATCCTGTGCGAAAAATCCCAATATATTTCAGAGCAGACGGCACAGAGGCTTAAAACTGCACTGAATTTGGCGGCACGCTGCTGTATAAGAAGGAATGTAGGCTTGGATTATACAAACGTTATTTCAATGAGCTGCATTACAATCACCGTAATAGGTGAAATAACGGAGGACGAGGAACTAATCGCCGCAGGCAAAGAGGAGCTTAAGGCTTTTGCGGAATATACACGCTTTAACGGAGGCTTCAGCGAATACAACAGCCCGTGCTATTTAAAGGTGGTCGGCGATTCGCTGACACGCATACTGAAATATTGCGGCGATGAGGAATGTCACGAATATGCGAGGGAGCTTAACTCATATTTGTGGGATATGATTTCAAAGCATTACAGTGCAGAATTTAACGAGCTTGCTCCGCCGTATGTCAGGGCGTATACGGATACCGATATAGAAAATGAAAATACGGATTTCATATATTATGCCACAAACGGAAAATACGGATCATATAACTGTACGATGAATGACTGGGAGTTAAATGTCCCGCACTGTCCTGAGGAATTTTACGAAAATTTTGAAAAAGAGATATGGATTGAGGATACATATTATAAGAAAAATAATCTCAGAAAACGTGATACGGACGCAACGATAATACGTGATTTTGACAGTCCGGACTTGACTGCGTATACATACAAAACAAAGGATTACCTGTTCGGAGCATTGCAGAAAACCGATCTTTGGGATCAGAGAAGAACCTCTATGCTTATGTGGGATAAGGAGGATAAAAAAACATTCAAGCTCCGCTGCATGAAAGAGGATTTCAGCTTTTCGTCGGGTATGGCATATACTGCAATGAACAGGGACGAAATGCTTACGGTTGTTGGTTTTTCAACAGATCACGGAGATAAGCACTATATTTTAGATTGCTTTGAAAACGGTATTATAGAAGCGGAAAGTCTTAAATTCACAATGAAAATAAGCGGGAATTATAAAAAAGAGAATTTTAAGCGCAGGGGGAATGAGCTTGTATACAGCGATGGAAAAATATCGTTCAGCGTTAAAATTTTAGAATGGGTGTTTGACGGAGCGCCGGGCAAAATCAACTTTACGGAGGATGGCTTTGAGCTTATTTGCTATGAGGGAGAGAAGAAAACAATAGATTTAACAAAGCTTAAGGAAACATACGGAGTAATAAGCATGAGGGTAAACGGCGAGGCTATGGAGGCTGATATAACGAGGAACGGTACAAGGCTTGCGGTGAGATCGGAAAGATATTCGATAGATACGTATTTGCGGCCTGAGCTTTATAATCTGTGCATAAGAAACACAGATGTAAATGTATTGCTTTAATATCTGATGTCTGAGGAGGAAAGTTATGAGAAAGAAAATAATACCGCTGATTATCGGAGCGGCTGTTATATTGCAGAGTGCGCTTGGATTGGCGGTTTATGCGGAAAATGCCGGTGCATCGGCTGCGGAGGCGGTGCAGGTATCGGAGGAACGTGCGGAGATGCTCAGATCGCTTGGCGTTCTGTATGACCTTGCCGACGATGAAACGGAGGATTTAACAAAAGAGGTCAGCCGCGCGGAATATGCCAAAATTCTTGTTAAGTATTTTAATAAGCCGTATTCATGCGCAACTCTCACACAAAAGCCATATATTGACGTTGAATTAACAAATGAGTACGCACGTGATATAAAGACGATTAAGGATTTGGGTTATGTTGCCGATACGGAAACGCAGAGCTTCCGCCCGCAGGATACGGTAACGTTAAACGAAGCGGCGGCAATGCTTATGCGGGGCTTGGGATACACATATCTTTCCGATGAAAAGGCATTGAGTGCGGCAACGGAGCTGCGTGTGTTCAGCGGTATAAGCAAAAACCGCAGCGAGGGCGCAATGCTTGATAATATATATGCAATGCTTGAGAATACCTTGAATACGGGTATTGTTGAAACGGAATGGAAAAACGGGAGTATCAGCTATAAATCCTCAGATGAGAAAACAGTGCTTTCCGAATATTATGAAATAAAGAAAATGCGCGGTGTCGTAACTGCGAACGACTTGACGGGACTTTCGGAGGCATCTAAGGCAGCGGGAGAAGCGCAGATTGAAATTGACGGTAAGGTTTACGGCTTAAAGTATAAAAAATGCGGTGACTATTTGGGATATGTTGTTGACTTTTATTTAAAAAGCGAAGAAAGCGAAGATGTAATTTATGCCGTACCCAACAATAAAAACAACGTAACCGAAATCAGCTCGGAGGAATTGTATAATGCGGATAATACGCAAATTTATTACAGACGTCAGAAAAAGGACAATAAAACACTGAAGCTTGAAGAAAATTATGATGTTATCTATAATAAAAAGGCATACAGCGGCTACGGTCAGCTAAAAAACATTCTTCCCGAGGAGGGAAACATTACCGCAAT
The DNA here is from genome assembly GCA_034090805.1 of Clostridia bacterium. Taxonomy (GTDB): domain Bacteria; phylum Bacillota; class Clostridia; order UBA1381; family UBA1381; genus Ornithomonoglobus_A. The sequence goes on from JAXDRV010000087.1 coordinate 19,024, forward strand.
AGATAATGATAATAACGGCAGAGCCGATGTACTGTTGATTACGTCATATGAATTTTATATGGTCAGTGACATATATGCACGTGATAAGAAGGTTTACACAACAGACGGCAATTATACGATTGATCTGAATGAGGATCGTCTGAACGTGGAAATACGCAACACAGACGGAAACACGGTTAATTTTGCGGCTGTTAAGAAAAACTGTGTTTTAACGGTTTCGGAAAGCAGAAATACCGACGGAGAGAAGATGGTATCCGTTATCATTTCAGATAAAAAGACGGACGGAACTCTGCGCAGTAAGAGTGATGATACAGTAACAATCGATACAACGGAATATCCGGCGACAAAAGCATTTCTGGAAAATACCGCAGTAGGGAGCGAGGGTACTTTTTACTTTACGCATAACGGAAAAGCGGCATTTTACAAAGCATTGGGGGACAATGCGTGGAATATAGGCATGATATATAAGATGTATATTGATGAAAATAACGACGATCAGCTTTATTTTTCGATGTATACTCCGCAGAATGAGTTTAAACGCTATGCTTCGGCAAAGAATGTAAATATAGGGAAAACGGCGCAGCTCCCGAACGGAGCAAGAGGCTGGGACGCTGTCCGCTCCGCACTGACACGCGGCGAGCTTATACGCTACATATTAAATGATGACGGTGAAATTGTAAAAATAGAAAAAGCGGACGAGGGAAACCAATACACCGGTGAAAGAACGTATATTAACGAGCAGGGACTGCGTGTTTTGGGAGAAGCGTCATCGAGCTTTTACTATCGTAACGGTATTTTTGACGGAAGAATTGTAACGGACAGCGATACGCTTTTCTTTGTAATACCGCCGGAGGATAATTGGGAGGATGAAGATGCGTTTTACACAAGCGCAAGCTCTGTTTTAAAGACGAACGTTTATGAGTACAGTTACCCGTATAAGGCGTATGCTTACGATGACGGCGAGGTAGCATATGCAAATGTGGTTGTACTGTCCGATGTTGTGGTCGGCACGTCAAATATTAATACGGAGGCAAACCTGTTTGTAATTGACAGCATTAACAGAGTGGTGCGTGATGAAGATGAAATATACAATCAGCTTATCATGTACGGAAAAGGAGAGAAAAACGTCTATTACTGCTCCGACAGCATTTTAAATGAATATGATTTACAAAAGTGCGATGTTATTCAATTTGAGGCAGACAGCAGCAAAAAAATCCGTGCGGTCAGGAAAATACTGAATGCGGACAGTCAAAGCAGCGTCAGTCCGGTGCTTATTCCGGGAACAAAACACAGCAACGGAACAACTCCTACAAAGGATGTGCTGTATTCGGGATTGATTTGCTACGGAACGGTCGTGAAAAAGAGCGATAAGTATATTGAATATACATATATCGGCGATACGAGATATATCGGCTTGATGGCAAGATGTAAATACACAAGATTGGAAACGGAGCTGCGCACGGCGGCAACTGCATCTTATGAAGATGTTTCGGTGGGAGATAGCTTTGTTGCGGTAATTTCCAGCGGTGAGGTAAAGGACATGGTTATTATAAAATAACGGAAGGGATTTTAGCTATGAAAAAGAGTATTTTGCTATTTTGCATTGCCGCACTGGCAGTCGGGAGCACCGCTTCCGCCGCAGAAATTGACGCAAAGCTGATTTTGCGTAAGGTTGACGTTAAGGTAACCGACACAAAGAATTCACAAACGCCCGCAATTCAGCTTTTAAACTCCGATAAAACAAAGATGCTGTATACAGACGAGGGCATAAACGAAAACGGCGATTATCTGTTTGACAGCTTTTCGTTCCCCATGGATGCGCAGAGCGGAAGCTATGTTTTGCGTGTGGGCGAGGACGGAAATATTTCGGAAATTTCAATTAAATACACTGCATACGATGAGGCAATCCGGGCTTTGGAAACAATAAAAAATGACAAAAGCACAATTTCCGCTCAAATCAGCGAATACCCGGAATTGTTCGGAACGAATGATGCTGATTTTGAAATTCTGGGAGAGGATTGGAAAAAGAGACTTGAAAAGGATATTTCCGAAACGGATATTAAATATGAAAATGAAGAAGAGGCAGTGTCAACGATTAACATTATTCAGAATATTGTTAGAAAAATAACGGATTGGGCAAAGCTTACGGATTCGGCGGACGAGCAGAAAACCGAGTCGGCAATAAAGGCGATTGAGGCACTTGCGGAAAAGAAGATTGTTTCGGGACGCGGTGACGGACGATTTGAGCCGAACGAGTCGCTGACACGTGCCGAATTTGTCAAGATTATTGTTGATGCGTTTGATTTGAAGGATAATACCGCCGAAATAGATTTTGACGATGTTCCGAAAGATGCTTGGAGTTATCGTTATATAGCATCTGCGAAAAAAGCCGGCATTATTTACGGAATATCCGATACACATTTCGGAGCAGACAAAACGATTTCAAGGCAGGATATGGCAGTAATTTTACTGCGCACGGCAGAGCTTAAGGGTATCGATACAAGCGGAAACGGTGTTGAATTTACAGATTCGCAGAAGATTTCGGATTATGCAAGAGATGCGGTCGGCAGACTGTCTGCCGCCGGGATATTGAACGGTATGAATGACGGCTCTTTCTCGCCGCTTACCGACGTAACTCGTGCTCAGGGCGCACAGGTAATATACACGATGCTTGGCAGAAAGGGATAATGTGAAAAATAAGCGGCGCATCTTTCCATTTTGCGGGACTTGAAGTATACTCATACGTCAGTATCGCTTCGAGCGGCAATCTGCACTCACCGCCAAGAAGGTCGGACGCACGGAGTGCGGCTTTTGCGAAGCAAAAGTGATGACAAGCTTCTTTTCCGCATTATGATTTGTGCCGCCGCATGGTGGCGGAATGGAGGATTAATATGGATCGCAGAGAAAAGCTTGCAGAAATGTTAAAAGAATATGACGAAAGATATGATCCGAAGCTGTGCCTTTTGGGAGAGTGCTGCAAGCAGCGTGGGTACCACACAAATATAAAAAACGGCACATGGGTACATTCGGCGGAGCGTTCGCTTATGTATGCGGTGGCGCTTATGGATACGGGCGAATACAGTCGTGCCGCCGATACGGCGGCAGCGGCGGTTAAGCTTCAGGAAACCGATACGGACAGCAGATATTTCGGAATATGGCCGTATTTTTATGAGGAGCCTGTATCTGAAATGTCCCCGCCGGACCCTAATTCGGCGAATTTCTGTTCAAAAATGTTTTTGCAGCTTTTAATTGATTACAGTGATGTTCTTGCGGAGGATTTGAAAGAAAGCATAACAAACGCTGTGAAGAATGCTTGCTGCGCCATCATGAGGCGTGATGTTGAGATACAGTATACAAATGTAGTGCTTATGGACGCATATGTGACGGTAATTGCCGGAGAACTTTTCGGAGATGTCACGCTTTTTGAATTTGGCAAAAATAAGCTTAAGCGTTTTTGGGCGTATACGCAGTCTATGGGTGCGCTTAACGAGTATAACAGTCCGAATTATAACCTTCTTGTGGCAAGGGATATTGCGCTGTTTATGCGTCAAGTAAGAGATGCGGAGATAAAAGGTATTCTTGAGGAAATAAATGATTTTGTTTGGAGAGGTATAGCAGAACATTTCTTTGTTCCTCTGAACGAATGGGCGGCACCGAACGCAAGACGCTATGAGGATTTTCTGACGGAAGCGCAGCTTTCGGAGGTGAAGGCGGCGGCAAGAGGTGAGGAAAGTGATATAATAGGCTTATTTGCGATGCGTGACAGGCTTGAGTGCCCTGTAAAGTATAGAAAATATTTCTTTGAGCCGCAGGAAAAATATATACAAAGAATCAATTCCTACGGTTATATGTACCCATATTTTGCGTTTGCACAGGTGAACACAACATACATGACAAAACGTTATGCGATAGGGAGTTATAACCGTTCCGAAATGTGGAATCAGATAAGACCGCTGCAAATGTTTTTCGGTGATGCTGATAATAAAAAGTCGCTGAGACTCAGGGTGCTTCATGACGGCTATGATTTCAGCAGCGGACTTTTGCATTGCGTGCAGCATAAAAACAAGCTTTTCGGCTCAATCGGTTTTTCGACTGACAGGGGAGATACGCATATATCAATAGACACGCTTAAGGACGGACGCTTCAAGGTATCGGAGCTGGCGGCTGTGTTTGAGGTGACGGGAGATATAAGCTATGAAGCGGAAGAAGGCAGAGTTTATATTCATGATGAAAGCTGCAATATACTGATTGATGTGTTTGACGCAGGCTTCGGCGGAGAAAACGCAGAAATGCGTATAACACGTGACGGGGATAAAACCATGTTTGCGGTTGTTTTGTATTCCGGAGAGGAAAAGGAAATTTCACTGATTGAAACGGAGGAAGCTTTTTGCGGTTTTTATATGGAGGTGTATGAGAGTGAACCGTCACCATATCATATAGAAACAAGTAGGCGTGATTCCCGTCTGACGGCTTTGGTGCAAACAGAAGGTGTTGAATTGAAAATTCCATCCGTCCCGATTTGTTTTCTGTATCAATAATGCTTGATAAGCAGTATATAAACGGAGAACGTATTGAAGATATAAGCAGGTGAAGAATATGAATTATTTAGAGAGAATAGCAGAAAGAGTAATAAACGGCAATGATACGGTTAAGGGACGATGCCGTATAATATCGCATATCGGATGTATCGGTACGCTTGATGCGATAAAGCTTGGCAGGTATGCCGAGGAAAGGGGAGCAGATGCCATATCGTCAATCCCACCGTTTTATTATAATTTTTCGCTTGAGGAAATCAAAAAATATTATTTTGATATTGTAAACGAAATAAGTCTGCCGATGCTTGTGTATAATTTCCCGGCATTTTCGGGGGTGAGCATAAGCGAAGAAACGGCGGCGGAGTTTTTGAATGATGACAGATTCTTGGGAGTTAAGCATACATCCAATGATTTTTTCTCTCTTGAGAGAATGAAAAGCCATTTCCCCAATAAGCTTGTTTTTAACGGCTTTGACGAGATGTTTCTTGCGGGGATCTCAATGGGAGCCGACGGCGGTGTGGGAAGTACGTATAATTTTATGGCGGAGAAGTTTGTGAAGATGAGAAAGCTTTGCCTTGAGAAGCGCATGGATGAGGCGAGGGAGATTCAGAGAGATGTAAATACTATTATAACAGCGTTGGCAAAGGTGGGAGTAATGCCTGCCGAGAAGGCTGTGCTTAGGATGATGGGTATGGATTTCGGACAATGCCGTGCGCCGTTTAAACAGGTAAATGACGATGAGGAGGAATATCTTAGAAAGACTGTACTTCCACTGTTGAAAATTTAAGGCTGAAATATATAATGCTCACTGAACAAATGCGATTTTCAATCGCATTTGGAAAAATTATGACTATTGTCAAAATTTTTCGTGTAAAATCAGAGATTTTACACAGTTCGCATTGATAAAGTCTGCCCAAATAAATATTTTGAGAA
>JAXDRV010000088.1:0-8562 GCA_034090805.1 Clostridia bacterium
TTGAAAAGGAATAAATTATAAAAAAGTCACTATCGTGACTGTCGTTCCGCTGCGCTCCACTCCGATAAGAAACTAATTGACTTAATCAAGAAGTATATTAAAAGCGGAGTAATGGAAAACGGCATAGTAATGAAAACGAAAGACTTGCACGCAGGGGATACTATGACATATCCGAAGCGTACAAGTCTGTGCACTCAATGTACATAATAGATAACCCGCTATAAACCTTGCCCCAGTCTCGCTATGGCTTTCATATAAAATTAGCATAACGACTAAATTGATTTTATACTAAAGCGGAGATTTCTCAATATTCCTCATATTCAAATTTTATATGATGTACTTTTCTTCATCGGGTTTTATTATCTCCGGTATGCCCTTTTCGCACATTACGTTTCTGCCGTCCGGCAAACGGTATCCCGTCTCAATGGTGCAGACTGTCACATAGAAAAAACTTCAATAGCTATTTTCACATTCTCTTTCATAGCCGCTATCGCTGCTGTTTCGATATCGTGGTAAAATGTTTTATCCTCCATATTCACAACAGCCGTTCCGCCTGCCTTTGCCATATATGTATAGTAATTTATCTTGCGTATTCCAAGCGCTATTACCTTTCTGTAATCCTCATGGCTCACGCCGCTGCCGCCGTGCATTACAAGCGGGATATCGACTCTGCTCTTTATTTCGGCAAGTCTTTCAAAATCAAGCTCAGGCTGCTTCAAGTAAAGTCCGTGCGCCGTACCGAATGCACAAGCAAGCGCATCTATTCCTGTTTCTCTTGCAAAGCTTTCTGCCTCGGCAGGGTCGGTATATATACTTTCTCCGCCTCCGTTTCCCGACTCTCTTGAACCCATTGATCCTATCTCCGCTTCAACAGATGCTCCGTATCTTGCGGCAGCTTCAACCATAATAGCAGTGTTTGCATAATTTTCTGCCTTTGAAAGCTCCGAACCATCATACATTACCGAGGTAAATCCCAAATCAAGTCCTTTTTTAACATAATCCATATCCGTACCGTGATCCAAATGAACGCAGACAGGCACACTTGCCCTGTCTGCCATAAAAAGCATAATGGGAGCAATTTCATCCATCGTACAAAGTCCCATTTCCTCATGCACCTGTGCATGCATTATGATAACAGGCTGATTCATCTCCTCTGCCGCTGAAATAACAGCTTTTATACTCGCCAAATTCGGTGTATTGAATGAACCCACCGCACATTTTTGTGCTTCTGCAATCTTTAAAATATTTTTTAATGTTACAAGCATCTTTATCTCTCCTCAAATTCAAATTTTATATGATGTACTTTTTCTTCATCAGGCTTTAATATCTCCAGTATGCCCTTTTCGCGCATTACATTTCTGCCGTCCGGCAAACAGTTTCCCGGCTCAAGTCCCAAAACATATTCGTACTCGCCCATCATCTTCCACTCGGTGAAATACTTAAGCTCATCGGCATCATATCTGATATTTACTCCCTTTTTTATATCATCGTTAAATATCGACACGCAGGTCTTTCCCGACATGGTATGATAATAGCATTTTTCTTCATAACCCTTTTGAGGCTTTTCCATTACAAGACAGTTTAGAATACCCTCTTTTGCGTGTTCATTTCTCGGCATTACCTTGCTTGACGGAACAGTCACCTTTGCATTTTCCGACAACAGCGGATAACCCATATTACAGTGATAAAGAACCTCTAAGGGCGAGTCCTCCGCACTGATATTCTTAATTTTATCCGTCATGTATATTTCGTTTTTATCAAGGGGGCAAACGTACTCACGCTCTAAGATAAGCTTGTGCGAAAACAATGCCGCGTCAAGCACTGTGAGCGTGATATATATGCTGTTGTCTTTTATGCGGTACGAATAATTTTCGCATGGCGTGTTTGAGATTGTACCGTGCAGCGGCAGCACCTCGCCGTTATCCTCGCAGGGTGTTCCGACAGCGGTAAGTCCGCAGGTGGTGAAAAATCCGGCTGTAAAGGACTTTAAAAATCCGTTGCCGACACTGTCGTAGTATTTCGGCGAAACATAACCGCAGGGTGCAAAATAACCCATATTGTCACCCTTAAAGCTGAGTCGAGATATATCGCCGCAGCGGTCAAGGGATATTTCAAATTCAAGTCCCATTCCGTTCTTTACCCACAAAATCCTCATTCCGTCAGCCTTTCCTCCGACAAGGCGCATTTCCCTTACTCCGTAAAGCTGCTGTTCATGTCCTATGTATTTGTTCATATCATTCTCCTATAATAATCGGTCTTACCGCATTATATATTTTTTCATAGCATTTATATATTTCAAAGTATTTTTCATGCTTTTGCTTGTCGGGATAATATGTCTTACCCTCCTTTACCATGACCGCTTTTGCATTATTCATATCAGTAAATGCCCCAACGGCAACACCGGTAAGCATTACTGTTCCGACAGTGCCCACCTCAGGTGCCAAAAGTCCTGTAATCGGAACTCCTAAAATATTCGCTTTAATCTGAAGCCATACAGAGGACATTGCCCCACCGCCGGTTGCGTAAAGCCTTTTGGGATTTATTCCGGCTTTTTCAAGACGCTTCAGATTTAACAGTATCTCATAGGTTACGCCTTCCATTATCGCTTTATACATATCCGCTTTTGTTGTTTCCATAGTAACACCCAAAAATACCGCCTTTGAGCCGTTATCCATATACGGAGTTGCGGCGCCCGCAAAATGCGGCATAACAAGAACACTTCCCGGTTTATCGTCCACCGTCTCGTCAAGCGCCTTATATGACATATCCTCTGCAAAATTATCCCTAAACCATTTTATCGCTGCGCCGCCGGTAAATGAAAAGGCATAACAGACATATTTCCCGTCCTCAATATACGGTACTACGGCATAGTTATCCTCATATATCTCATTGTTTTCCGGGATTTTATCAAATATCGGCGTTATGCACTCAACCGTGCCTGTTCCGTCAACCGCCATTCCGTCACAAAATGCCCCCGAACCTGCCGCCGAGGCAACCTGGTCATGACAGCCGTTTACAATAACCGTGCCGCAAAGTCCCAATTCCTTTTCAAGCTCCGCCTTGACATTTCCGGCCGCCGTACCGCTTTTTACAACAGCTGACATTTTATTTATGTCAATATCCGCCGTTTCAAATATTTCCTTGCTCCATTCGCATTTTCTTATGTCAAGTCCCATTGTCCTTGCGGCAAGGGAACGATCTATCTGCGCCGTTCCCGTCAGCATATACACGATGAAATCCTCAAAAAGCATAATTCTTTTTGTCTTTTGGTAAATATCAGGTCTGTTTTTCTTAATCCACATTACCTTGGGCAGGCTGTACATTGCATGAGGTTTTACTCCGGCAATCTCCATTACCATCTGCGCATCAAAGAGTCTTGCTTCCTCCAAACCTCTGGGGTCTGTATAAAGCATTGAGGGACATAGAATATTATCCTTTTCGTCAAGCATAACGAAGGTTTCACCGAAAGTCGTTATACCTATCGCGTCAATATTGCCGATATTCCCGGTAGTTCTCTTTATAAGCTTTTTTATGCTGTCCCATATGAGAGAACCGTCAATTTCATGCTCGCCCGCATTTCTGCTGACCTCATAAGCCTCATATTCCTTGTTTAGAAGCTCTCCATTTTCATTGTAGACCGTAAGCTTACAACCTGTTGTTCCAACGTCAATTCCGCCTATTTTCATAGCTTAGTCCTCAATGCTCACAACATCATAGCCTAAGTAATACTTAAATGCTTCCTCCAAAACAGCCTTTACATGACCGTTTGCAACGGTTGTATGGTGCTTAAATCCGCCCCTTGCAAGCCTAATGAGCTTATCCTGTAGATTATCAATCCTTGCAACACCGCCGCAGCCGAAAAATTCCTTTTCGATATTGTCGTCGGTAAACTCACCCTCGCTGAAATATATGGTAATTTTGCCGTTTTCCGTTTTACAGTTTGAGAATGTCATGGGGAACGCGGCAATTCTGCCCTCGTTAGTACCCCAGCCACTGCCGGGATCGCCCTTGTCAAACATCTTATGGGATGTAACCGTTCCCTTTCCCGCCATAAGCTTTTGAGCTGTTGAACCGCAGTGGAACAAAATTACCTTGTCGGGATCATCGCCGTAGTTGTTGTTCCAGTCAAGACAAGCCGCCGGTCCCTGTGTCGCCAAGGACAGTGCGCGCATCGTAATTGCCGAGCACATATCTATTTCACATGATGCCGTTATTCCTCTGTCGTTAAGCTCCGACAGCAGTACGCACGGACAGACTCTCAAATATGTTTCCATCTCATTCCAGCATCTGAGGGCTATCGCGTCAAGGTGGTATGTATCTATGTATTCATCTATAACAACGCTTATTTTTGAAAGCATTATCTTCTTATCCTCGGGGACATTTGTAAAATCGGTGTATTTTTCAAGCGACTCTTTTTTCGCAAGCACCTTTTCGTCATCGTCCGCTTTTGCACGAACAAGCTCAAAAAGCTCGGACAAATCAAAGCTTTCAACATTAATTCCGTGACGCTGCATTGTAAGCTCATCAAATCGAACTGTCTTAAACGCTGTTGTCCTTGCACCTATACAGCCTATCGTAAAACGTTTCATACCGTTTACAACACGGCATATTGCAGCAAAATCGTGAAGATTTTTCTCAAATTCAGCAGAAAGCGGATGTACAACATGGGGTTTCATAACAGTATACGGTATCTCGTACTGCTCAAACACATCCGTAACCGAAAATTTTCCACAGTATGCGTCACGGCGGTGCTTAAAGTCCATTTTTCCTATCTCATCCGGATACGCTTGCATCAGGATAGGCACACCTGCATCCTGAAGTGCCGTTATCGCACCGTTTTCATCAACGAATATCGGCATACAAAGAATAACGCCGTCATATTCGCCCTCATGTGATTTTAACCACTGTGCATATATGCGTCCCTCATCACGGGTTTCAACCGCCCCGTAACGTGTTGCCTCCTTGTCTATCATGATATAGTCATAGCCCGCGTTTGTCACAGCCTTTACCATATCATCTCTTGCTCCTTCAATAAGCTCTGCCGGCATAAAGCCGCGGTTTCCGAAAAATAAAGCAAATTTCATTTCGTTAACTTCCTTTCTTGTCTGTTTTAAATTAATTCTATAATAACCGACGTACACTCCGCCGGAATTTTCACGTTAAGTCCATTATTTTCATGGGATATTGTAATCTTTGTGTCGGACGGATATATTATTTTTGCGTTGTTATACTCTATCGGAACAGCAATCTCCCTGTCTAAATCGTCAAAGCACCATAACGCAATACGCTTACACATATTATACTTAAATCCCAAACAAATTACTTTGTCGTTATGATTCGGTATTCCCATGGGATAAAACGGTATTGAGTCGGGAATTTCATTTCTTATGCTCTTATATAAATCTATCCCCTCTTTAACAAGCCTAAGTCCGTTTTCGTCCAAATCAAGTATCTGTCCGCTTAAATACAGCCTTTGCAGAAGTCCGTTTGTAATATTTACCGAAACATCTTCACAGCTGCTTTTTGCAAGAGGATATGCCCATATTCCCGCCTGTTCGGGCAATACCGCAGTGGGAACAGCCGCCGCAATATGCGCCGTCTTTTTAAATTCCTCCTGATCCGTCACAGACTGTATATGATGCTCGCCAAGCATTGCATAATCCATTCTCAAGCCACCGCTTGAGCAGTTCTCCAATATGAGGTCGGGATATTTTTCTTTAAGCCCTCTTATCCAATCAAGATAGGCTCTGTTATGCTCCAAAAGCCCGTCTCCGAAGCTGTCCGCGTCAACCTCCGTACCTACTCCGGGAGTGATGTTATAATCGAATTTTATGTATTCGGCACCGTACTCCTCAACCACTCTCGCAACGACATCGCTTGCAAAACGGCGCACCTTTTCATTTCTGAAATCCAGATGATACCTTCCTCTGTTTACAACCCTTTTTCCGTGTCTTACAAAGAAACAATCGTCATTAAACTCATTTAATATAGGGCAGTTAATTCCTATAACCTCAATTTCAAGCCATATACCCGGATGCATACCCTTGCTTTTTATATAGTCAAACACCTTTTTTATACCGTTCGGGAAACGCTTTTTCTCCTCTTTCCATTCTCCGACCGTTTCCCACCATGTGCCGTCTGCGTACCAGCCGGCATCCATGCAGTAGTATTCACAGCCAAGCTCTGCCGCACGGTCTATTAACGGAAGCATTTTCCCCTCCGTGGGATCCGCCCAAAGACAGTGCATATAATCGTTAAATATTACCGGCAGCTTTTTATTCGGTTTGTTATTATTAAATATTTTTCTTCTGTACTGTGTCATTGCTCCGAGTGCCGCATCAAAGCTGTCACCTACGGAAACACACACATTTACGCTTTCAAAGCTTTCACCGGGTAAAAGCTCATTATACCATGAGTTATCCTGTTCATTGGGCCCTGACATTTTAAGATACAGCATATTATCAATATCGCCTATCTCCCACTGCCACGAGCCGTTGTTTTCTATCTGCCACATAAGCGTGCCGTTATCGCTTACCGCAGCAGCCATCGGCAGATATTCTTTTGATGAGCATGAGCCGGTATTAGATACGGATATTCTTTTTGTCGTGCAATCTCTGTATTTTTTCATTCCGAGCCGGGACGGTTCAAATTCCTCCCAATCCACCTCGCTGCACCACGAATTATGCGGAATAAGCAGTCTTAAGTTTTCCTCACAAAGTCCCGTGTACGAAAATGACGGGACATACTCCAAACCGATATTATCGCCCGAAATATTGGTTATTGTTTTCCATGACCTGACAGACGAAACACCGCTGTAAAACTGATAATGTACAACAACATTTATTTTTCCGTCACTCAGCAAAAACTCCAGTTTGTTTCCGTATTCGTTTTCATAATAATTATGCTTTTGATATTTAAGACTCATTCTCCCGGATTCGCCGACGTGCTTTGCACCGAAGCGATCATCAGGCTTATCGCCGCATAAGTGAATATCCGAAACAAGGCAATTATCCGCATTTTTGTCATCGTTGACCGTTGCAAGCATCGAAAAATGCTTTAGCACAACATTGTTTGCTTCCGTAATCTCAAAGACAACAAATAGATTATTCTGCGAAAAATCAAGTATCATATATTTTCATCTCCTTTTTTTTCAATACAACATCGAAAAATGTATTGACACATCGTTAAGTATTTTATATAATAATTATATCACATTTAATGCATTGAGGATAGATATATTCATCCCAAAATCTCGAAATTCGTACCGAAAGGAATAACAGATATGAACATAACATTCGACACCGAAAAACTATACGAAATAATGGCTCATTTTTATACACTTACAAAAATACGCATCGTCATGTTTGATGACAATTTCAATCAAATATTATCGATCCCGGACAACGACTGCGAATTTTGCGGTGCCCTTAAGGAAAATGCGATACTTAGCGAACGCTGCAAGCTGTGCGACACGAATGCTCGCTCCGTTTGCCGCGATACAAACAATATTCATACATATATCTGTCATGCCGGTCTTACGGAGTCTATTGCTCCCATAAAGATGAACGGGTTTATTTTAGGATATGTAATGCTCGGTCAGATTATAGACAAGTCCGAAAAAAAGAAGAAAAAGAATGAGATTTTAAGCTATGCACACGATTATACCGACCGTGATTTAGCCGAAGAATACGACAAGCTGAAAACAAAAAATAAAAAGCAAATAGAGGCGGCGGCAAATATTATGGAGGCATGCGCCTGCTACTTGTGGGTAAACAATTTGGTGCGGGTAAATGAGGACTGCCTCTCCGTACTGATTTCTACATATATAAATAACAACCTCACAGCCGATTTGTCGGTTGACGCACTCTGCTCGCATTTTCGCATAAGTAGAAACAAGCTGTATAAAATATCGCGTGACAGCTACGGAATAGGTATTGCTGCGTATATAAGAAAAAAACGTGTTGAAAATGCAGCCTCACTGCTTAAATCCGGCTCAACCGTAGCCAATGCGGCAATAAGCTCCGGCTTTGGGGATTACAACTATTTTTCGGAAATTTTTAAAAAGGAAACAGGGATTTTACCGAGCAAGTATGCCTGTGAATATCAATTAATCCGTAAAAAATTCTAATAAATTTCGGTATTTCCCCTTGCACTTATTATACCATAAACATCTTGAATAGACAATAGTTTAGTCAATTTTTTATTATTCAGCAGGCGCTAAATAAAAATACACAGTTTTGAATGAGTATGTTGGACGTAAAGTCTCTTTTGATAATATTTTCTTTTTCCTGTATCGCGTCGGTTGCTTCGGGAAAGAAACCTATTGTTGCAAGACATTAATTCCTGTTTTAATTCCCATGCTTTTTACTTTTTGCAGAAACGGACGGATTTTTTCGCCTCGCGCCGGTGGAAATACAATCCCTTGACCGAATGTGTAAATTGCGAAAAGAACAGAACCTCGTCAAAACTGTCCTTGTATCTTTTTAGATTTTCCTCAAGATCACCGAGATTTGCCGAGTTTATCCTGGGCGCAGATGTGTACTTATAATTCATATAAATTCC
>JAXDRV010000089.1:0-5705 GCA_034090805.1 Clostridia bacterium
ACAAATGCGATTTTCAATCGCATTTGGAAAAATTATGACTATTGTCAAAATTTTTCGTGTAAAATCAGAGATTTTACACAGTTCGCATTGATAAAGTCTGCCCAAATAAATATTTTGAGAGCAAAGTATTTATTTGGGTTGCAGTCATTATATAATAGTTGTAACAATAAGGAGGATTTATATGAAAAAAAGGATTATTTCAATTTTTGCGGCGCTCGCTTTGACATTCGGAGCAGTTTCGTTCGCCGCTCCGACGGAGGAAGAAAACACTCCCTCAGCGGCAGAGGAAACAACAGACCTCGCACCCACTTCAACTCCCGAAGCATCGGAAGTCCCTGAGGAAATTGAGGAAGATATACAGGAAACCCTCCCCTCGCCTGAGCCTTCAGCCGAGCCGACAGCCGCACCGAACACAGACGCCGTTTCAAATTCGGTTGATATTACAATAGAAATGCTAAAGCACCCGCTTGTGCAGGATTCATTTGCAAAGCTTGAGCTTTATTCGGCAGACGGTACTCTGCTTGCATCTGCACGAGAATGGGTAGGGGGTATCACAAAGGAGATAACTCTGCATTTTGACGTACCTCAGTATACCCTGGGCGAATCGTTCGGAGTTAAGCTTGCGGAGGGCTTAAATTACATACAGTATTATGATGACAAATACTATCCCGGCACTGAATTTACCGTTAAAACCTACGGATATACAGATGATAACGGAAATTACATCAAGGGAAATTCATTCACGATGACAGGCGATCCTATATATAAAAAGGCTGTTGTGATGTATAATCAGCACGGCATGATGTCGCTTTCACCAAAAGCAAGAATAATCGACGGAGTGACGTATGTTCCCGTTCGTGCCATGGCAGAGAGTCTGGGACTGAATGTCCGCTATGATTCCCGCTACAACAGCGTTGCAGTCGGCATAGGAAATAAAGAAATTGCCTACAATATCGGTTCTCCCGTCACGAATTTCTTCGGAACGGACAGTACAATGCAGGGCGCAACAAGGTCTATAGAGGGATTTGTTTTCGTCCCGGTAAGAAGCTTGGCGGACGCATTTGAAACCGGAATAGAAGTTCTCGATTTCGGCGACCATATTGACGTAGTTCTCGGAAAATCGCAGCTTGTGGAAAATTACTACCAATCATTTTATGTAAACCAAAAGAAAATCGGCTCAAAGACAAATTATCTCGTATGGGTATCGAAATCCGAATACAAGGTAAGAGCATACAAGGGACAGCAGGGACGCTGGGTTCCGATTGCTGAATTTCCGTGTGCCATAGGCGCTCCCGGAACTCCGACAATAACCGGTCAGTTTGAGTATTTCAGCCGGGAAAGCTCCTGGGATTATCCCGGATATTATGTGGGACCGATAATGAGATTTTATAACGGATATGCCCTTCATTCAACACTGCGCTACTACGGCGGCGGCGAATATGACGGACGTGTCGGGGTGCAGATTTCCCACGGCTGCGTAAGACTGCACCCATCGGATATAACGTGGCTTGTGAATACGATTCCCCTGCACTCACGTATATGGGTAACCGAATAAATGTTTTAAAAGGCTGATGATTGATTATGTGTATTAGACGTATGGAAAAATCCGAAACCTATGAGATACTTGACCTTTGGATGCGTGCTTTAACCAACGGAAATAAGTTTATAGACAATGATTTCTGGAAAACGCACTATAATGACGCAAAGGAAAATTACCTCAATGAGAAGGATAATTTTGTATATGTTATCGATGAAAAAATCGTAGGATTTATATGTGTTGACAATTCAAATTCCGTAAAGGGAGTTTTTGTCGATCCGAATTACGAAAACCGAGGTATAGGCACTGCATTGATGAATTACGTCAAGGAAAGCTATACGCTTCTGCACATGGATATATACATGAAAAACCGCCGCACGCTGGAGTTTGCATCGTATCACAGATTCCTGATAGACGGTGCAACACGAAATCCGATTAACGGCGAGATTGAGTATTCCATGATTTGGAGCAAGGAATAAGGTTAAAGGCAGAGCAGCGGCAGATTTTGCCGCTGTTTTTTGTTGTCGGAAAATTTCCGCTTTTACTCTGATAACAAAAGAAAAACTGCGGCAAAGCATTGCCTTGCCGCAGCGGGATTTTTAAATTATTCCTCGATTTCCGAAACGACGCCCGAACCTACTGTTCTGCCGCCCTCACGGATAGCGAAACGAAGACCCTTCTCGATAGCGATCGGAGTGATAAGCTCAACAGACATCTTTACGTTATCGCCGGGCATGCACATCTCTGTGCCCTCGGGAAGTGTGATAACGCCTGTAACGTCAGTTGTTCTGAAATAGAACTGAGGTCTGTAGTTGTTGAAGAACGGTGTGTGACGGCCGCCCTCGTCCTTTGTCAGCACGTAAACCTCACCCTTGAACTTTGTGTGGGGGTGGATTGAACCGGGAGCTGAAAGAACCTGACCTCTCTGAATCTCTGTTCTCTGAACACCTCTTAAAAGTGCACCGATGTTGTCGCCTGCTTCAGCGTAGTCAAGAAGCTTTCTGAACATCTCGATACCTGTTACAACGACCTTTCTCTTTTCGTCTGTCAAACCAACGATTTCAACTTCGTCGTTAAGCTTTAACTGACCTCTCTCAACTCTACCTGTAGCAACCGTACCACGGCCTGTGATCGAGAAGATGTCCTCGATAGGCATAAGGAAGGGCAGGTCTGCCTTTCTCTCAGGTGTCGGGATATAAGCGTCAACCTCGTCCATAAGGTCAAGGATGCACTTGTACTCAGGTGCGTTGATGTCTGTTGATGTTGACTCAAGAACCTGGAGAGCCGAACCCTTAACGATAGGAATATCATCACCGGGGAACTCGTACTCTGAAAGAAGGTCTCTGATTTCCATTTCAACAAGCTCCATAAGCTCTTCATCATCAACCTGGTCAGCCTTGTTCATGAATACTACGATATAGGGAACGCCAACCTGTCTTGAAAGAAGGATGTGCTCTCTTGTCTGAGGCATAGGACCGTCAGCAGCCGAAACAACAAGGATAGCGCCGTCCATCTGAGCAGCACCTGTGATCATGTTCTTAACGTAGTCTGCGTGTCCCGGGCAGTCAACGTGAGCGTAGTGACGTGTGTCTGTCTCGTACTCAACGTGAGCTGTCGAAATTGTGATACCTCTTTCTCTCTCCTCAGGAGCCTTATCGATCATGTCGTAAGCCTCGTACTGAGCCTGACCCTTCATAGCCAATACCTTTGTGATAGCGGCTGTAAGAGTTGTCTTGCCGTGGTCAACGTGTCCAATTGTACCAATGTTAACGTGCGGCTTATTTCTTTCAAATTTAGCTTTTGCCATTGTGAATTTCCTCCTTAAAAATTTACTTTTACAATAGTACCTATATTGTACAATTTTTTCGGAAAAAAATCAAGTATTTTTCCGAAAATTTTTAAAAATATTATGAAATTTAACCGCAAAACGGTATTTTTGCCCGTTTTACGATTAAATTTTCAGTTAAAATCACATCAACCCTTGGATCTGTCGTTGATAATCTTCTCCTGGATTGACTTCGGAACCTCACTGTAGTGCGAGGGCTCCATTGAATACTGGCCGCGTCCCTGAGTTCTTGAACGGAGCTCTGTAGCGTAACCGAACATCTCTGACAGCGGAACCATTGCAGTTATCTGCTGAGCACCGCCCGAACGTGCTTCCATCTTCTGGATCATACCTCTTCTTGAGTTCAGGTCGCCCATAACGTCGCCCATGTACTCGTCCGGCATGATTACGTTTACAAGCATGATAGGCTCCTTGATAACAGGATCTGCCTTCTTCATACCTTCCTTGAATGCCATCGATGCGGCAATCTTGAACGCCATTTCCGAAGAGTCGACTTCGTGGTATGAACCGTCGTAAAGAGTAACCTTTACGTCAACAACATTGTAGCCCGCAAGTACACCCGACTGCATAGCACCCTGGACACCGGCGTCTACGGCCGGAATGTATTCCTTGGGAATAGCACCGCCGACAATAGCGTTGACAAATTCATATCCTGCGCCTTCCTCCATAGGCTCAAGCTTGAGGAGTACGTGACCGTACTGACCCTTACCACCCGACTGACGAGCGTACTTGTGCTCTATGTTGACAGGCTTTCTGATAGCCTCTCTGTACGAAACCTGAGGCTCACCTACGTTTGCCTCTACCTTAAACTCACGGAGCAGACGGTCAACAATAATCTCAAGGTGAAGTTCACCCATACCTGCGATAATCGTCTGACCTGTTTCCTCATCCGTATAGGTCTTGAATGTCGGGTCCTCTTCGGCAAGCTTTGCAAGAGCGATACCCATCTTTTCCTGACCTGCCTTTGTCTTAGGCTCGATTGCAACACGGATAACCGGTTCGGGGAAGTCCATCGATTCAAGAATGATGGGGTTCTTCTCGTCACACAGTGTTTCACCTGTGGTTGTGTTCTTCAAGCCGACAGCAGCGGCAATATCACCCGAATAACAGGTGTCGATGTCCTCTCTGTGGTTTGCGTGCATCTGAAGGATACGTCCCATTCTCTCCTTATGACCCTTACAAGCGTTAAGCACGTATGAGCCGGAGTGAACCATACCCGAATATACTCTGAAGAAGCATATCTTACCTACGAACGGGTCTGTTGCAATCTTGAATGCAAGAGCTGCAAACGGAGCGTCGTCCGATGAAGGTCTTTCGTCCTCTTCGCCGGTATCGGGATTAACGCCCTTGATGTTGGGAACGTCCGTCGGAGCGGGCATATATTCGATGATTGCGTCAAGCAGCATCTGAACACCCTTGTTTCTGTAGGACGTACCGCACAGTACGGGAACGATTTCATTATTTATTGTAGCTTTTCTCAAAGCAGCCTTAAGCTCGTCAACGGAGATTTCCTCCTCCATAAGGAACTTTTCAAGCAATTCCTCATCTGTTTCGCAGATGCTTTCTATCATTGCCTGTCTGTATTCCTGAGCCTGATCAAGCATATCGGCGGGAATTTCTTCTTCTCTTACGTCCTGACCGAGGTCGTCATAGTAAACCTCAGCCTTCATTGTCATAAGGTCGATTATTCCCTTAAAGGTTTCCTCAGCTCCGATGGGAAGCTGAATGGGAACACCGTTTGCCTGAAGTCTTTCATGGATCATGTCCACAACTCTGAAGAAGTCTGCGCCCATGATGTCCATTTTGTTTACATATACCATACGGGGTACGTTGTAGTCGTTAGCCTGACGCCAAACGGTTTCAGACTGCGGCTCAACACCGCCCTTTGCGCACATTACGGTAACCGAACCGTCAAGTACACGCAGCGAACGCTGAACCTCAACGGTAAAGTCAACGTGTCCCGGGGTATCAATGATGTTTATTCTGTGCATTTTGTTCGCATAAGGACCTGCCTTGGGAGCCCACTTACAAGTTGTTGCGGCCGAGGTAATTGTGATACCTCTTTCCTGCTCCTGAGCCATCCAGTCCATTGTTGCGGCACCTTCGTGAGTTTCACCGATTTTGTGAACTCGTCCGGTGTAGAACAAAATTCTTTCCGTGGTGGTTGTTTTACCGGCATCTATATGAGCCATGATACCGATATTTCTTGTATTTTCCAAACTAAATGCTCTGCCCATAAAATTTCCTCCTTTCGATTTTATAAAACTTACATACAGATTTACCATACTTGCACATTAAGCTTAGCGGATAAGTGCCGCAAAT
>JAXDRV010000090.1:0-31772 GCA_034090805.1 Clostridia bacterium
TTGGGGGTGCAAGGATTTTTTCATATTTATGAAAAAATCCTTGCACCTGAACAATTATGAAACGCTTTTAAGCCGCTATGCGGCTGCGTTTCATAATTGTTCAGCAGTCATTATATAGATTACTTAGTGCAATCCGCATAACTGTTTATCTTGTAAGTCTTAAATATATTTGCTGATCAATTCTGCTATCTCTCGCTTCTCCGGCATTACCTTAAGCGCACCCTTTTTGGTTGTTATAATGGAAGCTGCCGCATTTGCAAACACAAGAGCTTCGTGAATAATCTTATCATTCAAATTATCTATTCCGTGTTCTAAAATAAAGTTTAATATACAACCCGTAAACGTATCACCGGCTCCGGTTGTTTCGATTGTTTCGCTTTGAAGAAATGCGTCTGCGTTTAAAGATATATCTTTATAGTAAGCACGGCTTCCGCCTTTTCCCAATGTCGCAAAAACAATCGATATATCATATTTGTCCTTTAGCATTCTTGCTGCTTTATCATGATCATCTGTACCTGTCATAAATTCAAGCTCATTATCTGAAATTTTAAGAATATCGCATTTTGATAAGCCGTATTCAATTTCATTTTTTGCTGCCTGGAGCGACGGCCATAAAGGCTCACGCATATTAGGGTCGAAAGATATTAAAAGATTATGTTTCTTTGCCAACTCTACTGCATATCGAGTTGCCTCTCTTACGGAGTTGTGGGTAGACGAAAGTGTTCCAAAGTGAAATATTTTTGCATCTTTAATGAAATTCTCGTCAATTTCGTTTTTCGCAAGCATCATATCCGCTCCGGGATTTCTGTAAAAGCTGAAATCCCGATCGCCGTTGGGCAGCTTGCTCACAAACGCAAGTGTTGTATGAATATCGTTATCCATAAACAGATTGGTTACATCTGTTCCAATATCTTCAACCACATTTTTCAGCATATGCCCAAAAGCGTCATTGCCTACCTTACCGATAAATGCGGTTTTCTTTCCCAATTTATTAAGCATTGCAAGCACATTACACGGAGCACCGCCGGGATTTGCCTCAAATACAGGATTACCCTGACTGCTTGTTCCGTGTTCAATAAAGTCAATTAATAGCTCTCCCAATGCGATTACATCAAATTTTTTCAATTTTTATTCCCCTTACTTTCTTAATTTAATAGGTGATTGCTTTTGCAAGGCATGAAGGATTTGATATGCTCATGCTTAGACCTCGGCGAGTTATAAGCGTCGTATCGAGTGATTGAGAGATGAAACATATCAAATCCTGAGAATGAACTCTATTTTATTGTAAATTGATAGCTGTTTAAATCGGCACAAAGCGTTATACTGTTGTCCTTGTAGGTTCTTGTTATAATGAGTGTGCCGTCATCGGTCTGAATATCGATGCTTCCGTCAAGATTGAATGCCGGATGCGTATTTCTGAGTATCATCAGCTTTTTCAACTCTGACACAACAGGCCGCTCCTGCTCTTTTTCCACCTCCTCCAAAGAATAGAAGTGGCGGTTTATATCTCTGCCGTTTTTTGTTTTCTCCATCAACTCAACGTCGTTGCTGCCTGCAAGCATACCGACATAATATACCTGCGGTATTCCGGGAGCAAAGAACTGTATTGCTCTTGCAAGCAGGTATGCTGCATCGTTATTTCCGAGTGCGGAATAGTATGTGGTATTTACTTGGTATACATCAAGGTTGTTGTATGCTTCAGAGCTGTAAATTTTTTTTACATTTGCACCCTGAGCATACATCTGTTCCTTTACTTTCTCAATTTCCGCATCGGGCAGTAAATCCTTAACATCTACAATCCCTATTCCGTCATGGGTGTCAAGCGTTGTGAACTGCTTCATAGGGCACTGTTCCAGCCATGCCTTCAAGTATTCTCCGGTATGGTTGTACAGTGCGTGCATCGTAAGAACGGGCAGAGCAAAATCGTAAATCCAAAAGCCCTTATCGGCTATTTTCATAGGAATGGTATAATGCTCATGGATTTCCGGCAGAATTTCCGTACCTGTAGGCTTTACGGTATTTTCTATATCGTAAAGCAGATCCCATATATCATCCTCTATAAAGAAACAGCTTGTGTTCGGCTTTTTAACTGCATAAGCAAATGCATCAAGCCGTATAATTGCCGCACCGTGCATACACATTTCAAGCAATGTATCCTTTATAAACTGCTTTGTTTTCTCTTTTGTGACATCAAGATCGATCTGTTCCTCACAAAATGTACACCAGATCTTATCCTTTGTTCCGTCGGCAAACTCTGCATCGATATACGGCGCTCTCGGCTTGCGTTTATAAATCATATCCACCTGTTCCTGAGTCGGTACACCGTTTTCCCAAAACTCACTGTATCGGATAAAGAAATCCTTGTAAGGCGATTGTTCTTTGTTTTTCAGAAAATCCTTGAAGTATTCAGAGCTTGCGGAAATATGATTGACCATAAAATCAAACATAAGGTAGTACTCTTTACCCAAGCTTTCAATATCATCAAAATCACCGAATTTTTCGTCAACCTTATCATATCGCATCGGCGCAAAGCCGCGGTCCGCAGAGGAAGGGAAGAACGGCAGAATGTGCACGCCTCCCACGGCGGATTTATAATGTTTATCCAATACGGTATGCAGATCTTTTAAATTTTCCCCTAAGCTGTCCGCATAGGTAATCAGCATGATTTCGTTCTTCAGTTTCATTTACGCTATCCTCCCGTTCACTAACCTTTCACAGCACCATTCGCAACGCCGTTTAAAATCTGTTTTTGACAAACAAGATAGAACAGCAATATCGGTATCAGTGCGAGCAAATATGATGCAAACGCAAGATTGTAATTTGTACCGAACTGCGTTTGGAAATTCAACTGTGCTATGGGCAGGGTGTTCTGACCGCCGGACATTATAACAAGCGGCGTCATTACGTCATTCCAAGTTCCCAGTGCTGTAAGGATTGCGACTGTTGCGTGCATAGGCTTCATCATCGGAAATATAATTGTCCAATATGTTTTCCATGTGGTCGCACCGTCCATTTCGGCAGCTTCTTCCATTGCCAGGGGGATATTTTTGAGATAACCCGAATAAAGCATTACGTTTATAGGCATATAAAATACAAGATAGAGTATAATAACACCTAACATATTGTCAATTCCCAGCTGTGCTGTTTGCTTAACAAGCGGCATCATCAGAATTGCAAAGGGTACAAACATACCGCTTACAATATAATAATACAGAATCTTATATTTTTTCTTCTTTGCCATGCTTCTGCCTATAGCATACCCTGCCATTGAGTGAAGCAGCAGCGTCATCACGATTGTCGAACAGGTAATAAATATGCTGTTTCCGAGTGAATGCCAGAAATCCGTTACACGCATTGCCTCGGCAAAATTAGACAAGCTCCAATGCGACGGGAATGCCAACGCACCGGCAACGTTGTTTGTCATTTCGGATGGTTGCTTGAATGCGATAATAACCGTCATATACAGCGGAAAGAATATTGTAATACAACCTAAAATCAGCAAAATTGTAACCGGCCAATTTGTACCTTTAACACCCTTTTTCATAGTTGCTCCTCCTTTTTGCCCGTAACTTTCATTTGAATAACAGAGAATACCACAATTACCACAAAGAACAATACCGCATTTGCGCTTTGGAAGCCAAACTGACCTCCGTCCATACCGTTTTTGTAAATCAGATATGAAATGGATTCCGTACTTTGGGCGGGACCTCCCTTTGTCAATGACATGATCTGGTCAAATACCATCAGCATATTTTTTGTACTCAATATAAGGTTGATGGATACAAAAGGCATCAGCATCGGCAGTGTAAGCTTCTTGAATGTCGTCCAAATTCCTGCGCCGTCTATCATTCCCGCTTCATAAATATCCGCCGGGATTGTCTGCAAGCCTGATATATAAATAATTGTATTCATTGCAACCGCTTGCCATACACCGACAATCAGAACTCCGATCCATGCGAAGCGTTCATCTGCAAGGATACTGTTCTGAAGCCATCCGATATTTAAAGCATTTCCCACCGCCGGCAGAATATATGTAAAGATAAAGCTGAAAATATATCCGACAATTAAGCCGCCCAAAATATTCGGAAGAAAGTATGCTCCTCTCAAAAAGCTCTTTCCCTTAATCTTGCTGTTGAGCGCCATTGCAAGCAGTAAGCTCAGCACATTTACCAGAATCGTACCCACAACCGCATATTTGAATGTAAACAGATACGAGTTTCTTATGCGTATATCAGTGAAAAGGTCAACATAATTACGCAGTCCCACCATTTCGTATGTACCATAGCCTCGGTAGTTTGTAAAGCTGTAAAATGCACCTCTCAAAAGAGGAATCGTATTAAACAGTGCAAATAAAATTACTGCCGGAAGCGTCATAAATAACAGCGTTTTATCCTTATGAGTCATATACTTTTTTGCTTTCATTTTAATCCTCCATTCCGCCGCTTTGAGGCGACACAAATCATAACGTTGAAAAGAAGCTTGTCATCACATCTGTGTCCGCCCCTAAGTTCATGCGATAAGCACTGCGGACGCAGATGTATGTTAATATTTAAGCTTCGATAAAGGTCCGGATGCACCGATTATTCGCGTGTTAGACTCTCCTCGTATTCTTTTACTCTCTTAATCAAATCACGGTTATAACGATTCCACTCTGTATCAAAGCGGTTTAGGAAATCGTCCAACGCACTGCTGCTGTTGTCAAGAAGATAAGTCTGAATAATTGCATCTACACTCATCTCGCTCGGGTAATAGTGATCCTGGTAATCGCCCATGCGTCCCTCTTCTATGTACTTTTTTACACCGTCCAGCATCGGCGGCAGGGTGAAATCACCCTCCATGCACGGTATACCGTTCTGATCGTCCAAATATACCTGAACCGTATCCGGGTCAAATAAGAAACGCAAAACCTCATAAGCAGCTTCCTTATTTTCGCAGTTATTCATCACCGAGAATTGTATATCAATACCGGAGGTCAATATATTATCCTGCTCATTATCGTTTGCGGGAAATGTGAAGGAATCAATGTTAATATCGGGGTTTACGGATTTTATCTGAGGCACCGCATAGCTTCCGATTATATACATTGCCGACTCGCCGCGTGCGAATGCGGTACAAGCATCGTTATAACTGTATGCAAACGGGTTTCCGTCAGTGTATTTCAGCAGATCCTTCATCTTTTCGGCAACCGTGCGGTACTCCTTTGAAAAGGTTGTATTGCCTGCGTTTACCTCTTTGCATACATCAGTAGGAGCAAGGCTGACTGCCAGCGAATTCCAGGGTGACAGTGCTGTCCAGGTGTCCTTTAAGCCGAAAGTCAGCGGCTGAGTGCCTTCACTGCGTATTTGCTCACATAATGCCGTAAATTCGTTCCATGTTTCGGGAATATTCCAGCCGTGCTGCTCAAATAAATCTCTGTTGTACAAAATTCCGGCAGCGTTTGCGGAATACGGCAGCGAAAATACCCCGTCCTTCGGCAGTAATTCAAGCGAATCCGCTATATCCATATAAACAGGTTTGATTTTCTTTACAACATCTAAATCGGAAATATCCATAAACATATCCGCATCAAGAAAGTTTGAGTAGTTAATGTCTCCGCCTATTCCGATAATATCAGGGTAATCCTCGCGGATAAAGCGTGTTTTCAGAATGGTCATCGCCTCGTTGGGAGATTTGATTGACAGGTGAATGTCATCATGTGTTTCGTTGAAAATGCGTTCAATTTCCTCAAAAGCCGATACTGCTTCAGGCTTATAATTCACAAGCTCAATTTCTGTTACACCGCCCGCTTGCTGTTTCGATCCGCAGCCCGAAAAAGACAGTACAGAAGCTGCCGTGACCGCCACCACCAAGCATTTGGCAATTCTTTTCTGTTCCATAGCATTTTACCTCCTTAATTCGTTATACGTCTGTTGGCTTAATTTATGAATATATTATAACATACCCTTATGCCACTCGTAAATACCATAAAAACACTACTTTTATGCCGATATGCTATTTTTTAAGCAAATATATCATCTCATGTTGCATTTTGGTATATTTTATGGTATAATGTACTCAAACAAAAGATAATTTGGGCAAGAGGAGGATTTAAGTATGCGTGATTTGGTGTTTTCAGTATTCCCAAGCGAAAATTTTGTTGATTTGGGTCTTTATCAGTTTGGCTGGGAACGCTGCGAACCGGCACACTCATTTGGCCCTGCCTCAAGAAATCATTACTTGTTTCATTATGTATTGTCCGGAACGGGTACGCTGATGGCTCACGATTCAAACGGTGAGACAAAATTGTATCATATTAAAAGCAATCAGGGATTTATGATTTTCCCCGGACAAATTACCACATATATTGCAGATGAAGAGCTTCCGTGGGAATATGTGTGGATTGAGTTTGACGGGCTTAGAGCCAAAGAGATGATTGAAATGGTGGGATTAACGAAAGATAATCCCGTCTATCGTGCTCGTTCAAAGGCTTTGCGTGAGGAAATGGCGCGAGAAATGATGTATATTGCGGAGCATAATGATGAGTCAACGTTTCATTTGATAGGGCATTTATATCTTTTTATTGACTATCTGCTGCGCTCCGCCGCAGATCTTTCCGTACCGAAGGGAAGCAAACTGAGTGATTTTTATATACATGAAGCGATTATGTATATTGAGCATAATTTCCAAAATAATATCACGGTAGAGGAAATTGCCTCAATCTGCGGTCTGAACCGCAGCTACTTCGGAAAAATTTTCAAAGAAGCCATGGGGAAATCCCCGCAGGAATTTCTTATGCATTACAGAATGATAAAGGCAGCGGAGCTTTTAAAGATGACAAAGCTTTCCATAGGAGATATAGGCAGTGCTGTAGGCTATGAAAACCAACTGCATTTTTCAAGAGCATTTAAGAATATATACGGCATATCTCCGAGAGAATGGAGAAATAAAAACAGAATGAGAATATAACAGTAGTCTTGCAGACGCTGATACGGAAACGCCCAAACGTCTGCAAGGCTGCGTTAGTTATGTGCAGTATGGTTTAAAACATTCAAAAATTCCAGTGAATTTCAATCGGAACATCTCTTGTGCCGGGAACACGCTTATAAATTATTATGTAATCAATCATCATTTCAACAATTTCCCGGTTGAGATGTTCCGGGTGTGTATATCGTTCCGCAAGCTCCCGACGGTTGCCGCCGATTTTGATTTTTTTGTCAAGCTCAGTCAACAGTCTTTCACATTCAGCGGCGGCACGCTCTAAGCGGTCACGCTCTGCCGTAAAGTCCTTTGACATTTCCGTATAATCATTTTCGCAAATTATCCCTTTTACCTTATCCATATAAATATCACGAATCGCCTTTGAGTATTCGGCGATTTTTTTGCTATATGTATCCAGCTCCGAAACCAAGCTGTTTTTTTGCGCTTGAAGATCAGAGCAAATTTCTATGCTTCGCTCCAATTCATCTTTATCGAGATATTCAGCCGTTAAACGATTGAGTTCATTTATAACCGTTTTTTCCAATTTATCTACCGAGATATACGCTCCTATACAAGCGTCTTTTGAGATATTCCTGTTAGGGCATTGAAGATAATGATTTCCGTGACTTTTGTGCGAACGCATTATGTAACCGCAATTTGCGCAGCGTGTCTTTTTGGCAAAAATACCGATGCTTCCGGTAATAAACGGCTTTGCCCGCTCATTAACCATTTTTTGTACCCTGTCCCATAATTCACGGTCTATAATCGGTTCGTGAGTTCCTTCGACTGTATACCATTCACTTTTGGGACGTGGTTTGTTCTGCTTTGTTTTATATGATACACTGCCGTATTTGCCCTGCACCATGTTTCCTATATATATTTCGTTTATAAGCATATTTGAAACGGCAAAATATTTCCAAAGAGTACTGTTTTTTCTTTTCGGCTGGTGATACCTCATTCCGTGTAGCCTTTTGTATTCTGTAGGATTGGGTATTCCTCTGTCGTTGAGCAAACGTGCTATAGCGGTTTTTCCCATACCTTGCGAAAACAGCGTGAATACCTCTTTTACAACTGCGGCGGCTTCTTCATCGATAATCAGATGCCCTTTTTTGTCGGGATCTTTCTTATATCCATAAAGAGCAAATGCTCCGATGTGAAGTCCGTTTTGCCGTCTGTTCGTTAAAACGCTTTTGATATTTTCCGACATATCCTCCAAATACCATTCATTCACCAGTCCGTTTATCTGGCGTGATTTTTTGTTGCCTTTGTTTGCCGTGTCTGCGTTATCGACAATGCTTACAAAACGAATACCCCATAAAGGGAACAGACCGTGTATGTATTTTTCAACCAATTCAAGCTCACGAGTAAACCGTGATTGTGTTTTGCAAAGGACAATATCAAACCTTCTGTTTTCCGCATCTTGCAGCAAACGGTTAAATTCGGGACGCTTGCGGTCTGCTCCGGCATAATCATCATCGCTGTAGATATTGTAAATATCCCAACCCTCAGCCTGTGCATATTGTATAAGCATTGTTTTTTGATTCTGTATGCTGTTTGAGTCATCTGTGTCAAATTGCTTGTTCTTATCCTCCTCGGACAAGCGGCAATATATAGCTGCTTTCATAACCTCCGTCTCCTTTCGGATAGGGTAAACCGCTAAAATTTTATGGATTTGTTTTTCTCCGATCTGTTGATCAGCTCAATCCATTTTTTTGTTATCTGCTCTTTGGAAGGGATGCTTTTACCGTTTTTAAAAACGTTCCTGCATATATTTTCCATTTGTCACCCTCCTTTTGTTGCCGGATGCTATAATACATATATGAATATCGGCAGGTCCGCTATTACAACATTTCAAACCGCCGCTGTGATGCTTTTTTATGACATATATTGTAATTGGATAAAACGATTAAGTCAAAAAATGGTTTTGATATTGACATACTGATTTTGATATGATATAATTTATAATATTCGGCAGGATATGCCGCCTTTTGCGGTGTGGATACACACTTGATTAAGCTTTGTGTAATTAAATTCAAGCTTAGTCAAGCGTATGATTGCATAATGCAATCCATAGAGATTAAAATAAAAGGAGCGACCTTAAATGGAGCAGTACAATTTTAAAAGTATAGAGAAAAAATGGCAGAAAATATGGGAAGAACAGGGTGCGTTTCACGCAAGCAATACCTCAGATAAGCCGAAATTTTATACGCTTATCGAGTTTCCGTATCCGTCGGGTATGGGACTTCACGTGGGACACCCAAGAAGCTATACGGCACTTGATATAATTTCAAGAAAGCGCCGAATGGAGGGGTATAACGTTCTTTATCCGATAGGTTGGGACGCTTTCGGACTTCCTACTGAAAATTATGCGATAAAAAATAACATTCATCCTAAAATCGTCACAGAAAGAAATATCGCAAACTTTACACGTCAGCTTAAGATGCTCGGCTTTTCATTTGACTGGTCAAGAGAGGTCAACACAACAGATCCGAATTATTACAAATGGACGCAGTGGATTTTCCTTCAGCTGTTCAAAAAGGGACTTGCATACAAGCAGGAAATGCCGATCAACTGGTGTACCGGCTGTAAGGTGGGACTTGCCAATGAAGAAGTCGTAAACGGAGTTTGCGAACGCTGCGGAAGCCCTGTTGAGCAAAGAAGAAAGAGCCAGTGGATGCTCAAAATCACCGAGTATGCACAGCGTCTTATAGATGATCTTGACGATGTTAATTATCTTGAGAAAATAAAAACACAGCAGAAAAACTGGATAGGCAGAAGCGAGGGTGCCGAGGTTACCTTCAAGCTTTCGAGCGGCGATGATATGGTGGTTTACACAACACGTGCCGATACGCTTTTCGGTGCTACCTATGTCGTGATGTCACCGGAGCATCCGCTTGTTGAAAAGCTCAAAGACAGCATAACAAACTACGATGCCGTTGAGGAATACAAGGCGGCAGCCGCAAGAAAGTCGGAATTTGAGCGTACGGAGCTTGCAAAGGATAAAACAGGTGTGCCTCTTGAGGGTATATATGCCGTAAATCCCGCAAACGGCGCAAAGCTGCCGGTATGGATAAGCGATTATGTTCTCGTAACATACGGAACGGGAGCGATTATGGCTGTTCCGGCGCATGACAGCCGTGACTGGGAATTTGCGAAAAAGTTTAACCTTCCCATAATCGAGGTTGTTTCCGGCGGAAAGAACGTTCAGGAGGAAGCGTATACAGATGTATATAAGGGGAATATGGTAAATTCGGGATTCCTTGACGGCATGCCGGTAAAAGAGGCAATTCCCGCAATGATAAGCTGGCTTGAGGAACAGGGATTAGGTAAGCGCAAGGTGAACTTCAAGCTTCGTGACTGGGTATTTTCACGTCAGCGTTACTGGGGAGAACCGATACCTCTCGTATACTGCGAGAAGTGCGGATGGGTACCCATTGATGAAAGTGAGCTGCCTTTGACATTGCCGGATATTGAGCATTTTGAGCCGGGTGAAAACGGAG
Organism: Clostridia bacterium; assembly: GCA_034090805.1. GTDB lineage: Bacteria > Bacillota > Clostridia > UBA1381 > UBA1381 > Ornithomonoglobus_A. The sequence goes on from JAXDRV010000090.1 coordinate 10,458, forward strand.
AATCACCTCTTGCAAAGGCAGAGGAATGGATAAATACAACGTGTCCGCACTGCGGAGGTCCCGCAAAACGAGAAACCGACACAATGCCGCAGTGGGCAGGATCGAGCTGGTATTTCTTAAGGTATATGGATCCGCATAATAACGAGGCGCTTGCGTCAAAGGAGGCGCTGGAATACTGGTCGCCTATCGATTGGTACAACGGTGGAATGGAGCATACAACGCTGCATTTGCTGTACTCACGTTTCTGGCACAAGTTCCTGTATGATATAGGCGTTGTTCCGACAAAGGAGCCGTATATGAAGCGTACCTCGCACGGTATGATTTTGGGTGAAAACGGCGAGAAAATGTCCAAATCGAGAGGAAACGTTGTCAACCCGGATGAGGTGGTTGAGGAATTCGGCGCAGACGCATTCAGAACATATGAGATGTTCATAGGCGCATTTGATCAGGCAACACCGTGGTCGCAGCAGGGACTTAAGGGTTGTTATAAATTCCTCGAAAGGGTATGGAATTTGCAGTCAATCGTAACGCCTGAAGAGGGTTACAGCCAAGACCTTGAAAAATCAGTTCATAAGACAATCAAAAAGGTCGGTGAGGATTATGAGCGCATGAAGTTCAATACGGCAATCGCTGCAATGATGAGCCTTGTAAATGAATTTACCAAAAAGGGATCTGTCACAAAGGGCGAGTACATGACGCTTATAACACTGCTGAATCCCGTTGCTCCGCATATGACGGAGGAGCTTTGGGAGATGTACGGAGGGGAAGGACTGCTGTCACTTCACGCATGGCCCGAATATGACGAGGCAAAGACGGTAGACGATGAGATTGAGATCGTTATTCAGATAAACGGAAAAATCAGAGATAAAATGATGGTTCCCGCCGATATAGACCGTGACGGACTGACAAAGCTTGCTACGGACAGCGATAAGATCAAGTCGCTGACTGAGGGCAAAAACATAGTTAAGGTCATTGCCGTTCCCGGAAAGCTTGTAAACATTGTTGTAAAATAATATTATAAAAAGGAGAGAAAATATGAAAAAAACGTATAAATTTCTGGCATTCGACTTCGGTGCATCATCGGGACGCGCAATGCTGGCAACCTTTGACGGAGAAAAGCTTACACTTGAGGAAAAGCATCGCTTCTCAAATGATCCGGTAAACATAAACGGCGACCTTCATTGGGACGTGCTGAGATTGTTTTTCGAAATAAAGCAGGGAATCTTGAAATGTGTAAACTCCGGCAATCGTGATATTGACTGCATAGGCATCGATACATGGGGAGTTGACTACGGTCTGCTTGATAAAAACGATAAGCTTATAGGCAATCCGTATCACTACCGTGACACAAGAACCGAGGGTATGTATGAAAAGGCATTTGAAATTGTACCCAAGGAGGAAATATTCAAGGAAACGGGTATAGCCTTTAACTGGTTTAATACGCTGTTCCAGCTTCTTTCGGCGAAGCTGTCGGACAACACCGCTCTTAAAGAGGCAAAAACGCTTTTGATGATGCCGGATCTGTTTAACTTCTTCTTGACAGGCGTAAAAAAGACAGAATACACGAATGCGTCAACAACGCAGATGTACAATTCTGAAAAGTACGAGTGGTCATATGATATGCTTAAAAAATTCGGTATCCCGACGGATATTCTGACCGAGGTAATTCACCCCGGTCAGGCTGTGGGTACGGTAAAGCCCGAACTTGCGGAGGAGCTGGGAATAGACGAAATCCCGGTTATCGCAGTTGCATCGCACGATACAGGCTCTGCCGTTGCATCGGTACCTGTAGTCGATAAAAAGGATTTTATCTACATATCATCGGGAACATGGTCGCTTATGGGCGTTGAGCTTGATAAGCCCAACATAACCGATGAGGCAATGGAATATAATTTCACAAACGAGGGCGGCGTGAACAAGACGATTCGTTTCCTCAAAAACATCATGGGTCTGTGGCTTATCCAAGAGTCAAGACGTCAGTGGGAAAGGGAAGGAGAGCTGCTTTCGTTCGATGAGCTTGAGCGCCAGGCGAGAGAGGCAGAGCCTTTTGCGAGCCTCATAGACCCGGATTACGAGGAATTCCAGACTCCCGGAAATATGCCGAAGCGTATCAGAAAATACTGCGAAATGACAGGTCAGAAAGTCCCGGAAACAAAGGGCGAGGTTATAAGATGTATCGCTCAGTCGCTTGCGTTTAAATATCGTCAGACGGTTGAGGGCATGGAGGCTGTTACGGGCAATAAGTATAATGTCGTAAATATCGTCGGCGGCGGTATAAAGGATAAAATGATTTGTCAGTTTACTGCAAATGCCACAAAGAGAGTTGTAAATGCCGGACCTGTCGAGGCAACGAGCATAGGCAATGTTATCGTTCAGGCAATGGCTATGGGTGCTATCAAGGATCTGAATGAGGGACGCAAGGTGGTAAGAAATTCCTTTGACATAGCAGAATATGAGCCGCAGGACAGCACCGAATGGGACGCAGCATACGAAAAGTGGAAAGAAATTATTAAAACAGTTAAATAAGTATCATATAATTCAAAAAAATCTCATAGTATTTACTGTGAGATTTTTTTATGGAAATTTATTCAGAAATATCTCTAATTCCAATTCACAATTTTGAAAGGAGATAATAAACGAATATGGAGCTTATAAAGGAAAATATAAAGGTAAACGAGGCTGTGGTAAGCTCGTCGACAAAAAAGATGGTTGAGGGAGATATAATCGTGCCCGATACCAAGCCGGATATATTAAAGGTTTTGCAGGTAGATGCCGTTTCGTGCGTTACGGATAAGGAGCTGTCCGCAGGCAGCGCAGCCGTAAAGGGACGAGTTGACCTCAAAATCCTTTACATTCCCGATTCGGAAAATGAAAATATCAAAAATATCCTCCATTCCCTTGAATTTGACGAGGATATATCAAACAAGCAGATAGAGGAGGAAGATTTTGCTCTTATAGGAGTGAATGTGGAGCGAGTGGAGTTTTCTCTGATAAACAGCAGAAAGTTGAGGATAAAGGTCATTGTCGTACTTGACTATGAGATAGTAAGAACCGTTCCGATTGAGCTTGCGGTCGATACGGAGGGAGAGGCGCAGATAAAGCGCAGAACTGTAACGCTGCAAAACAGCGCCGGAGTGTCGGAGTTTTCGTTTTTAATTCGTGACAGGCTTTCCGTTCCGGCGGGGCAAGGGGCTTTTAAGGAGCTGCTCAAGGCGGATTATCGTATATGCGACACGGAATATAAAACGGTAACGGGGCGCATAACGGCGAAGGGCAGCATAGGAGTGTGTTTGCTTTATACGGACGTATCGGGCAATATTGAATTTTGCGAAGGTGAACTGCCGTTTACCGAGGTTTGGGAAATGGACGATGTTACGGAGGACTGCGAATGCGATATTGAATATCAGCTTGACGAAGGCGAGGTGATGCTTGAGGAGGATACGGACGGTGATCTGAGAGAAGCGGCGGTGTCGGTTAATATAACGGCTCAGGTTAAGGCATCCGAAACTCTTGAGGTGGATATGATTGAGGACTGCTTTATTCCTTATAAAAAAACACTCACCCAAACGGAGGAAATAATGCTCGAAGAAACGGCTGCGCATCCGTCGGCTCAAAGCACAATCCGTGAGATTATCGAAATCCCTGACGGTGCTCCGGAAATAAGCAGCGTATATAATGTTGTTACGCACCCGTACATATCAAAGGCAGGAATGGAAAGAAACAAGCTGATATGCGAGGGGAGAATAGAGGCGTGTGTTTTGTATGTGTCCGACAGCATGGAAAATCCCGTATACAGCGTTAAGAAAAATCTGCCGTTTAGCGTCAGCCTTGACTGCGACAATGCCGAGGGCGATGTCATACCAAAGCTGCGTGCCGAGGTGCGGCATACGGGATATAATCTGAATGCGTCGGGAGAGGTAGAGCTGCGGTGCATATTGTCACTCAGTGCAAATGTGGTAAGACAGCGCCGCCTTGACCTTATAACGGAGCTTGATTCCGAGGATTACGGCAGCGAGCCGCAGAGCAGAATTGTGGTGTATTTTGTGCAGAGCGGCGACAGTTTGTGGGAGGTATCAAAGCGTTACCGAGTGCCGTGCAATGCCATAAGCGAGTACAATGAGTTGAATGACGATAAGCTAAAGCCGGGAATGAGATTGCTTATACCGGGGAAATAATGACAAAAACGGTGCGAACCCAATAATTGGAACGCACCGTTTTTTTGATTATTCAACAGCCGTAAGATAAAATTCAAACGGAACATAGCTCCCGCGGTTGAACGGAATACGTAATCCGCCCTCGGTAAGTGCCGCACCTGTATAAATACTTCCGTCACTTTCAAGACGGTAGCTCTTATTCGGGTCAAGTCCTCTCAGACGGATGATATATTCAAAACCGCCATCTCTCTGAGTAAATACCATTCCGTGCGCAAGGCAGCGGCTCTTGTCATCGCTGACGAACGCCCATGCCGCAAGCTCATCGTCTATCGGATTGCTTAAGCGGTAGTATAAGCCGTTGTGAATAAGCGAACGGTATTTTTTAAAGCGTACAATCTGTTCCTTAACCGCATTCTTTTCTTCATCGGAAAGCTTGTTTGGGTCAAGCTCATAGCCGAAGCTGCCCGCCATGGCGGTTACGGCTCTTGTTTCTATCGGTGTAACACGACCGGTCTGGTGATTGGGTACGGCAGACACGTGCGAACCCACTGCCGAAATCGGATAGAAGAAGGACGTGCCGTACTGTATTCTCGTTCTGTCATATGCATCGGTGTTGTCACTGCACCATATCTGCGGGCAATAGTAGAGCATACCGGCATCAAAACGTCCGCCGCCTCCGCTGCATCCCTCAAACAGTACATCGGGGAACGCAGAGGTCAAACGCTCAAGTAAATCATACACACCGAGAACATATCTGTGCGAAAACTCACCCATGCGCTCCGGCGGCAGCTCTGCCGAATACAAATCGCAGATGCTCCTGTTCATATCCCACTTTACGTAAGAAATCTTCGCATTGCCTAAAATATCCGACATCACCTTGAACAAATAGCTGCGCACGTCCTCTCTCGACATATCAAGCACAAGCTGATTACGTCCTCTTGACGGAAGTCTGCCGGGGATTTTAATTGCCCATTCGGGGTGGCTGCGGTAAAGGTCGCTGTCCTCCGAAACCATTTCAGGCTCAAACCATATTCCGAATTTCATTCCCAAATCTGTGATTTTTTCCGTAAGCTGCTTAAGACCGCCTTTTATTTTATTCTCATTGACAAACCAGTCACCGAGCCCCGAATTATCATCGTTACGCTTGCCAAACCAACCATCGTCCAGCACGAACATATCCACTCCGAGCTCAGATGCTTTACGGGCAATATCATAGAGCTTATTTTCGTCAAAATCAAAGTATGTAGCCTCCCAGTTGTTGATAAGAACGGGGCGCTCTGCAAGCTTGTATTTGCCTCTGCAAACATGATTTCTTATAACCTTGTGGAAGTTATGCGAAAGCTTTTCAAAACCTTCGGCACTGTAGGATAAAATTACCTCAGGAGTTTCAAATGTATCCTTAGGCGAGAGTGTCCAGCTGAATGTATCGGGATTAATTCCCATAACTATGCGAGTATAACCGAGAGCATCAAGCTCAAGCTGTGTTTTAAAGCTTCCGCTGTAAACGAGAGCCGCACCGTAGCAACGTCCGGTGCTTTCGGTGCAATCGGGACTGCATACAACCAAAGACGGATTTTGATGGTGACTTGATGTACCTCTTAAGCTGCTGATTTCTGTAATGCCTTGAGTGAGCGGTGTGCGCAGAGGTGTTCTCTCTGCCGCCCAGCTTCCGGAAAATCTTATGCACTCCCAATCGCCGAACGGTAAATCAAGGCAAAGGCTTGAAGCGTTTTCGAGTATAACATCACTGTCACAGGCGTTTTCAAACACTGCGCACCTTGTGATAATATCAAGCTCGGGGATTACGCTGTATCTCAGCGTAAGCTTAAGCTGTGAGCCTAAATCCTTCATATAAATTTCAAGAGTTTCCGCCTCGTTTTCATCGGCATAAACGTGCGGCAAATCGGTGATTGAGTATTTACCGGGTATGATGTTGTATCCGCAGTAACGGAAATCCGCTGCACGAGTGCCGTCCTTGTGAAGAATTTTTGAAGGTGTAATTCTGAAATCTCCCATACCGAAGGACGAATATTCAAGCGGAGCAACAGACAGAGAACGATCGCGTGCTTCTCCTGCGTCACCGACAGAAGGACCGAATGCCGTTTCGCTCATAGGTATAATGTAATCCATACTTCTGCCTGTTTTTGCGCCGTACCAAAGATGCTTAAGAATACCGAGGTCATCGGGCGCAGCCTGATATTCCGTATTTTTTGTTTCGAGTACAAATACTCCGTTAATAAATTTTATTGACATATCATCAGTTTCCTCCGTTTACATATATTTTATGCTTGTATTATAGCATACCAATATGCGTTAGTACATACCGAAAACCAAGGATTTACATACCATAATAACACTTTTATGTTGAATTTATATAATTATATTGCATTTTGGTATTAATTGTGATATAATGAACTTAAATACAATAGCGGAGGGTAATGTGGAAAATACACTGAGCATCTTACCTCCTTTCGGGACTCGGAGTATACACATACGCCGTCGTCCCTCAAGAAGTCAATCTGCACTCACCGCCAAGAAGGGCGGACGCACAGAGTGCGGCTTTTGCGGAGCAAAAGTGATGACAAGTGTCTTTTCCGCATTTATTTGTGCCGCCGTACGGCGGCAGAATGGAGGTTATGATGAATAACGATGTTTGTACGCTGTTTCCGGGGGGCGGATTTATTGATTTAACGCCGTATCAGTGCGGTATGGAGCAATGTGCGCCGTCACATTCCTTCGGTCCGGCAAAAAGAAACCACTATCTTTTTCACTATATAGTTTCGGGTTCGGGTATGCTGATGGCGGACGATGTAAACGGAGAAATAAAAAAATATCATATAAAAAGCGGCGACGGATTTATGATTTTTCCGCAGCAGGTGTGTATGTATGTTGCAGACAACGACAGCCCGTGGGAATATATGTGGGTCGAGTTTGACGGATTGAGGGCAAAGAAGGCTGTTGATCTTGCAGGTCTGACGCCGAGCAATCCGATATACACCTCACGTTCCGATAAGCTGAGAGAAAAAATGGCGGTTGAGCTCTCCGCCATGCAGCAAAGTACAGATGTGACAGGGCTTGAAACAGCGGGACATTTGTATTTATTTCTGAATTATCTCATAAATTCCGCATCAGAGATAAAAACGGCAAAATCGGGAAGGCTGCGTGAGCTTTACATTAATGATGCTGTGGATTTTATAGAAAAAAATTTCCAAAACCATATTTCCGTGGAAGATATGGCATCCGTATGTGGCTTAAACCGCAGCTATTTCGGCAAGCTTTTCAAGGAAAACGTAGGGAAAACACCCCAGGAATTTTTACTTCATTACAGAATGGCAAAGGCGGCGGAAATGCTGATATTAACAAAGCACTCGATAAGCGAGATAGGCATATCGGTAGGATACGACAACGGATTTCATTTTTCACGTGCATTTAAAAGCGTGTACGGCATTTCGCCGAGAGAATGGCGTGTAAGAAACAGGACGGGGGATTCATGCTGAAACAGCCGTACCAAGTATAACGCTCGATACGGCTGTTGGTTAATGTCACCTCAAAAACTTAGTACCTTGTCTGCTTGCATACTAATGACTTAGGCAATATGATTTTTAGAGGCGACCTTAAATCAGTCCTTAGGCTTGACCGCAATCCAAATTTCGCAGGTAAATTCGGGATTATGAACATCGGCTGACGGATAGCATTCTATTTCCACGCCGCACGGCTGATATTCGCTTGCGGGGAAAAATTCGGTGCATATGTACTTGTACACTTTCTGAAAAGCGCCGGGCATTTCGCCTTTGCATTTGAATACCGCATATGTATGCGCCGGTATTTTCTCAACGGTCAAATAATCCTCCGTAATTTCCTGCCCGTTATAATGTGCGCCTATTCCGTAAGGGAACTCATCAACATCGCCGTCTGTACCGAAGCTGATGCCGATGATACACTTGTCAAAGATATTGTCCTTCGGAATATATTTGCATATTGCCGGTATTGTACCGTCCGTTCCGCACTGTGCCCAAAACTTAGATATTTCCTGTGTTGTGATTTCATGCTGTTTTGGGAAATGCTTTTTCCTCAACACAACCTCAAAAGCCTCTTTTTTCTCGATTCTGTAGTCCATTGCCTTACCTCCGTGTAATATAATTTTTACGGAAAGCTCCGAAAAGGATTTCAGTGCAGCTCCTTTTTTTGCCTGTGAGGGAGTTACACCGTGAAATCGGGTAAAAGCTCGCGAAAAGCTTTCGGTACTGTCATATCCGTACTTCAGCGCTGCGTCGATGACCTTTATATCCGTTACGGCAAGCTCGCTGCCGGCAAGCGATAGTCTGCGGCAACGTATATAATCGCCCAGACTGAAGCCGCATATGGTACTGAAAATACGCTGAAAATGAAAGCTCGACGAATACGCCTGTTTCGCTGCTTCTTCATAATCAATCTCCTCAGTGAGGTGTTCCTCTACGTAATCTATAGCACGCTGAAGCCCTGTAATCCAATCCATGTATTTTCCCCCTTCCGTATATTTGTATTATACGGCAAATATCCGTTAATTTCATGATATTTTGTGCTCTTGTATGTTATTTTTGTTTTGTATATTCATCCTTACCGCATAGAAAACGATAATATTCACACAACTGCCATATGCCCAGTGAATTAAGACGTGATAAATCAAGCTCAATATCCTTGGGGATCAAAATATTGTATTTGTCATCTGTTATTCCGCAGAGATAATCAAGAGGAACGTGCAGACTTTTGGCGATTTTTGCCGCAATATATGCGTTGGGCTGTCTTGTTTCGGCTTCGTAAGAGGCAATGGTATTGCGTTCAAGACCAACCTTTTTGCCAAGCTCCGCTTGAGTCATATTGTGTTCCTTTCGGAGTCTGCGCAGCCGTGAACCTATGTGTATTTCAATATTCTTCATAATTATATCCATTAACTCCTTTCGCTGTTTTTTCTTGATTTTGCATTTCTATATAATTATAATACAAATTATACCAAAAATCAAGCAAAAAAATCCCCGTGACTGTCAAATAAGGGATTTTTGTACATAATCGTATCGTACAATGTTATCTTAATTCAACAGTCACGGGTAATTTAGAAATTATTCTCCGTAATATGCCTTCAGCATAATGTCCTCTATTTCCTTAACAAGCGGAAGCTTCGGATTTGCCGTTGTACACTGATCCTCGAACGCCTTGTTTGCAATATCGGCTTTCTTTTCGAGATATTCGTTTTCGTCAATTCCGCACTCCTTAAAGCTTGACGGCTCATTTACCGATGCCATAAGCTCCTTAACAGCCTTTACTAAGCTCTCAACACCTTCCTTGGTTGTCTTTGCGGGAAGGTCAAGCGCACGTGCTATTTCCGCATACTTTTCGTCTGCAACGAACTTCTTGTATTTCGGGAACGAAACAAACTTTGAAGGTATAGCCGCATTGTATTCAATAACATATGGCAGAAGAACCGCATTTGCACGTCCGTGGGGGATATGATACTCTCCGCCTATCTTGTGTGCGATTGAGTGATTCAAGCCGAGGAATGCGTTTGTGAACGCCATACCTGCGATACAGCTTGCATTGTGCATTTTTTCTCTTGCTTCTGCGTCATTTGCGCCGTTCTTATATGCTCTGGGCAGATACTTGAATACAAGCTGAATTGCCTTTATTGCAAGACCGTCCGTGTAGTCCGATGCCATTACCGAAACATACGCCTCGATTGCGTGAGTAAGAACGTCAAGACCTGTATCCGCCGTAGCTGATTTGGGCAGACTCATTACAAACTGCGGGTCTATGATAGCAACGTTCGGAGTAAGCTCATAGTCTGCAAGGGGGTACTTCATGTTGTTCTTCTTATCCGATATAACCGCAAAGCTTGTTACCTCCGAGCCTGTTCCCGAGGTTGTGGGGATAGCTACGAGCTTTGCCTTGTTGCGCATCTTGGGGAACTTGAACGCACGTTTTCTTATATCGAGGAAACGCAGTCTTAAAGCGTTAAAGTCAACGTCCGGATGCTCATAGAACAGCCACATACCCTTTGCAGCGTCCATTGCACTTCCGCCGCCGAGAGCTATGATTACATCAGGCTGGAATTCAGCCATCATCTGAGCGCCCTCTTTTACGGTTTCGATTGACGGGTCAGGCTCAACCTCCGAGTAAATACGGCAGTGAACCGGCTCTTCTCTCTTTCTCAGATAATAAAGAATTTTATCAACATATCCGAGCGAAACCATTCCGGGGTCTGTTACGATAAATGCCTTTGTAATATCGGGCATTTTTTCGAGATACTGTATGGAATCCTTCTCAAAATAAATTCTGTCGGGAACCTTGAACCACTGCATATTAACCCTCCTCTTTGCAACGCGCTTTGTGTTGATAAGATTGATTGAAGTTACGTTTCCGCTGACGCTGTTTCCGCCGTAGCTGCCGCAGCCGAGTGTCAGCGAAGGCATATTTGTGTTGTATATATCGCCTATTGCTCCGTGTGATGACGGTGAATTTACAATAAGACGGCTTGCCTTCATGATTGACGCAAACTTCTGTATAACTTCCTCATTCTTAGCGTGAATAACGGCGCTGTGACCCTTACCGTTAAACATAACCATCTGCTCTGCCTTGTCGATACCGTCGTTTTCGTCCTCAGCGACAAGATAAGCAAGAACAGGACTGAGCTTTTCTCTTGAAAGGGGATACTCAGGACCTACCCCGTCAATTTTACCGATAAGAATCTTTGTGTTTTCGGGAACCTTAACTCCCGCATTTTCAGCAATCCAGTGTGCGCTCTTTCCGACAACATCGGGATTTACCGCACCCTTTTCGCTGTTTATTACATAGTCGCTTACCTTTTTGATTTCATCATCCTTTAAGAAATAGCAGCCGAAATGCTTCATGAGCTTTTCAAACTTCGGTGCGATTTTCTTATCAACGATTGCGGCCTGCTCCGAGGCGCATATCATACCGTTGTCGAATGATTTTGAAAGTATCAGGTCATTAACCGCCTGCTCCAAATCCGCACTTTCGTGAATGTAGCAGGGAACGTTACCCGGACCGACACCGAGAGCCGGCTTACCTGTTGAGTACGCAGCCTTAACCATTCCAGAACCGCCCGTTGCAAGAACCGTAGCAACTCCGGGGTGATTCATCAGCGTATTTGTTGCTTCTATTGACGGATATTCAATCCACTGTATGCAGTATTCCGGAGCACCGGCCGCAACTGCTGCATCATAAACAATCTTTGCGGCAGCAACCGAACACTTCTGTGCCGAAGGGTGGAAACCGAATATAATCGGGTTTCTTGTTTTTATACATGTGATAGCCTTAAACAGCGTTGTTGATGTGGGGTTTGTAACAGGTGTAACACCGCATACAACGCCGACCGGCTCAGCGATTATCTCATAATCCTCAATATCGTTTTCAGCAATTACACCGACTGTCTTTTCCTTCTTTATCGAATGATAAACATACTCGGTTGCAAACATATTCTTTGTTATTTTGTCCTCGTAAACACCTCTGCCTGTTTCTTCAACAGCCATTTTTGCAAGCTCCATATGCTTGTCAAGACCTGCAAGAGTCATAGCCTTTACGATTGCGTCTACCTTCTCCTGATCAAAACTCATAAATTCATCCAAAGCCTTATGTGCATTGGAAACTAAAGTATCAATCATTTCATTTACATTTACTTCTGCCATGATAATATTCCTCCTGGTTTTATTACGTGACCGACATTCCTAACGCAGATTGTTAATAATTTATCGTTAATTATTTATCAATCTATTTGCATTATACTATATCGTTAAAAAAATGTCAATAGTTTTTTTATAAATAAATAAGGTTTGTGGATTTTATATAATTCCTGATATATTTTAACCGTGTGATTGGTTAAATATTAGGTATTTTTTATTATTTTCGGTTAAAAATCCCGCTTTTTTATAAAAAATATCTTTACTATTTTCAAAGAAAGTGGTATATTATATATGTAGATACCTAAACATTGAATTTTACAATCACCTAAATAAAATCTTTGGAAGGAGGTCACTGCCGTATATGATAAAGCGTTTTTGGAAAAACATTATGCGTTTTGGTGACAGAGTAATGAAGGATAATCTCGGCTTGTATGCGGCTCAGGCCTCGTTTTTTATAATTTTTTCGGTAACTCCGTTTATAATGCTGCTCATAACGCTGGCTAAATACGTTATACCGATAAATCCGGAGCAGATTTTGACGGAGATATACCGTCTTGTGCCTGTAGATATAGCATCGTTTTTGAGTAATATGCTTCTTGATGTGTTTGATGATTCGGCGGGGGTAATTTCCGTAACGGCGGTATCGACGCTGTGGCTTGCATCAAAGGGAGTAATGGCACTTTATATGGGACTCAATAATGTTTTCAAGCCCGAAAAAGAAAGAAATTATTTCTATACGAGATTTATCTCGGTGGTATATACGCTTTTGTTTGTGATTGCGATGCTTTTGACGATAGTAGTATTCGGTTTCGGAGAATATATAATTGATTTGCTGCCGGAGAATGCTGCTATGACTGTATTAAAGGACTTGTTGAGGTACAGAGTGCTGCTGTTTATGGCATCACTTACGATGATATTTGCGTCATTTTATAAATTCCTACCCCGGAGAATAAACAGCTTTCGCCGTCAGCTGCCCGGAGCTGCGCTTGCTGCGCTCGGCTGGATCGTGTTTTCGTATATTTATTCAATATATATAGAGCGTTTTTCCAATTATTCATATATATACGGCTCGCTTACGGCGGTTATATTCCTTATGCTGTGGCTTTATGTGTGTATGAATATTTTCCTGTACGGAGCGGAATTTAATTTACTGCTCGAGGAAGATTTTTTCAAAAAAGCAAAATCCGAGGAAACGGATAAAAACATAAAATAGCTATTGTATAATTGAGTATTTTATGATATAATATATTCGGTATCAGTTTATGGGGAGATGATGAAAATGAGATTCGACAGTATAGCGTTTACACAAGATGAGCTTGACCGGCTTTCGGCGGATACGGAATATACGGCATTATGCGACAACGATTTTGTTATACCAACCATCGATAACAGACATTACACTGCATTAGGGAAGGTCAATGCTTCAATTGCAATGTCAGAATCAGAGGCACATAAACGGAATATAACCTTTGATGGATTTAAACCGAGATTTTCGGAGGAGGAATGTACCAAAGAGAATATACCGGCAGCGGCATTTATAAAATGGAATGATATGTCACTATCTCTCGGAGGCTCGTTTGCCTCGTCGTTTGCGACCTCGTACACGTCCTTTGGTGCGTCATATACATCTTTCCATATGCACGAATATGAGTACGAGTTTGAGCGGGGGAGCTTCACCTCATCTTACGAAGCATCATATATGTCGTCTTACGGAGCCTCATATTCGTCATCATACAAAGGCTCATATGTTTCTCTTTACAAAGATCCGTATGCGCACATCATTAATCCGTTTATTCTTGTAAACGGCTACGGAGTTAATCTGATATAATGGACGGGATACATACAAACTGGACAGGCCCGTCAAGACTTAGGGGCGGCAATTTTGAAATTGAGGATTTTGAGCTTTTAACAACTATTTTGTCTGCGCTTGCGTGGCGGCGAAAAAACGGCACGATAAAGCTGTGTGCGGACGAAACGGCACTTGAGTATTATGACAAGCTGGGAATGCTTGACATATATAACAGTACGGAAACGCTTGAGGTTGACACCGAAATTGACCCTAAAATGTTCTGGGCAGCGGGGAAGCTGTATGCGCTCCGGAATCAGACCGCACCCGTTGCCGTGATAGATACGGATTTTATTGTGTGGGAGGAAATACTGTTTGCCGGGCTCGGAGAATGTACTGTTATACATTTCGAGGAGCTTTATCCCGATGTGTATCCTCCGCAAAGCTTTTTTAACATGAGCGGCGAATATAAATGGAGAGAGCTTGACTGGAGTCTGCCTGCGTGCAATACTGCCTTTACGGTTATAAAATCGCAGAAGTTTTTGGAATATTATACCGAAAGTGCGATAGATTTTATGAAAAAAGCAAAGAAAACGGACGATAATCTGAGATACATGGTATTTGCGGAGCAGCGTCTTATCAATATGTGCGCCGCGGAACTCGGAATTGAGGTGCGGGCATTTTCGCGGCTTGAGAGACTGTTTCACGACGGTCACGGTTGTTTTACGCATACATGGGGAATGAAGCAGCAAATGCGGGATATTCCGGAGCTGAGAGCCGATTTCTGCCGAAGATGTGCCGCAAGAATAAAGAGGGAATACCCGGTGTATGGCGATTTGGCAGAACGAATACTTAAGAAATAGAAATTTATACTTGATTTTATACCCTGATATGTGTTATAATATAATTGTGTTTTTATGCGATGATATTTGAAAGGAATGAACCTTACATGAGATTATGGAAGAAAATATTGGTGCTTGTCGTAGCGGCACTGGCAATTCTTGGTGTCGGCGGCATATCTGTATATAAATTTATAGTAGTCCCGAAATACATAGAACCGGTGCTGATAACGGCATCTTCGGCTTTAAGAAATGCCGATGTTCAGGACGCAATAACCGAAATAGCCGAGGATTTGGCGGACAGAGGAATTATTAACGAGGCAACGCTTAAAAATTATATGCGTCAGGCGAGAAAATATACAAGTGCGGAAAAAAGCAGCAATGCCGTATATTCATCGAAAATCAATATGATGAACGAGGAAAAGCCTCTTGCGGACGAAAGCTCGGTCGGCGAAAGAATAAATACGGGCAACAGTAACGACACCACGCTTACGGCACAGACATCACGCTCGTCACTCGGAGTGAATACTGTTCGTTCATCGGAGGATGCGGAGGGATATGCAAGAGTAAACGAAACCTACAGCAATAAATTCAATACAGATCATTCAGATGATGTGAATGCCGATGAAGAACCGGAAATGCTTACACTTGATCAGCAGGCATCGGAGGAGCTCAGCCCGGAGGCGAAGGAGGCAATATCAAGTTCGAGAGCAAACAGTCTTTACAATAAAATCATAAATGCCATGAGTATGCACGAGAGAACAGTGTTTTTCAGCGTAATAGGCAAAGCGGATACGGACAAGCTGATGTCACTGTACAAAAACTCGGATCGTTCGGGAGCGAAGGAGTATTTGCAGTCTATACTGAGCAGCGATGAATATGCGGAGGCGGTAGATATATTCTTCAGATATGCTCCGCTTTTGCTTGAGGAATAAATTATAAATTAGGAAAGGTATCAAGGAGGGATTATATTTGTTGGGATTTAACAAAAGAAAGCTTGCGCTTGTGATGATTGATGCGGCGACGCTTTTTATGTCGGTTATACTTTCATATGTAATGCTGACTCAAATGGGGTCGTTCAGCGAACCCATAGCGTCTTTTTATGCGTCAATTTTAATTTATATTGCCGTTACTTTAGGGTGCATGGCAATTTGCAGAGTATATATAAATATATGGAGATATGCTCAAATACGTGATTTTGTAAAATGCTTTATGGGGTTGTCGGCAGGCTTTGCATTTACATATGTTCTGTGCGATTTGACAAAAATTACCGCATCACATTTGCTTCTTGTTTTTTCCTATCTTATTTCAATTTGCGGAATAGTTGTGCTGAGAACCGGATACAGCTGGCTTTACAGCTTTATGCGCAAGCAGACCATTGAAAATACAGGAAAAATCCCGACTCTTATAGTCGGAGCGGGAAATGCGGCATATAAAATGATTTCCGAAATGAAGGAAAGTCCGTGCGAATATGAGCCGATATGCGCGGTAGATGATGACAGCGCAAAGCAAAATCTGATGATATGCGGCATTAAGGTTCGAGGAAATATAAGCGATATTCCCGCTTTGTGCAAAAAATACGGTATCAAATCAATATTGATTGCCATTCCGTCACTTTCAGCAGGAGCAAGAAAGCACGTGCTTGACATTTGCTCGCAGACAAAATGCGAAATAAAAACTCTGCCGTACATACATGAAATGATAAATGCCGATGATAATCTGATGAAACAGACAAAGAAGATAAAGATTGAGGATCTTCTGGGCAGAGATGTTATCACCTTTGACAACAAAAACGTTTCCTCGCTTATAAACGGAAGAGTATGTATGGTCACGGGCGGGGGAGGCTCGATAGGGTCGGAGCTTTGCCGTCAGATTGCAAAGTATAAGCCGAGAAAGCTGATTATATTTGACATATATGAAAATAACGCATATGCCATACAACAGGAGCTTATCCGTGAATACGGTAAAACGCTTGATCTTTGTATAGAGATAGGCTCTGTAAGAGATTATGCCAAGCTTGACAACGTATTCAGAATGTACAAGCCTCAGCTTGTTTTCCATGCGGCGGCGCACAAGCACGTTCCGCTTATGGAGGACAATCCGGAGGAAGCGGTCAAAAACAATATAATGGGCACGTTCAATACGGCAACGCTTGCGGAATTTTATAAGGTTGAGAGGTTTGTGCTGATTTCAACGGATAAAGCCGTAAACCCCACCAACGTAATGGGCGCAACGAAGCGTTGCTGCGAGATGATAGTACAGGAGATGGCACAGCATTCAAACGTAACGAAGTTTATAACCGTGCGTTTCGGAAACGTACTCGGCTCGAACGGCTCGGTTATACCTTTGTTTGAGCGTCAGCTTGAGGAGGGAGGACCTCTTACGGTTACTCACCCCGAAATAATAAGGTATTTTATGACTATACCGGAAGCGGTATCGCTTATACTTCAGGCAGCGTCGGATGCTGCCGGCGGCGAAATATTCGTGCTTGACATGGGTGAGCCTGTTAAGATAGTAACGCTTGCCGAAAATCTTATAAAGCTGCATGGCAAAGAGCCGTATAAGGATATAGAAATAAAATTCACCGGTCTGCGTCCCGGAGAAAAGCTGTACGAGGAACTGCTTATGGACGAGGAAGGACTGAAATCAACCGCAAACAAGAAGATTTTCATAGGAAAGCAGATATTTGTGGACGAGCATGATTTCATGGATAAGCTGAATAAAATCAAGAGAATTGCGCAAAGCAATGATAAGGAATCCGTAATAGAGCTCCTTGCGCAGATAGTACCAACCTTTAGTCATAAGGAAAACAAATAACAGAAAAATCAACGGAAAGGGGATAGGATATGCCGGTAACAGACCTTCATAATCATACAATTTTCAGCTATGACGGCTCCAATACACCTGAGGAGATTATCGAAAATGCAATTGCTCACGGTGTTGACGTGATGGGCATATCTGATCATCAGTTTTCGATAGAAAGCCGGCTGGGAGAATATTTTGAATACTTGTGTTATTGCCGCCGGAGGTATGAGGGCAAAATAAAGCTTTTATTCGGATTGGAAATCGGCACTCGTCCGAAGCCGAACGATTTTTTGGCTTCGGCATCGGAGTATTTTGACTATGTGCTTTTTGAAAGTCTTGATTCTCCGACCGCTATGGATTTCTATGAATTTATGGAATGGCAGCGGCTGTTTAAATGCCGCAGAGGACTGGCGCATACGGACGTTTTTCGGCTTTCGGAAAGGTACGGCATTGATGTTTTGGACGAAATGTGTCGTAACGATATTTTTTGGGAGCTGAATGTGTCGGGAAATTATCCGTACTATTATGATTTTCTGACAAATCCGAATAAACGTGAAATAATACGGCGCAGCGGTATTTCCGTCAGCATAGGCTCGGACACGCATAGCGTGGAGGAGTATCGTTTTAAGCAGCTGCGACGTGCAAACGAGCTTGTACATAAGCTTGGTAATAACATTATATGCTGAAAAGTTGGGCTGCGCATTGTCAATGCGGCAGCCTTATTTTAAAGTTATACGGATTGCATTAAGTTATGTGCAGCTTAGCGCAATCGAACGCTTGATTAGTAATCAAGCGTATATAGGGAGGAATTTACAGTGAAAAAGCTTTGCATATTTGATCTTGACGGTACTCTTACCGATACAATAACGGCAATTGCTCATTTCGGCAATACGGCACTCGGTGCAATAGGACTTGCGCCCGTAGAAAAAGACAAATACAAAAAATTTGTCGGCGACGGTCGGGTGCTGCTTATTCATCGTATGCTTGACTATTATAACGCAGATACCCACGAAAATTACGAAAAGGTCTGCCGTGAGTACGACCGCTGCTATGAAGCGGATCCGATGTATAAAACGGACGCATATGAGGGCATACGTGAGGTAATAGATGAGCTGCGGGGTATGGGCGTGAAGCTTACGGTATGCTCCAACAAGCCGCATAATGTTGTATGCGACGTAGTAAAGACGGTATTCGGAGATAAATTTGATATTGTAAGAGGTGTTGAGGACGGCGGTAAAACAAAACCCGATCCTGAGTCTGCGCTTGATATTATCAGCCGTGCGGGAGTGAGTGCGGAGGAGTGCGTGTTCATAGGCGATACAAACGTAGATATACGAACGGCAAAAAATGCCGGGATAGAGAGCATAGGTGTATTGTGGGGATTTCGTGATGAGAAGGAGCTTAGAGATGCAGGAGCGGACCACATAATAGAACACCCGTCGGAAATAATAAAAACGGTACGTTAGTATTTGTGCCGCAGTGCGGCAGAATGGAGATTTAGATGAAACAGACAAAATCATATAAGGCACTGGAGTTTGATAAAATTCTCGAACGTCTTGCCGACTGTACGGACAGCGATGAGGTAAAAAAACGAATCCTTGAGCTTACCCCGGCAAAAAGCGCGGACGAGGCTAAAAAGCTTCAGCGTGAAACAACAGAGGCGGTTATAACCTCGCTTAAGCTTGGCTCGCCGCCGGTATCGCTTGCGGTGCCGAGCGTTACGGGTGCGGTAAAACGAGCCGAGATGGGCGGTGCATTGCAGGCAAAGGAGCTTACCGATATTTCGAGAGTTCTTTATGTGGCAAGGAGAATGAAGGCTTATCTCGGAGAAGCGGCGGAGGAGTGCGCCGTTCTGCATGAAATCGGGAACAATATTTTAACGGCAAAGGCACTTGAGGATAAAATCAATTCATGTATAATTTCCGAAAATGAAATAGCCGATGACGCCTCGTCGGAGCTGGCATCAATAAGGCGAAGAATGAAAAGTCTTAACGGCAGAATAAGAGAAACTCTGAACAGCATGATTCATTCGGCGCATTACAAGAAATTTTTGCAGGATCCCATAGTAACTATGAGATCGGACAGATTTGTAATTCCCGTAAAAAGCGAATACAAAAGCGAGGTAAGCGGCATTGTGCATGATTCCTCGGCAACGGGCGCAACACTGTTTATAGAGCCTATGAGCGTCGTTCAGAGCAATAACGAAATTCGTGATTTGATGAATAAGGAGCAGCTTGAAATCGAACGTATACTTGCGGAGCTGAGCGCTGCGGCGGCAGATAACTCACATACGATATTTGTTGCTCAAAACAGCGCAAGAGAGCTTGATTTCATGTTCTGCAAGGGAAAGCTTTCACTTGATATGAACGCATCAGAGCCTGTTCTTAATGATGAGGGCAGAATAATTCTGAAAAAAGCACGTCATCCGCTGATAGACAAGGATAAGGTTGTAGCCAACGATATATCACTCGGATGCGGATTTGACACGCTTGTCGTAACAGGTCCGAATACAGGCGGAAAAACCGTTACGCTTAAGACGATAGGACTGTTTTCGCTTATGGCTGCGTGCGGACTTCATATAAGTGCCGCAGATAACAGCGAAACGGCGATATTCGATAATATATTTGCCGATATAGGCGATGAGCAGTCGATTGAGCAAAGCCTTTCGACCTTCTCATCTCATATGGTAAACATAGTCGATATTTTAAACAGCATAGACGGCAGTACACTTGCGCTGTTTGATGAGCTGGGAGCGGGAACAGACCCTACGGAGGGTGCTGCGCTTGCGATTGCCGTTATTGAATACCTCAGAGCGAGAGGCGCAAGGACAGTCGCAACCACTCATTACAGCGAATTAAAGCTTTTTGCACTTTCAACGGACGGAGTGGAAAATGCCTCGTGCGAATTTAACGTGGAAACATTGAGCCCGACGTATAAGCTGCTTATAGGCGTACCGGGAAAATCAAATGCTTTTGCGATTTCCAGAAAGCTCGGTCTTAACGAAGCAGTCATATCAAGGGCGGGCGAAATACTTTCGGATGAGGATATAAAATTCGAGGACGTTATAACAGACCTTGAGCAAAACAGGGCAAGAGCAAGGAAAGAGGCGGACGAAGCGTCACGCATGAAGCGTGAGCTTGCGGATTTACGCAAAAAGCTTGAGGACGACAGAATAAAGCTTAAGGAAAATAAATCAAGAATACTTGATGAGGCAAGACGTGAGGCGAAAATTCTTATCATGGACGCAAAGGAGGAGGCAAATTCCGTAATCCGAGAGCTTGAGAAAATGCGCATACAAGGCTCTGACGGAAATGTTGCTCAGCGTACCGCAAAAGCACGTGAAAAGCTCAAAAAGCGTGAGGACTCAATAGATGCAGCCATGGCAAGAGCCGCAAAGCCTAAAAAAACATATGTTGAGCCGCCGAAAAATCTTAAGCCGGGAGCACTTGTTAAGATTATCGACATGAATCAAGAGGCAACGGTAATAACACCGCCGGATAAAAACGGTAAGGTAAAGGTTCAGGCGGGCATCATTAAAATGGACGTGCATATAACCAATCTGCGCCGAGTTGACGAAAAACAAGCATCTAAGGAGCTTGCGGATAAATATGTCAAGTCAACTCGTGCATTTGAATCAAAAACAAAAAGCGTATCAACGGAAACCGATGTAAGAGGGCAAAGCCTCCAGGAAGCATGGGATAATGTGGAAAAATTCCTTGATGACTGCTATCTTGCGGGAGTATCGCCCGTAAGTATAATACACGGCAAGGGTACGGGTGTTTTAAGACGAGGCATACAGGAAAACCTCAAAAAGCATAAATACGTCAAGTCCTACCGCAGTGGACGATTCGGCGAGGGCGAGGACGGAGTTACAATAGTAGAACTGAAATAGGAGGGATTAACGTGAAAAATAAGCGGCGCATCTTGCCCTTTATCGGAGCTTGAAGTATCAACATACGTCGGCACTCCTCAAAAGAGCAATCTGCACTCACCGCCAAGAAGGGCGGACGCACGGAGTGCGGCTTTTGCGAAGCAAAAGTGATGACAGGCTTCTTTTC
>JAXDRV010000091.1:0-16900 GCA_034090805.1 Clostridia bacterium
GTTATGTAGGAGGCTCATTCGCTTCCGCTTTATATCCCACAAAGAAAGGAATGATTTTCAAACATGAAGAAAAAGAGTATTGTTACTCTTTGCTTTGCCGTTATCGTTGCTGTATTGCTGAATGTTGTTGCCTTTTACGGCTTTAACATTGCCGGCTTTACATACGGCGGTGTATTCGACGAAGAAAAGGGTATCAAGAAGGGCATTGACCTTGCGGGCGGTTCGGTTATTACCTTCCAGGCCGACACGGAAAATCCCACAGACGATGAAATGAATATCGTTGAGTCGATATTCCAGACCCGTATGACAAACGCAGGTTACACAGAGGCAAGAATTTCAAAGAGCGAGGGCGGCAAAATTACGGTTGAAATCCCCTCGGTATTTGAAACCGACCAGGCGGCTGATCTTTTGGGTGATGTTGCAAAGCTGACATTCCGCGATGCAGACGGCAATGTTGTGCTTGACGGAGCAACAGACATCAAGAACGCATCGTATCAGTACGGAAAAATTTCGGAAACAAGCGCTTCAGAGGCTTACGTTGAGGTTGAATTTGCTCCCGAAGCAAAGGCTAAATTTGCCGAGGCAACAAAGAATGCGGCCGCAAAAGCAAGCGAGGGCAAAAACTACATCTCCATTATGATGGACGAAACCGTAGTTTCAAACCCCAGTGTAAAAGAAGAAATAAATTCGGACAAGTGTGTTATTTCGGGCGACTTTACTCCCGAAACGGCTCAGGATCTTGCAAACAAGATTAAGTCGGGTCAGCTTCCGTTTAAGCTCCAGGTTGTTACACAGGAAACAGTCGGTGCGGAGCTTGGTGCAAATGCACTTCCCAAGAGCTTATTGGCAGCGGGTATCGGTATTATCCTTATCATGCTGTTTATGATAATCGTTTACAAAATACCCGGTCTTATCGCAAGCCTGTCGCTTCTTATATATGTAGGCCTTATCTCGCTTGCAATGGGTATATTCAGAGTAAACCTTTCGCTTTCGGGTATTGCCGGTATCGTGCTTTCGATAGGTATGGCGGTCGATGCCGACTGTATCATATTTGAAAGAATGAAGGAAGAGTTAAGACTCGGAAAGACAATAAAGGCTTCGGTTGACGCAGGCTTTAACAAGGCTTTCTCGGCTATTCTCGACTCTAACGTAACAACGATTATCACTTGTGTGGTTCTTTACATTTCGGGCATAGGCGCAGTTACGGGATTTGCAACAACTCTCGGAATAGGCGTAATCCTGAGTATGTTTACGGCTATTGTTATTACAAAGTTCCTTGTAAGACAGGTCGTTAATATCGGAATCAAGAACAGAAATATGTTCTACAACGCTAAAAAAGGAGGTGCGGAGAACTGATGAAAAACTTTGTTGAAAACAGAATGAAATATCTTCTTATCCCCGCACTTATCATTGTTGTGGGTATAGTAATGTACTTTGTACACGGCGGTTTTAACTTTGACGTTGAGTTCATGGGCGGTATCAGAATGCAGGTTGACCTCGGCAAGGATGTTGACAACAGCGAAATCACCGATCTTGTGAACAATGTATTAAAAGAAAATAACGTTGAGGGTAAGGTTACGGTTCAGAAGTCCGGCGAAAGCGGAAATCAGGTCGTAATCAAAACTCCTCCCGTTGAAGAAGAGATGAAGAACAAAATCTTCACATCGATAAAGGACAAGTACAGCCTTGAGGACTCGGCTCTTATGTCGGTATCATCGGCATCGGCGTCGTTCGGTCTGGAAATACAGAGAAAGGCTCTGCTTTATACTCTGCTTGCAATAATCTGCATACTGATTTACATTGCAATCAGATTTGAATGGAGAAGTGCCGTTATGGCGGTTATTGCTCTTGCGATCAACGTGCTTATCATGGCGGCTGTTTACACCATTACAAATATTCCTCTTAACACAACGTTCATTGCGGCGATGCTGACGGTTGTCGGTTATTCGATAAACAACACAATCGTTATATTTGACCGTATCAGAGAAAACATGAGAGGACGCAAGAAGAACAATACCGTAAGCGATGTAGTAAACAGGAGTATCGGCGAAACAATGGGCAGAACAATTAATTCTACCATCACAACGCTTATTACAATCGTTCTTATCTATATCCTGGGCGTAAGCGCAATCAAGGAGTTTGCTCTCCCGCTTATCATAGGTATTATCGCAGGTGCATACACCTCGATCTTTATTGCTTCGACCTTCTGGGCAACCTGGAAAGAGGCTGACATGAAGGCAAAGGCAGAGGCCGCTGCGGAAAGACGCAAGTCATCAAAGAAATAAGTCTGTATAACGAGCTGCCTTAACGGGCGGCTCGTTTTTTATCTATTATGAAAACAAAAAAACTGACACTTATATCAATGCTTACGGCGTGTGCGCTTATAATATTCATACTTGAGGCACAGCTGCCTCCCCTGTTCCCCATACCGGGAATAAAGCTCGGTCTTGCGAACACGGTTACTCTTTTTGCAATATGCACTCTCGGCAGGAAAGAAGCTTTTGCGGTGCTTGCACTGAGAATAGTTTTAGGGAGTATTTTTACAGGCAATTTGATGAGCCTTGCCTTCAGTGTTTGCGGAGGAATTGCCGCATATATCGTCATGGCCGCCGCTTTAAAGCTGCGGATTAAGATACCGCTCGCAAGCATACTCGGTGCTGCCGCCCATAATATCGGTCAGCTTGCGGCTGCGGCTGCGATTACTCATACGGCGAGTGTGTTTTACTACCTCCCTCCGCTTTTGGCGAGTGCTGCGGCAACCGGTCTTTTTACCGGAATTATTGCAATGCTTGCAGTAAAGAGAATAAATTCAGATAAAGGAAATTGACAGTGATAAAAAAAATACAGGTAATTTCATTGCTTATGCTTTGCTTTATGCTTTGCTCCTGCGCTCCGAAAAAGGCGGAAAAACAGATTTTTGCAATGGATACCGTCATGAATTTGACAGTATACTCCGACAACGCAGACGAGATACTCAGCCAAGCGGCGGAAAGAATATTTGAGCTTAACAGACTGCTCGACAGAAAATCTCCCTCAAGCGAGATTTATCAGCTTAACAAAAGCAGCGGCGGCAAGACCTCGCCGTATCTTAAAAACCTGATAGAAAAATCCATATCATTGAGTGCCGCCGCAGACGGCTGCTTTGACATAACCGTTGCTCCGCTCATGGATTTGTGGGGATTTTATGACGGCAGCTTTCATGTGCCGTCCGAAGCTGAGATAAAAACCGCATTGCATTCTGTAGGAAGTGATAGGATTGCGTTAAACGGCAACAATACGGCACTTAACGGCACGCAGCTTGACCTCGGAGCAATTGCCAAGGGAGCCGCTTCGGACGAGATAATCAATCATTTTAAGGAAAACGGAGTACGCTCGGCTTTAATTTCACTCGGCGGCAACGTGTATGCCATGGGCAGAAAGCCGAACGGCGACAATTGGCACATAGCAATCGCAGATCCGTTAAATCCCGAAAATACGGCGGGACTTTTGACTGTGGAAAACAAAGCCGTAATCACATCGGGAATTTATCAGCGAAATTTTACGGAAAACGGTGTATTGTATCATCATATAATAGATCCGAAAACAGGCAGAAATCCCGAAAATGACCTTGCCTCGGTAACGGTTATCGGCGAAAGCGGTACGGACTGTGACGCACTTTCAACCGCATTTTTCGTTATGGGAATTGACAATGCAAAAAAATACCTGCGCTCCCACGCAGGCATTGACGCCGTATTTATAGACCGCAGCGGAAATATTTCAATAACACCCGGTCTTGACGGCTCGTTTGAAACGGAGCATGAGTATTCGGTAATCGAAGATTAAACGGATACTCTATTCCTCCTCGCCGGCTTTCATCATGTTTATCATATCCCAGACGGTGTATTTCCCCTCATCGTCCTGAGTTGAAAACGGCACGAGTATATCGTCCTCGCCAAGCTCCAGCGTTTCCCATATAAGCTCCAGATTAGGCTCTATATCACGCTTTCTCAGCTTATCGAGCTTTGTTGCGACAACTATCACACGATCGTGGTAATGTCTTATCCATTCGCACATCTGAATATCGTCCTTTGTCGGCTTATGACGGCTGTCCACAAGCAGGATTGTCTGCACGAGCTGTTCCCTGTTTGCGAGATAATCCTCCATCATTTTGCCCCATTTTTCCGTTTCTGACTTTGAGCGCTGTGCATAACCGTATCCGGGCAGGTCAACAAGGAAAATCGTATCATCGATATTATAAAAATTTATCGTAACCGTTTTCCCCGGCGTACCGCTGACACGTGCGAGGGATTTTCTGTTAAGCAGCTTATTGATAAGCGATGACTTGCCGACGTTTGAGCGTCCGGCAAATGCAAATTCCATGTATCCCTCAGTGGGATACTGTTTCGGCGATACAGCCGAAATTTTAAGTGACGCATTGTGTATGTTCATATTGATAACCATTAACTCCTCTCACAAAACCAAGTTTGAAATAAAATCGCTCAGATTGCCGATTTGCAGTGAGTGGTGCTGTATCCAACGGTTTTGCTTGCAAAACTCGCCAAAGGCGACTATCGGCAAAGCCGATAGCGTAAGATACCGCCCCGAACAAAAAGCGGTGAGATGGGCGATTTTATTCAAGCTTTTTATTTTTCTTTTTTAATTTAATTATATTATACACAAAATCCCCTCATAAGTCAAGCATTACGTCATGGAGCAATTCGGCGTCAGATTTTTTGCTTTCAGATACCCCGTTCCCCAGTCCCTCATGCTCTGCATTACCGGGATAAAGCTTTCGCCCAGCGGCGTGAGAGAATACTCCACCTTCGGCGGCACTATCGGATATACGGTGCGGTTAATCAGCCCGTCACGCTCAAGCTCACGCAACTGTCGGGTAAGCATTTTCGGCGTTGCCGATGTTATTATTTTCTGCAATTGATTAAACCTCAGTGTCCCGTCCGCAAGATGCCATAAAATCAGCGTCTTATACTTACCTCCGATAAGCTCAAGCGTTGTCTCTACGGGGCATATGTAGTCATGTTTCATTATCATTTCTCCTTCCGATACATACTTTATAGGCGATTGTAACACTCGATATTTCCTCGGAATTTGAGATGTTTCTGCTTAAATTTCGGCTCAGACATCCCTCACTTCGTTTGGGAACTAGCCAAAACTCAACCACAAACATCATAAATTCTTTCAAGAGTGTAATTTCTTATAGGATTTGAGAATGTTTTTGAGTTTGTTCGGACGAGTTACCGCAAGGGATGTTTTAGTACGAACAAAGTCAAAAATACTCTCAAATCCCAAACCGGAATTTTACAATCACTTAATACATACTTTCAAAAAGTATACCTACTATTAAAAAAGTGCATACTTGTAAAATTGATATTTTGTGATATAATAATATCATAATACTTAAAAATATTCAATACCCAAACAGCAAAAGGAGGATTTTTAATGCGTCAAAAATTCTGCGTTACCGGCATGACCTGTTCCGCTTGCTCCGCTCATGTTGAAAAATCGGTTTCCGGGTTAAACGGAGTAAGAAGCGTAAACGTCAACCTTCTTCGGAACTCCATGACGGTCGATTATGATGAAAATACCGTCACCGAATCGGATATTATCACAGCAGTCGAGAGCGGCGGCTACGGAGCGTATACCGAGGACACCCCTTCCTCCGAAGCCGTTAAAAAGCCGAACGGCAGCGAGGAGCTTAACGAAATGAAATCACGGCTGATATGGTCCGTTTGTCTGCTTGTGCCGCTTATGTACATCTCTATGGGACATATGCTCGGATTTCCGCTTCCGAGTGCGTTTCACGGGGTAGAAAACTCGCTTACATTTGCGTTTACACAGCTCTTGCTTACGATACCTATAGTATTTATAAACAAAAAATACTTCACCGTCGGCTTTAAATCACTTATAAAGCGTGCTCCGAACATGGATACGCTGATAGCCATAGGCTCAGGTGCATCGCTTTTATACGGAATTGCCGCAGTTTATGCCATAGGCTACGGACTGGGTCACGGCAATACCGCTCTTGCGGCGGAGTATTCGATGAACCTGTATTTTGAGAGTGCGGCAATGATTTTAACGCTTATAACAGTCGGAAAATATATGGAAGCGCGTGCAAAGGGCAAAACCTCCGAGGCTATCGAGCGTCTTATAGATCTCGCACCGAAAACCGCCGTTGTTATCCGTGACGGAAAGGAGCGCATTGTTCCCTCTTCGGAGCTTCGTATCGGCGATATTGCCGTTGTAAAGGCAGGCGGAGCAATTCCGGCAGACGGAAAAATCCTTGAAGGCAGCTGCTCCGCCGATGAAAGCGCAATCACGGGCGAAAGCATGGCGGTTGAAAAGACGGTCGGCGATTCTGTAACGGGCGCAACTATTCTGACAAGCGGCTACATTAAAATGACCGTTGAAAAGATCGGCGGGGATACCGCTCTTTCTCAAATCATAGCGCTTGTTGAGGAGGCTGCATCATCAAAAGCGCCCATTGCAAAAACTGCTGACAAGGTGAGCGGGATATTTGTTCCGGCGGTAATTGCCGTTGCGGCAATCACGCTTATTGCTTGGCTGATTACCGGGTACGGTTTCACTCATGCGTTCACAATGGCAGTATCCGTGCTTGTTATTTCATGTCCGTGTGCGTTGGGACTTGCCACTCCCACAGCTATAATGGTCGGTACGGGACAGGGTGCAAAAAGCGGCATTTTGATAAAAAGCGCCGAAAGCCTCGAAACAGCACACCATATAAATACTGTCGTTCTTGACAAAACAGGCACGGTAACCGAGGGCAAGCCGTCCGTGACCGATATACTACCGAACGGCATAAGCGAATCGGAGCTTTTAAAAAGGGCGGCATCCTTGGAAAAGCTCTCCGAGCACCCTCTGTCGCTTGCAATAACGGAAAAAGCCGATTTGTCGCAGCTTTATGAGGTGACGGATTTTGAGCAGATCCAAGGACGGGGACTTAAGTGCCGCTTAAACGGCTCCGTGCTTGCTGCCGGAAATTATAAAATGATGCAGGAGCTGGGAATTGACGTTAAGGAAAACATTCAGCTTGCAAACGAGGGCAAAACTGCGCTTTATTTTGCTCATGACGGTAAATTCATAGGCACCATTGCCGTTGCCGACACCATAAAGCCCGAAAGTCCCGCAGCAGTCAAGCAGCTTTACGACATGGGAATCGATGTTATTATGCTTACCGGTGACAACAAGCTCACCGCAGAGGCAATACGCCGTCAGGCAGGTATACGCAAGGCTGTTGCGGAGGTTTTGCCTCAGGATAAGGAGTCGGAAATACGTTGCCTTCAAGACGGCGGCAAGACCGTTGCCATGGTCGGTGACGGAATAAACGACGCTCCTGCTCTTGCACGAGCCGACGTAGGCATCGCCATAGGTGCCGGTACGGATATTGCAATAGAATCCGCAGACATTGTGCTGATGCGGAGCAATTTAGGTGCGGTTGCAGCCGCTGTCAGACTAAGCCGTGCCGTTATTAAAAATATTCATGAAAATCTGTTCTGGGCATTTTTTTACAACATACTCGGAATACCCGTTGCCGCAGGAGTGCTTTATCCCGCATTCGGTATACGCCTAAATCCGATGATAGCTGCCGCCGCAATGAGCGTCAGTTCGATATTCGTTGTAACAAACGCTCTCAGATTAAAGCTGTTTAAAGCAGATAAAAATATTAATGAGGAGGATTCCAAAATGACAAAAACAATTAAAATCAACGGTATGATGTGCTCCCACTGCACAGGACGGGTACAGGAGGCTCTTAACAAGCTTGACGGCGTGACTGCCTCGGTAACTCTCGACAACGGCGGCACTGCGATTGTAACATTAACCAAGAATATAAGCGATGATACGCTCCGTTCAGTCGTTACGGACGCCGGATATGAGGTTATAAGCATAAAATAATTGTGCAAATTCGCCGTCTGTGTCGCTTTTTCCTGAAAATATGCACAAATTACAAAAAAATTACGATATTGTCTTGATTTTATTACAAAAAAGTGATATTATATTATAAGTATATATAATACTTAGGAGCAATGCTCCTACATTATTAAACAGGAGGAGATTCCGATGGCTAGAAAAATGAAAACCATGGATGGTAACAACGCTGCGGCTTACGCATCATATGCGTTTACGGACGTTGCTGCTATCTATCCTATCACACCATCATCAACAATGGCAGAAGTTACAGATAAGTGGGCTGCTGCCGGCATGAAAAACATTTTTGGTCAGCCCGTTAAGGTTGTAGAAATGCAGTCCGAGGCTGGCGCATCCGGTACGGTACACGGTTCACTTACCGCAGGTGCATTGACAACGACCTATACAGCTTCACAGGGCTTACTGTTAATGATACCCAATATGTACAAAATTGCAGGTGAGCTGCTTCCCTGCGTATTTAACGTTTCGGCAAGAACTCTTGCTTCACATTCGCTTTCAATATTCGGCGATCACCAGGACGTTATGGCATGCCGTCAGACAGGCTTTGCGATGCTCGCATCAACCAACCCTCAGGAGGCTATGGACTTAGGCGCAGTTGCTCATCTGGCAACAATAAAGGGCAAAATTCCGTTCCTTCACTTCTTTGACGGTTTCAGAACCTCACATGAGTATCAGAAGGTTGCCTGCTGGGATTACAAGGATCTTGCGGAAATGGTTGACTGGGATGCTATTGCTGCATTCAGACACGGCTCGCTTAACCCCGAGCACCCCGCACAGAGAGGTACGGCTCAGAACGGCGATATATTCTTCCAGGCTAAAGAGGCTGTTAACAAGTACTATGACGCTATCCCCGAGGTTACTCAGGAATACATGGACAAGGTTAACGCTAAGATCGGCACCGATTACAAGCTGTTTAACTACTACGGCGCAGAGGACGCAGAGCACATTATCGTTGCTATGGGTTCGGTTACAGATACAATCGCCGAAACAATTGACTACCTGAACGCTAACGGCGGCAAGTACGGTATGATCAGAGTTCGTCTTTACAGACCGTTCTCAATTAAGCATTTCACAGAGGCTATTCCCTCAACAGTTAAGACAATCACCGTTCTTGACAGAACAAAGGAATCGGGCGCTGTCGGCGAGCCTCTTTATCTCGATGTTGTATCTGCTGTCAATGAAGCAGGTATCAATGCCAAGGTTCTCGGCGGCCGTTATGGTCTTGCATCAAAGGATACAACTCCCGCTTGCATCATAGCCGCTTTCAAAAACGAAACAAAGAATCACTTCACGATCGGTATCGAGGACGACGTTACAAACCTCTCGCTTCCGCTTGACGAAAACCCCGACACAACACCGGCAGGTATCACAAGCTGTAAGTTCTGGGGTCTTGGTGCAGACGGTACTGTCGGCGCTAACAAGAACTCGGTTAAGATTATCGGTGACCACACAGACATGAACGTTCAGGCATATTTCGACTACGACTCAAAGAAGTCGGGCGGTCTTACCTGTTCGCACCTGCGTTTCGGTCATCCGAAAATTACATCGACCTACCTCATTTCAAAAGCAGATTTCGTTGCTTGTCACAAGGCTTCGTACATAAGAACCTACGATATGGTTCAGGACGTTAAGCCCGGCGGCGTATTCCTGCTTAACTGCTCATGGGGTCCGGAGGAGCTTGAGGAGCATCTTCCCGGTCAGGTGAAGAGATATATTGCCGAAAACAACATTCAGTTCTACACAATAGACGGTGTTAAGATTGGTAAGGAAATCGGTCTCGGCAACAGAATTAACACTGTATTGCAGTCGGCATTCTTTAAGCTGGCTAACATAATCCCCGAAGCAGACGCTATTCAGTACATGAAGGACGCTGCTACAGCTTCATACTCAAAGAAGGGCGAAGCTATCGTTAAGATGAATCACGACGCTATCGACGCCGGCGCTCAGCAGATCGTTAAGGTTGACGTTCCCGAAAGCTGGAAGAATGCTCAGGACGATGATCTTTCGGTTAAGTTCGAGGGCGAGGGCGAGCTTATCGATTACGTAAACAACGTACTCGGCCCCATCAGCCAGTTCAACGGTGCTAAGCTGCCTGTTTCGACTTTTGTACCTTATACAAACGGACAGGTTCCCCTGGGTTCGGCTGCTTACGAAAAGAGAGGTATTGCAATAGATGTTCCCACATGGAATGCAGATACTTGTATCCAGTGCGGCAACTGTTCATACGTATGTCCTCACGCTTGTATCCGTCCTGTAGTTCTTACCAAGGAAGAGCTTGACAACGCTCCCGAGGGTATCAAGTACAAGAACGCTATGATGCTTGACGGCTTATACTACACAATGGCTATTTCGGTTCTTGACTGTACAGGCTGCGGAAGCTGCGCTAACGTATGTCCCGCAAACAAGAAGAACCCGACACTTGTTATGCAGCCGCTTGACACTCAGCTTAACGAGCAAGCTAACTTTGATTATGCTGCTGCTCTCGGTGAAAAGCAGGCAGTTCTTGACAAGTTCCCCGCAACAAAGGTTAAGGGTTCACAGTTCAAGAAGCCTTATCTTGAGTTCTCCGGTGCTTGCGCAGGCTGTGGTGAAACACCGTACGCTAAGCTTGTAACTCAGCTCTTCGGTGACAGAATGTTCATCGCAAACGCAACAGGATGTTCGTCAATCTGGGGTGGTTCGGCTCCTTCAACGCCTTACTGCGCTGACGAAAACGGAAACGGTCCCGCATGGGCTAACTCACTGTTCGAGGATAACGCTGAGTACGGCTACGGTATGTTCCTTGCTCAGGATACATTAAGAAACAGAAATATCGAAAAGCTCGAAAAGATTGCCGCTGAAAATGCTGACGTTAAGCCGGTTGTTGATAAGTTCATCGAAACAAAGGACGACGCAGCAGCTAACAGAGTCGCAACAGATGGGCTGTTAAAGGCAATCGCTAACCTGTCATCGCAGGAGGCTAAGGACGTTCTTGCCGATAAGGAATACCTTTCAAAGAAATCGTGCTGGATCTTCGGCGGCGACGGTTGGGCATATGACATCGGCTTCGGCGGTGTTGACCACGTTCTCGCTTCCGGTGAGGATGTAAACATTCTCGTATTCGATACAGAGGTTTACTCGAACACAGGCGGTCAGTCGTCAAAGTCAACTCCTACGGGTGCTATTGCACAGTTTGCAGCAGCAGGTAAGGAAGTTAAGAAAAAGGATCTTGCAGCTATCGCAATGTCATACGGCTACGTATATGTTGCTCAGATCGCTCAGGGTTCAAACCCACAGCAGTGTCTGAATGCAATCATCGAGGCTGAAAGCTATCACGGTCCTTCACTGATTATTGCTTACGCTCCCTGTATCAACCATGGTATCAAGGGCGGTATGTCAATAGCTCAGACAGAGGAAAAGAAGGCCGTTGACGCAGGCTACTGGCACTTATTCAGATTTGACCCCAGACGCACGCTTGAGGGTAAGAATCCGTTCCAGCTTGACTCCAAGGCTCCTACAATGGATTACGAAGAGTTCATCATGGGCGAAGTTCGTTACAACTCGCTTGCACGTTCAAATCCTGAAAGAGCAAAAGAGCTGTTTGCTAAGGCTAAGAAGAATGCAGAAGAAAAGTATGCAAAGCTTGTTAAATTAGCAGAGGCTGAATAATTTTGGATATACAAAAGAACCGCCGAAAACGGCGGTTCTTTTAATTTATCTGTCCTGCAAATCAACGTATGATTTTTCTGTGAGTACGCTTTTATATGCCGGACGTATTATTTTGTCCGCATTTATCAGCTCCTCAAGCCTGTGTGCGCTCCAGCCTACTATTCTTGCAATTGCAAACATCGGAGTATATAATTCGGGCGGTATGTCGAGCATACTGTATACAAAGCCGCTGTAAAAGTCCACATTCGGGCTTACTCCCTTGTATATTTTTCTTTCCTCGGCTATTGTCTGTGGTGCAAGCTCCTCAACTGCCGAATACAGCGCAAAATCCTCCATACGCTGCTTTTCAATCGCTATTTTTTCAACAAAGCTCTTGAATATCTTCGCTCTTGGGTCAGACTTTGAATACACGGCATGTCCCATTCCGTATATCAGACCGCTGCGGTCAAAGGTTTCCTTGTGCAAAATCTTCTTAAGGTATGCCTTTATTGCTTCTCTGTCTGTTACATCGCTGACATTTTCCTTAATATCCTTCATCATTTCGACAACCTTGATATTTGCACCGCCGTGCTTCGGTCCCTTCAGTGATGACAGCGCCGCCGCCATAACCGAATACGTATCCGATCCCGCCGACGTTACAACATGAGTTGTAAAGGTGGAGTTATTTCCGCCGCCGTGCTCCATATGCAGCATAAGCGCCACATCAAGCACCTGTGCCTCAAGCGGCGAATACTTCATATCAGGTCTTAACATTCGGAGTATATTCTCCGCCGTACTGAGCTTTGGATCGGGACGGTGGATATACATACTGTCATCGCACTCATAGTGATTATACGCATGATAACCGTATACCGCAAGCATCGGAAATTCGCTTATCAGCATGAGGCATTGTCTTAACACATTCTTTACCGACAAATCAGCCGCCTCATCGTCATATGATGCAAGCGTCAGAATACTCCTTGTCATGTTGTTCATAATATCCTTGCTTGGCGCTTTCATTATAACATCACGCACAAAGTTAGTCGGCAGCTTGCGCATTCTTCCCAGTATTTCCGAAAATTCCTCAAGCTCCTCTTGGTTCGGCAGTTCGTTAAACAACAGCAAATACGCCGTTTCCTCAAAGCCAAGCCTTTTTCCTTTAACATCGCCTCCCACGAGGTCATATATGTTATATCCACGATACAACAGTCTGCCCTCGCACGGAATCTTTTCTCCGTTTTCATTCTTATACGCTTCTATCTGTGAAATTGATGTAAGCCCGGTAACAACGCCGTTTCCCTGCTTATCTCTGAGGCCTCTCTGTACATTATATTTATCATACAAATCCTTGTCAATTCTTCCGTTTTGCAGACACTTTTCCGAATGTAGGTCAAGAAAATCTCTCAATTCGATCATTGTATCCTTCATTGCCATTTTCGCCTCCTTAAAATTTATTATAACCTTTTGAGATATTATAACATAATCTGTAATTAATGTCAATGAACAAACTGTTAATTTTATAACGCTCGCCTATGCCTGTCTCAGCAGCTTTCTGCTCCTAACGATATACATGGTTGTGGTTACAGTCACCGCAATTATATCGCTTATCGGCTCAGCAAGGATAATTCCCCATACTCCCAATCCCGCAATCTTCGGCAGAATAAGTGCCAAAGGCAGCAGCAATATTATTTTACGCAAAAATGCTAGAAATAATGAAGTTTTTGCCTCGCCGAGTGCCAAAAATGTATTTTGACAAGCACTCTGTGCTCCCATTATCGACATTCCGATAAGAAAAACCCTTACCGCAGGAATGCCCATATTTATTATTTCCGCATCATTGGTAAACATTCCGAGAAATACTCCGGGAAAAAGCTCCACCAATGTAACTATCATCAGCGAAAATGTGATATTACATACAAATAAAATCCTAAATGCCTGTTTAACTCTCGCAAAATTTTGGGCGCCGTAATTATATCCTATTATCGGCTGCACTCCCTGTGACATTCCGCCTATAGGCATCCAGACAAGCTGCATCATGCTGAACAAAATCGACATCAGTGCAACGTACATATCGTTTCCGTAACGCAGCATACCGTTATTAAAGGTAAGCTGAATTAGGCACTCCGTAAACTGCATAATAAACGGTGATATTCCAAGCGATAAAATCGAGCCGACAACGTTCAAATTAAGCCGCAGATTTAAAATGCGTATTTTTAATATGCTCCTCCTGCTTTTGCACAAAAACCACAAAACCCACGCACATGAAACGGCCTGTGAGATTATCGTTGCAACGGCAGCACCTCTTACTCCCATGTCAAACACATATATAAACAGCGGGTCAAGCAGAATATTTAACGCCGCACCAATACAGACCGTAGCCATACTCATGCGTGTAAAGCCTTGATTAGTTATAAAGGCATTTAATCCGAGTGCAAGCTGAACGAACACCGTTCCGATAAGATATATGGTTATGTAATCGGAGGCATACGGCAGGGTATTCTCACTTGCACCGAACCGAAGCAATATAGGTTCCTTGAACACCATAAACACGACAGTCAGCACCGCCGAAAATATAAGAAGCAGTGATGTTGAATTTCCCAATATAAGCTCTGCCTTTTTGTTGTTCTTCTCCCCCATCGCAATTGCCGCTCTCGAAGCACCGCCCATACCTGCAAGCGCAGCAAAAGCCGCAATCAGCATCAGTATCGGGAACGTCACTCCCAGTCCCGCAAGCGACAGAGATCCCGTCTGCGGTATTCGTCCGACATATATCCTGTCCACAATATTATAAAGTAAATTCACAAGCTGAGCAAGTATCGTTGGAACTGCCAATTTAAATATCAAGGGTTTAATATTCCCCGTTCCCAATTCATTATTATCCACTTTGCATATCTCCTTTATATTATTTTCAGTGGTTTACACCAAAAAAAACGTATACTATAATTATACTATTAATTTTAAATTTGTCAATAAGGAAGATAAAATTCATGCGGCATTGTCTTATTTCTATTTTATTCCTATTGATTTTGTGCATTTTTACAGACAAATATGCTATAATAAATAAAGTATTACCAAAACTCACGAAGGGAGTTGAATTTTTAATGAAGGATAAAGTATTCGGAGTATTGCAGCGTGTAGGGCGGTCATTCATGCTGCCAATTGCAATACTTCCGGTTGCCGGGCTTTTCCTCGGAATAGGCGGCTCATTCACAAACGAAACAATGCTTGCCACCTACGGTTTGTCCGGAATAATGGGAAAAGGTACACCCATTTATGCGATACTGACCGTATTGAATGAGGCAGGAAATATCGTATTTGCAAATTTGCCGTTGCTTTTTGCAATAGGCGTTGCCATAGGAATGGCAAAAAAGGAGAAGGACGTTGCGGCACTTGCATCTGTGATTGCATTTTTTATCATGCACGCATCGATAGGCGCGCTGATAACGCTTAATTACGGCGGGATCAGCCAGTTTGAGGCGGCAAAGGATATAACCGGAGCAACAACAAACGTCCTCGGCATAAATTCTCTTAACATGGGCGTATTCGGCGGTATAATAGTAGGTCTGGGCGTTGCGGCGCTACATAACAGATTCTACAAAATACAGCTGCCGCAGGTGCTGTCATTTTTCGGCGGCACACGGTTTGTACCGATAATATCGGCTGCTGTTTATCTTCTTGTCGGAATCCTTATGTATTTTATATGGCCGCCCATTCAGACAGTAATAATGCACATCGGAGATTTTGTTCAGAAATCAAATTATCTCGGCACGTTTATATACGGTGTGACGGAGCGTGCGCTGATACCGTTCGGACTTCATCACGTATTTTATATACCGTTTTGGCAGACCTCCGTCGGCGGAGTTATGGAGGTCAAGGGACAGCTCATTGAGGGTGCGCAGAATATCTTCTTTGCGCAGCTTTCCGATCCGTCAGTCAAGCATTTTGCGGTTTCGGCAACGAGATTTATGTCGGGTAAATTCCCGCTTATGATATTCGGCTTACCCGGTGCTGCGCTTGCAATGTACCGCTGCGCAAAGCCGGAGCGCAGAAAGGCGGTGGGAGGTCTTTTGCTGTCGGCGGCTTTGACCTCGATGCTTACAGGTATTACCGAGCCTTTGGAATTTACGTTTTTATTTGTAGCACCGTTTTTATATGCCATTCACTGTCTTTTCGCCGGAGCAGCGTATATGCTGATGCACATTTTCGGCGTGGGAGTGGGTATGACATTCTCCGGCGGTATAATCGATATGGTGCTGTTCGGTGTTATGCAGGGTACAGCAAAAACGAGCTGGTATTGGATTGTTGTTGTGGGTGCTGCATATTTTGCGATATACTACTTCCTGTTCTCGTTTATTATCAGGAAGCAAAACCTTAAAACTCCGGGCAGAGAGGAGGAGGGCGAAGAAACAAAGCTGTATACAAGGGCAGACGTCAACGCAAAAAAAGCCGCCTCCTCGGACGAACGCTCTCCGCTGATCGTTGCCGGGCTTGGAGGAAAGATCAACATCTCCGACGTCGACTGCTGCGCTACCAGACTGAGAGTTACCGTTAAGGACGGAACGCTTGTTAAGCAGGATATTTTAAAATCCACAGGCGCCGCCGGAGTTGTGCAGAAGGGCAACGGTGTCCAGATCATATACGGTCCGAGCGTAACGGTGGTTAAATCCAATCTCGAAGCGTATCTTGACTCCCACGGCGGAGATATACCAAATAAAACGTCGGAAATTATATATGCTCCCATTTCGGGACGTGTGCTGCCGCTGTCTGCCGTAGGCGACGGAGTATTTTCAGAGGAAATCCTCGGTCAGGGTGCGGCAATAGATCCGACTGAGGGCAAGGTTTACGCTCCGTTTGACGGCAGGATTTCAACTGTTGCCGACACACTCCATGCCATAGGGATTACTTCCAAAAGCGGAATCGAGCTGCTGATACACGTCGGCATTGACACGGTACAGCTTAAGGGACTGCATTACAAGGCTCATGTCAAAGCGGGCGATACCGTCAAAAAAGGTGATTTGCTGCTTGAATTTGACGTTATTAAAATCAAACAGGCCGGCTTTAAGACCATCACACCCATTGTTATAGGCAACTCAGGCGATTATTCCTCGATAACCGCCATCTCGGCTCAAACGATTGAGCATGGTGACGGCTTCATCAATATAGAAAAATAAAATTCCTTCCGGGACAACTGCGCTTATGCAGAAGTCCCGGATTTTATTTAATGACTGCTGAACAATTATGAAACGCAGCCGCATAGCGGCTTAAAAGCGTTTCATAATTGTTCAGGTGCAAGGATTTTTTCATAAATATGAAAAAATCCTTGCACCCCCAA
>JAXDRV010000092.1:0-2685 GCA_034090805.1 Clostridia bacterium
CTGCCTCGATTAAATTGAATTTGTCGTCCAAATGCACATCAAGCGGAAAATACGGTATTCCCGATGCCATTTGTACCTCCTATAAATTAAAACGGTAATTCTTCCTCTAAATATTCCGGCGGAATATCGGCAAAATCATCTACCGGCGGCAGAGTGTTCATCTGTGACGCTCCGCTGCGCTTTTCGCCCGTAAAATATATCTCGCCGACGTT
The DNA here is from genome assembly GCA_034090805.1 of Clostridia bacterium. GTDB lineage: Bacteria > Bacillota > Clostridia > UBA1381 > UBA1381 > Ornithomonoglobus_A. Next base: position 213 of record JAXDRV010000092.1, read on the forward strand.
TACCTCTGTCGTGTAAACCTTTTTTCCGTCCTTTTCATAGCTGCCCGTCTGAATACTTCCGACAACCGCAGCCATGCTGCCCTTAACAAAATACTTCGCCGCAAAATCCGCAGTATTTCCCCACGCAGTGCAACTGATAAAATCAGCCGGATAATTCCCGGAGCTGTCCTTAAACCGCCTGTTTACAGCAAGAGTGAACTTTGCGTAGGTCTTTTGGTTTGGCGTGTTTCCAAGCTCCGGGTCTTTTGTAAGCCGCCCCATTAAGATTACCTTGTTCATACGTGTATCACCTCGCCTGTGTCGGTATCAATGAATGTTTCGGTCTCCGCATCGTCCTCAACCTCGGTGTACGTTGTCGGGATAACGTCTATTTCATCATCCTTTATGTCAAGCTCAAAGCTTCTTTCGTCGGATGAAACTGCGGCTGCTGTTTCCGATTTCAGCGGCGCATATTTTAATACACGCTTTAATACCGTTTTCTTTGCCATTGACTCAAAATCCGTCTGCCAGGGCCCATTATTAAAGGTCTTTGACTTCTTTTTCGCAAACTCCCGAACATCGTCCATGCTCATAACCTCAAAATTATATCCGCCGTTCGTCAGATGATATGTAGCATACACCCACACCGGATTGCCTCTGTTGCTCATTGCCGGCTTATGCTTTAGCTTCGGCTCTAAGCCAAACTCAAATTCAAACTCATCATTTTCATAAACGACCTGCGCTGTGACATTCTTCAACAACCCGGAACGGTTGGCAAGGTCAATAAGTCCCTTGTAGCCAATCTGGAATTGACACTCCACAATGCCCTTTTTGTGATTGTTGTACGGTATCAGATACGCCTGTCCTAACGGTGTGTTAGGCTCTAAGCCAAGCTGTGCCGCCGTCAGTGCCGCACCTATGAACGATACCGGGTCACATTTATGTAACTGTGCGTTTGAATTTGCAGCCGACATCGCCATGCGGATGAACCGCTCCGGTGTGATTACGCTCGGCAATGCCTTTGCTATCTGCGGCTTGTACATCGCAAGCCACCCGTTTAATGTTGTCGGTGTTTCCTTTTTTGCCGCGACAGTCGTTGTCGCTGTCTGAATTTTTCCTGCCATGATTAATTCTCCTTTACTTTAAATACTCTGTACTTTGTTGACTTGTAATAGTCCGTTAAGTCCGTTCCTTCCGGGACAAAATCCTCAATCAGCGCCGAAACATCAAAGCTGCTGCGCTGCTGTGATTTCCATGTGATTCTGTAATCACCGCAAAAGCCGCTGTCGCTGTCTTTCATATATAGCTTAATCTCCTGCTCTAACCGCCGCTTTTCCGCTTCGTATTCGCTGAGCTTTTTCTTGACCTCAAGCAAAAGGTCAAGCTCCTTTGCAAACAGTGATAAATCACAGCTGCCGCCGCTGTCGTTGGGGTACATTGCGCCGATTAGCTCGTCCGTGCTTTTTGCTCCGTCAGGTGAGGGCGGCACTCGCTTTTGTACGTTTTCTTCCCAGAATGCGCGCTCAGCCTCTGCAAGTGCGGCGATTTCAGCCTCATCACGCTCGATTGTGAATATCATAAAATCCGTGCCGAATACCAAAACCGCCAAATACCACCGTTCAAGCCCCGTCACCATTAAATAGTGGACGCATTGGCAATAGTATTCCGATGGGAAATCGCCGTTTTTGTAGCGTTTTATGTTAAGGCATTTTGTGGTCTTGCACTCAAGACCCGCCCTTTCGCCGATTACCGCTCTGTCTATGTTTGCATGAGCATATGGATAAGCGGAATTATGTATTATGCTGTTCTCACGGCGTACACGCTTTCCGGTCTGCTCCGTAAACCTCTGCGCCACATATTCCTCTAAGTCCCGCCCCTGCCGCATAGCCTCGTTGTCAGGCTTGTCGGATGATATACCGACCTTGTCGGCATATACGTCAAATGCGGACTTGTACGGACTTAACCCAACAATCGCCCCGGCATCAGAACCGCCGATTGACGACTTGCGGCTTTTGAGCCATTCGTCATGAGTCATATTAAGCGTAGACTGCTTTGTCAGCATACCCTTATCCATTGCCCCTGACCTCCTTGTACGACTCCCAATACTCGTCCATAAGCCGTTCGACAAGACAGCTGCGGCATAGGACGGTCCCGTCAAGCCATGAATAATATTTCACATCATCCCCGTTCTCGCCGCAGCACTCGCATGTTATAGGCTCGCACTCCTCGTCCGGATATTCCCCCAGCCGGTGTGATTCCATAGCCGATACGGCAGCGGGGGAGGTGTTTGAATAAAACATAAAAATTCCTCCTTGACATTTTCAGCGATTTGTGTTATAATTATGACAAATCTAATTTTTCGTGTCACCGTCCGGGGTTCCCGCTCCGGCGGTATTTTTTTGCCCTCTCATAACTCACTCACCACCTTCCCGATTAATGCGCCGATGACAACCGCCAAAACGATTGCCGAAAACGTAAAGCCTTTTTCCACCAA
>JAXDRV010000093.1:0-29153 GCA_034090805.1 Clostridia bacterium
GCAGCAATATGGAGCGGCTGAGTAACTGGTCGGGTGCGTTTTTTACACTTACAAATCAATTGGTCAACGCCCTTTTACTGATTTTCGGCATGACGCAAGTGATTTCAGGGAATTTTACCGTTGGTTTGGTGGTCGCTTTAGAAGGGCTAATGGCGGCGTTTTTGGCGCCTCTTGGTAATTTGGCGCGCACCAGCGTCAATATGCGCACGCTGAAGGGCAGTGCAGATGCGGCGAATGACGCTATGAATTACGGCAAAGAGACAGCTTTTTTAGAAGAATTGGAACAGCAAACGGATGAAATTCATGGCGATGTAGTGGCAGAGGGCGTGTCCTTTCAATATGGAATCTATGATTTGCCCGTACTTTCAGAAATATCCTTTACGTTAGAGAAGGGAAAGAGTATTGCACTTGTGGGCGGCAGTGGGTGCGGCAAATCCACCATGGCAAAGCTGATTGCCGGCTTATATACGCCGTCGAAAGGAAAGATATACTATTCGGGACAGGAAATTGATCGCTTTTCCAAAGAGTATTTTTATGAAAAGATTGCGATTGTGGATCAGCATATCAGCCTGTTTTCCGGCACGGTGCTTGATAATATCACGCTGTTTGATAACCGGATTAGCTACGAGGACGCTGTGGAGGCGGCAAGGCTTGCGTGCATTCATGACGAGATATTGCTGCGCAAAGACGGTTATCTGTCAGTGGTAGAAGAACAGGGAAAGAACTTCTCAGGCGGGCAACGACAGCGAATTGAAATCGCCAGAGCCTTGGCAAAAAAACCAAACATCTTGATTCTGGACGAGGCGACCAGCGCCTTGGATGCGGCGGTAGAAGAGCAGATTATGGAAAACATCCGAAAGCAGCATATCACGCTGATTATTGTTGCCCATCGGCTTAGCACCATCCGAGACTGTGATGAAATTGCAGTGATGCAGGACGGAAAAATTTGTGAGTGCGGTACGCATCATACGCTGATAGAACAAAACGGTGTTTACCGCACTTTAGTAGAAGGGGGGAATGTTTAAAATGGCAAATCTACACGCACAGCTCAAGGAACTTTCCGAAAAACGCCGGCAGTATGTAGACGATGCTTATGCTGTCCTGGAAGAAACCCTTGGGAATTCTGTTGGGGCTTGCCGTACCTATGGTGAACTATGTAATTTTTCAGTACATTATTCCTGCGGCGGCATGGACCGATGTGCTTCCGGTTTCCTGCATTTTATTCGCGGCAGCAGGCACGACATTTTGCGCCAATTTACTGCAATCCTCCCTGCTCTCCCGTTCTGTGTTAAAAATGGGGGTCTACGCACAAGGAGCATTGTTTTCTAAACTATTACGGATGAAAACAGATTTCTTCACCGAACGGAAATCAGGTGAATTGGCAGACGGTATGGTGGGGTTTTCAAACGCCGCAGTCTCAATGGGTGCCGCCGTATTTTCGGGTAGTATTAACTTGGTATTGTCAGTGATCTATTTGATACAGATGAGCGGTTTTATAAAAGGTATCGCCCCTACCGTTGCAGGCATTGCAGCGATATTGATCATGCTGTTGATTTTGCAGATTCACAGCGCAATACGCTGGCAGCGTAAGACGACCGACGCCGCTGCCGACATGACGGGCTTTGTTTATGAATGGTTTGCAAGTATGGAAAAAATCAAGCTAAACGGCGCAGAATTGCGGATGTTCCACCGGTGGAGCAAAAAATATGCCGGGTATACGAAAGCACGGTGTAGACCATTCTGGGTACAGTATCAGAGGAAAACTGTCCATTGTCCGGCGTTCAGAAGCAAAGGCTTTTGATTGCTCGTGCCATCGTAGGAAATCCGCAGCTTGTGATATTTGATGAGGCAACCAGTGCACTGGATAACATCCGTCAGGCAGATGTTATGAAAGCATTACATAAACTGGATGCCACGAAAATTATCATCGCTCATCGGCTGTCTACTCTAAAAAAACTGCGATAGGATTTTAGTCATTGATCAGGGCAACATTGCTGCAGAGGGGGATTATGAAACGCTGATGCATACCAGTCCGGTCTTTTCACAGCTGATGCAGAGGCAAACGATGTCATAACACAGAGGAACAGTGATATGAATCGATGAAGTTTCTGTTTATACGCTCACTGTTCACTCCGAAACTTTTCCTCAAAATATAATGCACCGCTCCTTATTTATCACTTAACTTCGTATGCCTCGCAAAGAGGTATCATATTGTTTATATTGTTCCACAGCATAACCTTGTCGCCTGCTCCCAATACAAAATCCTTTTGCATATCAACTGTTACTGTTCCGATTTCTGCCTCCAAAACCTCTTTTGCTACTATATCGAGATTTGCAAGAGTGCCATTCTCGTAATCGGCAAAGATAACTTTATAAGTTCCGGCAGTGGGTACATTCAGTTTAACCGATTTGTTATTATCACCCGACGCAAGAGAGAATCGTTCCCATACCGCCGAAATGACGGTGTCTTTCGAAAACCGTTATCGTATCTCCCGGCTGATATTGTGTTCCGTTTACGCTCCATGCCTTGAATACCTTGCCTGCGGGAGGTGTAAAGGTACATTCCGGCAAAGTAACATAGCCCAAGTAAGATGAGGTGATGCTATCCATGCTGCCCTCCGCACCGTTTCCGTCAAAGCTCAGCGTATAGGTCGGAACATCAAACTGCGTATCAAGTCCTGTAAAGCCTTCCGCCTCACACACATATACTCTCATGTTGCCCTTGCCCGGAGCTGGAACATACAGTGTTCCGTTGGTTACAATCTTTTCTTCACCTGTTACCGCGTCAACATATTTTCCGTTGGGGATATGTTTAAATTCTGCCTCACTTGTTATTGTAACAAGCGCAAGGCTGTCAACATTCTCATCCGGATTGGTATAACGTCTGATAAATGCCATGTTTCCCGAAACATAGTGGCTTGACTTTGTATACTGCCCCTTTCTCAATGCCGGAACAGCTTGGCGGATTGCATTAAGCTCTCTTATGTGCAAAGCAAGGGGAGAGATGAGCGTATCCGCAACAGCACCGCTTGCGGTATATTCGGAAAACTCGGTTGCGGTTACATCTCCCTCTAAATAGTCGCCGTAGTAGGCACGTCTTGTTGTAGACAACGGTGCGTTTGGTCCTATGTCAATCCGCGCTCCCTTTTTGAATTCAACCTCTGTGCCTGCCGTAACTCTCGGAATACCTCGGAAGGTAAACATAAGACAAAGGTTTTCAGCCCATGTTTCCGTTCCGCCGGAAAATCCTACTGTTTCATCAGGGGTTTCGGGTGAATAGTCATAAGAATCCACAAACGTTATATTCCATGTGGAATCGTTAAAATACTTGTCGCCTGCCACTGCCCCGGAATATGCTGCTGACGCACTGCCAAATTTCCAAAGCATGTTAAAATCATTAACGTTTGCGCCTGCCATACTGCGATCAGGCTCGTGATATGTAATGCCGTTAAGCAGTGCATTGTCGCTCGTAGGTTCATCTGATACATTGACTTCTTCTATCGTATGGTCAAAAACAACATTCATATTGTTATTGACATCTTCCACAGAACCTCCCCAGCTCCATTGTTCAGCCCACTTTGAATTGCTCTCTTTCCATGTATAATACGGTGTTGACTCTGTTGCCGCTCCTCTGTACCATACATCCGGAAATCTTGTGACTACATCTAAAAATACTGCCGGGTCCCTTCCCTTTGCTTTAAACAGGTCTTTTATTTGCTCTATGAATTGAATATTGAGAGACAGTCTGTCTATATGACGTGCATCCCTTACGACAAAAGCGTCTACACCCATATCCACATACATTCTGCAACAATCTAAAAGGTATTCTGCCACGGCAGGATTTTCGGTGTTGATATCCACGCAGTCTCCCGCAATCTGACTAAACTTACAAGTCCAATCATCCCAGTTAAGACTCTGAAAATATCCGCTGTGATAATAGTTGTTTGGGTTTAACACATCGGAAGCGGAAACCTTTCCTATGTCATAGTCTTTATTGGTGGGCAGTGTGCCTGTGGAGTTTTTGTTTTCGGAAAAGTCCTTATTATTTTTTATAAGGTTAAGTCTTTGGCTATATTGATTGGATGGTTTCTGCGCCCAATATTCCTCAGCGCTGTTTAAGCCGTATGCGTCAAGGAGTAAATTTGTGGGAATAAGCGACTCTTCCATGTTCGAAAGGTCGGCGTTGTGGTCCACGTCAAAAAGCTTGCACAAGAACTCTTCACCAAAATTTCCCGTACTGTTTAAGGTAATCTCCTGTATAACCTTCAGTCCTCTTTCATGGCAGGCGTTGATGAGATCTTGATAGGTGTATCCATCGGATTCAAATCTCGGGTCAATTCTTCTAAAATTTATGGGGTGGTAGCCGTGGTAATCATAGCCCGAGGCATTCTGAGCAACGGGAGTAAGCTGCACCGCGGTAAAGCCGAGAGCCTTGATATAGTCAAGCTTTTCGATAATACCCTTAAAGTCACCGCGCCATGCCGGATCCGAATCGGGATTTCCTGCCGTACCGTCGTCCCAGCAGTGAACATTGTTGCTTGAATCACCGTCAAAAAAACGGGTAATCATAAGGTAGTATATGGATTCGTCTCTGAGATCCGTTCTTGTTGCATGATAAATGGAATCATTACCAAGCTTCGATACAACATCTCACTTTCAAGTGCGTCGCTTTTCCATAGGCGGTAAGCCTCCGTTTGCAGTGCAGATTCTGCGATTATTCCAATAGCTTATAAAATAGCGCCAGATAATCGTTTTCAGTTCTTTTATAGTTAGCTTCTCCGTGTTATACCTCAACTTTTATTATACAGGATCACAGCTTTTTTTGTCCACGACACTTCTGTTATATTAACTCAAAATCAAATATTCTGAATTCACTGCATCCGTGAGTTGAAACCGGTATAAATCTTATTGTACTTACGCACCAATCAACATCATGCAGAACAAATCGCTGATGATTGTCCTTTACCGATATTCTTTGTACGTTTCCGTTTTTGTCACAGCCCTCAATTATGTATTCCTTTATCAGTGTATCGGGAAGTTTAAAATTCTTTTCTTCAAGAGGGTAGTTGCATGGCATATTGTGATATGCTCTGTTAAGATTACTGTCGAACACCAATCTTATTTGGCTTATGCGTTCATCTTCTTCAAAGCGGTATTCAACAGTCTCGCCGCTGTTTAGCTTTAAACAGTTTTCGTCGCCTCTATCCTTACCGTTTCTTATAATGTCATGACTGCATACCGCTTTTTTGCTTAGCTCCGACACATTTCTTTCTCTGAAAGGTATGTAGCAGTCATCAGCCATCAGCTTTTGCTGCAGGCTTACAATATCAATGTTTTCTACACTTGTTTTGCTGTCAACAGCCATTGCAACAGCAGTGCCGAGAGCTTGTCCCAATATAGCGCAGGTTGCCATAACACGCGAGGAGCTTAATGCTGCATGAGTAACGCTTATATTACGTCCCGCAAACACGAGATTTGAAATATTATTTGAAATCATCGCTCTGAGCGGAATTCCCCATGGACTTGGTGCGGGATGATATATTGTAGGATGTCCCTCCGTATAATAAAATCCCTGCGGGAAGTGATCGTCCATAGTCCAGCCGGCATATGCCACAACATCATCAAACCTGCCTTCGCTTTCTACATCATTCTGCGTTATCACATATTTGCCCTTATATCTTCTGCTTTCACGCTTGCCGGGCAAAAAGCCTATCCATTCCAGCTCCCAATTATCGACACCATGATCACCATAGTTCTTCATATGATCCCATACACCGTAACAGATTTTTAAAAGCTCATCACGGCATTTATCCGTATCATGGATGCAGTCCCATTCGCCGCCTATTTCTATCCACCAAAAATTATTATCTCTGTCATGATCCTTAAACGGCAAGTCCGCATCAGTTTCATATTTATATGCCCATTTCGGAGGTATAAATTCCTGTTTGCAAGGGGTTTCTCTTATCTGAAAAAGGCAGCTCATACCCATGGTCTTGTTATCTGCAACGTCGGGAGGTATAGTTTCGTTATAATCAGATTTTGCCTCACGTCCGTACATAAATTCTGCGCCCGTTAATGCTGCAAGTATGGAATCACCCGAACAATCTGCGAAATATTTTGCGTTTATTATATGAAAAGTTTCAGCATTGGACTGCCATGCTTTTATACTGATAATCTCATTGCCGTTCATTTCTGCATCAAAACAGCTTGTATTTAACAGCAGTGTAAGATTTTTTTCAGCTTTTGCCTTTTCGTACAGAACGCTGTCCCAAATAGGATATTTTAATCCCTTATTGATGTAAAAATTCTCAAGCATCAGTTCTTCTATTATTCCTGTTTCTCTGCGGTCGGTACCATGTGCGCCGCATACCCACATACGAATTTCCTCGGACGCATTGCCGCCGAGAACAGGTCTGTCCTGAACGAGATATGTTTTTATGCCGTTTCGTGCGGCGGCTATTGCACAGCACAATCCTGCCAGACCTCCGCCGATAACACATAAATCACCTGTATAATTTATAGTTTTCATATTGACTTCCTCCTAAATTTATGTTAGCATAATAATATAATAACACAAAATCATATGATTATCCTTTGTTTTTGCGCAAAGTTTCATTGTTTTTGTGCAAAAAAGAGGTGTAGTCAAATGCAATTAACCGAAGCAATTAAGAAATATATTCTTTATTTAAAGAAAGAATGCGATCTTCTTATCTCACTTCATGCGGGCGATTTCGATAAAATAGTTTTATCCGATGATCTGATGCAGTTCAATATACATGATAATTCGTATTGCGCTTATATTAAAAGCAGCCTCAAGGCTCAGTGCTGTTGTGTGCAAAATCAGAGGAGAGTTATAGAAAAATGCAGTATAGGTGCTTTTTGCGGCGTTTGCCATGCGGGTGTAAAAGAGTTTATATATCCTATTATAAATAACAGCGTCACTGTAGGATTTATAAGTGTAAGCGGTTACAAAAGCTACAAAGCTTCAACATACATTGATGCGGTTTCAAAAAAATATAAGCTTCCTAAAGAGAACCTTATTTCTGCATATGACACTCTTAAGGACGATATACCGGATAAGACATTCATAGACACACTTATAACCCCTCTGTGCTGTATGCTTGAGCTTGCTTATCACAGAACGGAACCCCAAGCGAATACGCAGAGCTTTTGCGGTGCTCTTGTAGAATATATAAAACAAAACCATGCGCAAAACATCACCTCGGAGGATATTTGCAGGCATTTTTCCTGCAGTCGTTCAACAATAAGTCATAAATTCAATAAGCACATGGGGATGAGTATTAAGTCATATATAAATATTTTGAGAATTGAAGATGCAAAATATCTTTTAAAGTATTCGGATTTGAATATTACGGAGATTGCATTTTTGGTTGGTTTCCGTGATTCAAATTATTTTACCGGTATATTTAAAAAGACGGTCGGGCTATCCCCGACCGCTTACCGGAAATCACAATGAGTATTTCGGATGAAAATGTGTGCGTATTTATGCCCATAGCCGAAAAAAACAATATAATGTACACTTTCGACGGATAAATTCATAAGATGCTGTGCAATATTTCAGACAAATGTCACATCGGAGCAGGAAATTGAATTGAATTTCGGAACAAATGATGCATCGGAAATAATTCTCGATGATTTGGAGTTTTATGAGATGCCCGGATTATATCAGAATGCAGTAATGGGCGGCAATTTTGAAAATGGGGCAGGGAAGGCGGAGCAAGGCTTTTACACAGCTCCGTCTAATTACAATACAATATTAAGCTGTGACGGAAACGAATGTCAGTCCTATGTGAAAGAGCGCATATATTTATCTATTAGGAAATTTCTCAATTTCCTAATAGATAAAAAGTCTACATATTGAAGTGAAGCGCAACGGTATCTGCATATTTATCTGTGTGATGTAACAAACTTCACAACGTCCTCTACGGCCTCATTAATTGTCTTTTCGACAGCACTGTCAGATGTTCTTTCTTTGTATTCAACAATGCCTTCTCCACACTTTTTGCCGACTACTATTCTTACTGGTACACCTATCAAATCAGCGTCCTTAAACTTAACTCCGGCTCTTTCGGCTCTGTCATCGAACAGCGTTTCAATTCCTTGTGCCTTAAGCTCCTCGTAAATCTTCTCGGCAGCCGCCATTTGTTCCTCCTGCTTGTTGTTTACCGGAATTACAATTGCCTCGTACGGAGCAACGGAAACGGGGAAGATAATACCGTTTTCGTCATTGCCCTGCTCAATAATTGCGGACAGGCAGCGTGATACGCCTATGCCGTAGCATCCCATAACAACCGTCTGTGTTTTGCCGTTTTCGTCAAGATAATTAAGACCGAGTGCGTCGGAATATTTTGTTCCGAGCTTGAATATATGTCCGACCTCGATTCCCTGAGCGGTTTTAATAGGCTTGCCACAGCGAGGGCAAATATCTCCGTCCTCAATCGTTCTTATATCCGCAACGCTTACAGGCGTGAAATCTCTGCCTATATTAACATTTCTGTAATGCTTGTCGGTTTCGTTTGCGCCTACGATAAAGTTTCTCATAAGCTCAACCTCTTTGTCGACATAAACAGGAATATTCAGACCTATCGGTCCCGCAAAGCCTACCTCGGCATTTGTCAGTTCACGAACAACCGCAGGCTCTGCAAGTTCCAAATCGTCGGTACAGCCGACAAGATTTTTGAGCTTTACCTCGTTTACCTCACGATCGCCTCTTACCATTGCTGCGATATATTTATCATCAGCCTTGTACAATATAGTCTTGGCAAAATTATATGCCTCTGCATTCATGAATGAAACAAGCTCATCTATCGTATGAACATTGGGCGTGTCAATCTTCTCAAGCGCCAAATCACCCTCAGGAGAAGGCTTTGACTGTGCGACACATTCCGCCTTTTCGTAGTTTGCCGAATATCCGCACTCATCACAATAAGCAATGCCGTCCTCTCCGACAGGAGATTTCACCATAAATTCCTGGCTGCCGCTTCCGCCCATTGCTCCGCTGTCAGCGTCAACTATGGTGAAATCAAGACCGAGACGAGTGAAAATTCTGCAATATGCGTCATACATTGTTTTATATGACTTATCAAGACCTGCTTCGTCAAGGTCAAAGCTGTATGCGTCCTTCATTACAAATTCACGTCCGCGCATAAGACCAAACCTCGGACGACCCTCGTCACGATATTTTGTCTGAATCTGATAAAGCGTCATGGGGTATTCCTTATAGGAATGAACCTCGTTTATCACCGTTTGTGTAAAAAGCTCCTCATGAGTGGGACCGAGGCAGAAATCACGATCATTTCTGTCCTTAAGTTTAAACATACTCGGCCCGAAAACCTCCCATCTTCCCGAAGCCTGATACGCTTCTGCGGGGAGGAGTGCAGCCATCAGCAGCTCCTGCGCTCCGGCTCTGTCCATTTCCTCACGTACGATTTTTTCTACCTTTTTGTAAAATTTCAGTCCGAGAGGCAGATATGAATATATACCGGCAGCAAGCTTGCGTATAAGACCGGCTCTGAGCATAAGCTTATGGCTTGTTATTTCCGCCTCCGCCGGAACCTCTCTTAAGGTCGGCATAAGTAATTTTGACATTCTCATAATTAATATTTATCTCCTTTTATAAGTGTTCCTATTCCTGTTTTTGTAAATATCTCGAGCAGCAGGCAGTGGGGGATTCTGCCGTCTATGATATGTACGCCGGAAACTCCCGCGCTTATTGCATCACAGCAGCCGAGAACCTTCGGAATCATTCCTCCGTTGATAATACCGCTGTCTATCATCTCATGTATTTCCCTTTGGTGTGCTTCGTAAATCACATCACCGTTTTCGTTTTTGATGCCCTCGACGTCCGTAAGCAAAATCAGCTTTTCCGCCTGAACAGCAGCCGCCACGGCTGATGCAACCGTGTCTGCATTTATATTATAGCTGTTGCCCTCGTCATCCGTTCCTATAGGAGCTATAACGGGTATGTATTGGTCTGATGACAGCAAATCGAGTATGCAGTGCTTTACATGCACAATATCGCCCACATATCCCAAATCCTGTTCAACACCGTCTACTGTTGTTGTCTGATGTCGGCACTCGATAAAGCTTCCGTCTATACCGCTTATGCCGACAGCCCTGCCGCCCTTTGTATTCAGCAGCGCAACGATTTCTTTGTTAGTTTTTCCTATCAAAACCTGCTGAGCTATACTCATGGTTTCTTTATCTGTGTATCTCAGACCGTTTATAAAACGGCTCTTCATTCCTCTGTCACTCAATGCCTTTGATATATCCGGCCCGCCTCCGTGAACTACGATAGGCTTCATGCCGATATATTTCAAAAGTGTAATATCCTCCATTACGGAGTTTTTCAAATCTTCATTTATCATGGCATTTCCGCCGTATTTTATAACAAATGTCTTTCCGGCAAACTTCTGCATATAGGGGAGTGCATCAATCAGTATACCGGCTCGTTTAATCAGTTCTTCCATTGTAATCAATCTCTCCTTTATAAATAAAAGCCTGCATTGTCAAGTCCTGTTTTTTCGTCAAGTCCGAACATCAAATTCATGTTCTGCACCGCCTGACCTGCAGCACCCTTGACGATATTGTCAAGTGATGACACCACAACGGCTCTTTGAAGTCTTTCATCAACAACAACACCTATGTCCACAAAATTTGAGCCTGCCACGTGTTTCGTTTCCGGGAGCATACCCGTTTCCTTGACACGCACAAAGAACTCATTTCTGTAAAATTCCTTGTATATATCAAGCACCTCGTCTGTTGTGCATGGCTTTGTAAGGTTTATGTATATTGTAGACAGTATGCCTCTCTTTTGGGGGATAAGATGCGGCGTAAATGACAGCATAATATCCTCTCCGGCAACGTGAGAAAGTTCCTGCTCTATTTCAGAGGTGTGCCTGTGGGTAGCGATTTTATATGCCTTTGTGTTTTCCGTGCATTCGCAAAAATGCGTTTGCAGAGCAAGTCCCCGTCCGGCGCCTGTTACTCCTGATTTTGCGTCGATAATGATATTTTTTGAAGATCCCAATCCGCTCTTCAAAAGCGGTGCTGCGCCGAGTATTGAGCAGGTTGTGTAGCAGCCGGGATTTCCGATAAGACGTGCCGATTTAATCTTATCACGGTGCAGCTCAGGCAAGCCGTAAACAGATTCGGCAAGCAGTTCCGGGGAAGAGTGTTTTTCTCCGTACCATTTTTCATACACTGCGGCATCATCATATCTGTAGTCGCCACTAAGGTCAATCACCTTTACGCCTCTTTCGATTATTTCGGGTATTACTGTTTTTGACGCTCCGTGGGGGAGTGCGGTAAAAGCAATATCACATTCCTCAACCTTATCAAGGTCAACCTCCTCGCATTCAGCTTCAAGAATGTGATTGAAATTCTGATATATGTCGCTTATTTTCTGACCGGCAAAGCTTTTTGAACCAAGCATTGCAAGCTCCGCCTTCGGATGATTTGAAAGCAATCTCACAAGCTCAATGCCTGCATAGCCGGTAGCTCCGAGTACCGCTGTTTTTATCATTACGTTTCCATAGCCTTTCCGCCCACAGGAATTTAATTTAATACAGAGCGCCTTGCCGTGGGCGAGCAAGACGTCGGACATGACATCCGTGACGTGTCCGAACAATACCGACTGTTCAGCCGTATATCTATTTAATTATAATACAAATTATGTATTTTGTAAAGTGTTTTAAGGCAGGATTTGAAAGTTTTTTGCGAGTTTTTTTATATTTTGGTATATAATAAGTATTATGGCTCGCCTTGTGCATGAATTTTGCAAATTTTTTGTATAAATAATTGACAAATCGGTAAATGAATAGTATAATATAAAATATATTCATCATATTTACCTGCAAACTGCGTACTTATGCATTCAGCAAAGGGCGCAGTTTGTTTTTTTATCTATTAAAAAATCACGCATCATCCTTTTCACTCAAATTTCTGAAGCTTAAAAGAGGGGACTGTCAACCTGCATTCTAAGTTAAATAAATTGCTCTTTATCTAACTTAAACCTCTAAAATCGGCAGGATTGACCCTATATCGGTCAAATATCCTTTTTGAAGCTCATATATATCCACACCATAGTTTTTGCAAAATGAAGTGATGGCGGCGCCGTCAGGATGAGTTTTTAATTCTCCGTTTACGGCAAGGATATTCTTGTCGATAAGTCCGCTTGCTCCTCCGATAAAACCATAGTGCATTCCTTTGAGTTCTATATTTCCGGCTGATATTTCAAGCACATCAATACCCGCCGACTTGCAGCGTTTTGATATTCCTTTATCGGCAGTTATAATTGCATTTTCATTTACAACACAAATACTGCATTTACTGTATCCCTGATTTACGTCCACAAGTTCCCTGTTCATACGTTGGTATTCTGAGAGAATTTCAGATGCAGCACAAGCAGCATTGCACACGACATATTTTCCGAACGATGCACAATTATAAAGCACATCATTGGGATAATCTGCTTTAAGCTTTGCCGAGCCTTTGATCAGTTCCGCATTAGGCATTGCTCTTAAAAAATGCTCATAAGCCTCAGCCGCAACGACAAATCGGTTATTTTTAATATGATTGATCATCATATCCGCATGACCGCAAACGGCAGTCTGGAGCCTTGAAATGCCTGCCGTCGGAATGACACTTATTCCGAGGATATTTAAACTCTTTATACTTCGGCTGCTCATGCGGTAATCTGCTATTACTGTTACAGTACGTTTATTCGGTATGTTGGGTTTTTCCAAAAATTTCATATTGTTATCCTTTTAATATAAACGCGTTGGTTTACATAAAATTATTATGTAAACCAACGCTGTTTCTATCTGATCATTTCTTCAAATTCATCTTCGCTTATAACAGCAACACCAAGCTTCTGAGCTTTTTCAAGCTTACTGCCCGCATCTTCACCCGCAAGAACATAATCTGTCTTTTTTGATACGGACGATGAGGTTTTTCCACCGTAGCTTTCAATTATAGCCGAGGCATCGCTTCTTTTATATTTGGAAAGAGTTCCGGTAAGAACAAAGACCTTGCCCTCAAGGCGTCTGTCAATAATGCTGTTTTCACTGTCGTCCACGCAGTTTACCCCGGCTTGCTCCAGCCTGTCAAGGAATTTCAAATTCTGCGGCTCAGCGAAAAACTCAACTACGGATACAGCCATTTTTTCTCCTATATCGGCTATTTCCGTAAGCTCTTCAACCTCGGCAGCTTTCAGCTTATCAATGGTTTTATACTTTGCTGCCAACAGTTTTGCGGCTTTTTCGCCGATATGGCGTATACCTAAGCCAAAAATAAGCCGATACAGCGGATTGGATTTCGATCTTTCAAGCGCACCTATAAGATTTGCCGCAGATTTTTCTCCGAGCTTATCCATTTCCGCAATGTCAGTAGGTTTAAGATAATATAAATCGGCAGCGTTTTCTATAAGTCCTCGTTCCAAAAGCTGTTCAATGATAGACGGTCCAAGTCCATCTATATTCATAGCATCTCTTGATGCAAAATGAACGATATTTCTAAACCTTTGCGCCGGGCAATTGATACCCGTACACCGATATGCCGCCTCGCCGTCTTCCCGCACCACTGCCGCTCCGCACTCAAGACAGTGTTCGGGCATTTGAAATTCACGTTCATTCCCCGAACGATTTTCTTTTATTACCTCTACAACAGCCGGAATAATATCCCCGGCTTTCTGTATTACTACCGTATCACCGATGCGAATATCCTTTTCCATAATATAATCCATATTATGGAGCGTTGCTTTTGACACGTTTGAACCGGCAATATGCACCGTATCAAGTATTGCAAGCGGTGTGAGCACTCCCGTTCTGCCGACTTGTATTTTTATATCACGAATTACCGTTGTCTGCTTTTCGGCGGGATATTTATATGCTATCGCCCACTTAGGGAATTTCGCCGTAGTTCCGAGAGCTTGGCGCATGCCGAAATCATTAACCTTTACAACAGCGCCGTCTATATCGAAATACAGATCTCCCCTCTCCTCGCCTATTTCCTTAATTCTGTCAAATGCAGCCTGCATAGTCGGGAATATACTGTCATTAAGGATCGTTTTAAAGCCTTGTTTTTTCAGGAAATGAAGTCCCTCTATATGGCTGTTTATTTCCTCGCCGACAATTCTCTGTATATTAAACACAAAAATGTCAAGACCTCTTTTGGCGGCTATTTTGGAATCAAGCTGCCTGAGAGAACCTGCTGCGGCATTTCTTGGATTGGCAAAAAGCGGCTGTTCGGACGCTTCAAGATAATCATTTATTTTTCGGAAATTATCCTTTGACAAGAACACCTCCCCTCTTACCTCAAGGTACGGTATTTTATCCTTGAGAGTAAGAGGAATAGAACGTATTGTTCTCAAATTTTCCGAAACGTCCTCCCCTGTCACTCCGTCGCCTCTTGTCGAACCTCTTACAAACTCTCCGTTTTCGTATTCAAGCGACACCGACAGACCGTCAATTTTGTGTTCAACAACATATTCCACATTCGGAAACTCATCACGAACCCTCTTGTCAAAATCCAAAAGCTCCTCCATAGAAAATGCCTTTTGAAGACTTTGCATTTCCACTTCGTGGTGAACCTTCTCAAACGACGAAACAGCCTCCCCGCCGACACGCATTGTCGGCGAATTGGGGCTTTTATACTGTGGGTATTGCTCTTCGAGCCTTTCAAGCTTCAAGAGCATCTCATCAAATTCAAAATCCGATATTTCGGGAGCATCCTCAACATAATATTTATAGCTGTGATAATTCAGCTGTTCCGTAAGCTCCTGTATTTGTTTTTGTATATCCTTCATTTAATTCCTTTCCGTGACCTTCTCAGAATATCATTGATCATGCACAACTCCAATTCCGCTGCCGTAATAACTCGGTACATTGCCGGATGCAACGTTTTCCATAACCGGTATTTTTGCGGTTATGGTTTCTTGTTCATTTAAAATGAAGCCACGATAATTTACCGTTACCGAAATATTTATATAAACAGTATGCTTTACAAAGTTTATCCCCGCACTTTCAAACGTATTTTCAAAATCAGCTTTAATTGTACTTGAAGGTGATATTTTTACGGGAATTTTTGGCCCCATACCGTTTAACAGGTAGAATCCGGAAGCACTGCCGATAGGTATTGCGACTGTTTTGCCTCCGTCCTCCGACAGTGCCGTCTGTAAAGCACATAATATATCCGATTTAAGCAGATTCATTTCGGAAACGTCACTTACATACGATCCGCTTTCGGTTCTGCAAAACAAATCGGTGCTCCTGTTTTTAAACGATTCCGCAACCGCCTTGTTGATTTCCTCGGTTACAATATTATTTGCAGATTCATGCGCAAGCTCAATAAATGCCGGCTGCAGCCTTATCATCAGTATATACAGCAGCACGCAAATCACAGCCGAAACAGCAATGCGCCGCCCTAATCGTCCTCCGGACATTCCCATACGCATGATAATCACCTCACACCTATATTATGCCTTGTTGACAATAAGTGTGAGAGATATTTATCTTCTCTTTGTTGCAACTTCCTCTGTTATCATAGCGATAAATTCATCAACAGTCATACTGCCCATATCGCCGCCTTTTCTTGAACGCACGGAAATAACTCCGTTTTCAATATCCTTATCACCGGCAACGAGCATATACGGAACCTTTTCAAGCTGAGCCTCACGCAGCTTATAGCCGAGCTTCTCGCTCCTGTCGTCAATTTCCACTCTGATAATACCTGCATCCGCAAGCTTCTTTTTGATGTCATACATATAATCCAGATGCCTGTCGGCAATCGGCAGAAGCTTTACCTGAACAGGCGCAAGCCAGGTCGGGAATGCACCTGCATATTTTTCGATAAGCAGCGCAAGTGTTCTTTCATAGCAGCCTATTGATGTTCTGTGAATTATATACGGATTTTTCTTTGTACCGTCCTTGTCGGTATATTCCATACCGAATTTTTCGGCAAGCATCTGATCGATTTGTATCGTTATAAGCGTATCCTCTTTGCCGTGAACGTTTTTAATCTGAATATCAAGCTTCGGACCGTAGAAAGCCGCTTCGCCTATGCCTATTTTATAATCTATTTTGAGATCGTCAAGAATGTTTTTCATCTTGCTCTGAGCCTCGTCCCACTGCTCCTCCGTGCCTATATACTTTTCGCGATTATCGGGATCCCACTGCGAGAAACGATATGTCACGTCTTCCTTTAGGCCGAGAGTGTCAAGAAGATAGTTTGTGAGCTCAAGACAACCCTTAAATTCCCCCTCAAGCTGCTCCGGGGTACACATCAGATGTCCCTCCGAAATCGTAAACTGACGCACTCTTATAAGCCCGTGCATCTCGCCGGACGCCTCGTTTCTGAAAAGCGTCGACGTTTCGTTAAGACGCATCGGAAGATCTCTGTAGGAGCGGCCTCTGTTCAAAAATGCCTGATATTGGAATGGGCAGGTCATAGGACGAAGCGCAAATACTTCTTTATCGTTGTCGGGATCTCCCAGAACAAACATACCATCTCTGTAATGATCCCAGTGACCTGAAATCTTATACAAATCACTCTTTGCCATCAACGGGGTCTTGGTTAGCTGCCAACCTCTCTTTTGCTCCTCATCTTCAATCCAACGCTGTAAAAGCTGAATTATTCTTGCGCCCTTCGGCAGCATAATCGGCAGTCCCTGACCTATATAATCACACGTGGTAAACAGCTCAAGCTCACGTCCAAGCTTGTTATGATCTCTCTTTTTTGCCTCTTCAAGAGCCTCAAGGTGACTTTCAAGATCTTCTTTGTTCGTGAATGCCGTACCGTAGATTCTTTGCAGCATTTTATTTTTCTCATCGCCTCTCCAGTATGCACCCGTTGCACTCAAAAGCTTGAAGGCTTTGACCTTTGAGGTGTATTTTACATGAGGTCCGGCACAAAGATCCGTAAAGTCGCCCTGCTTGTAAAAGGATATTACCGCATCTGAAGGCAGCTCATTTATAAGCTCAATTTTATACGGCTCATCCTTCATCAGCTCCAGTGCCTCCGCTCTCGGAAGCTCAAAGCGTTCAACCTTGAGATTTTCCTTTGCTATCTTTTTCATTTCCTTCTCAAGAGCATCAAGATCCTCACGAGTAAAGGTATGCTCTGTATCAAAATCATAATAAAAGCCTGTATCTATCGCCGGTCCTATTGCGAGCTTTACGTCCGGATACAGCCTTTTCACAGCCTGCGCAAGCACGTGCGATGCAGTATGTCTGAGTGTTTGCAGTTCGTTCATTTCGTTCTTCAGTTCCATAATTAATCCTCCATTCCGCTGTCATAGACAGCTCAAATAATATAACACATATGATTAAAAAGCACCCCCAAACAGATGCTTTACATCTATTTAGGGGTGCTGCAAAATAGCACGGTTCCACCCTAATTACAGCATAATTTGCTGTCACTCATGCGCCGTTATCGCCGACATACGTCTTAGTCTACTTGGATTTCTCCGTTCGGTAAGCAACTCAAAAGTGGTGTTCATTCAATACCGCCTCAAAGGTACTTACAGCCTCGATACCCTCTCTCTTTCAGGTTTTGCATTGAATTACTGTCTTTATCATCGTCTTATCTGTATTATTGCACATTTTTTCGGTTTTGTCAAGCATTTATTTAAAAATTCAGCATAAATTCGCACATAACCGAATTGGAAACATCGATTCCGCGCTCCGTAAGCCTGTAATTTGCCCCGATATGCTCCATTAATCCGAGAGAAATAAATCTTTCCAGCTCACCGCCAAAGACTTCTGTTATCGGATTATTAAACCTTTTATGGAAATCGTCCGCACTGACTCCGCTGCTTTTTCTTAATCCTAGCATCATAAATTCCGAAATCTCATCTTCACGAGTAAGTGAAATATACTCACGCCTACCTCCTGAAATGTATTCGTTTATATCAGTCGTGTTTGAATATCGAGTATGAGAAACATAGCTGTGCGCTGCCGCACCAAGTCCTATATACTCCATACAGTCCCAATATTTGATATTGTGTTTACATTCAAAGCCGACTTTCGAAAAGTTAGATATTTCATAGCGGTTAAACCCATGTTTTGCAAGAAAATCAACAGTATTGTAATACATTTCTCTGTCTGTTTCCTCGTCCGGTACATGAATTTCTCCTTTTAAATATTTATCATTAAGGGGTGTCCCGGCTTCAATAATAAGACTGTATGCGCTTATATGATTAATCGGTAAATCAACGGCAGCTTTTAACGAATACATAAGGCTCTCAGGCGTCTGACCGGGGAGTGCTGTCATAAGGTCAATGCTTATGTTTTTAAATCCGTTTTCGCTAAGAGCGCACACTGTATTATATGCAGTTTCAGCGCTATGTATCCGCCCTATGCGCTTCAACTCATCATCATTAAAGCTCTGAACGCCCACGCTTATCCTGTTTACGCCTCCGTCAAGCAAAGCTTTAATCTTTTTTGGGGTTATTGTTCCGGGATTACATTCGGTTGTTATTTCCGCATTACCGCTGATGCAAAAGCACCTATATATACCTCTTAGCAGCTTTAAAATCAATTCCGGCGGCAAAACAGTCGGAGTACCGCCGCCGATGAAAACCGTATCTATATCCTCACCCCTATATTGCTCCGCTTCACGCAGGACTGCATTGATATACGGCTCATAAATTTCATTGCAATTCGTATATGATACAAAATCACAGTAGCTGCATTTTTTGATACAAAACGGAATATGAATATACAGTCCCTTCATACATAAACTCCTTAAAAATAAATTATTCGCTTTAAACAAAGAAAGACTGCCGTTTAAACGGCAGTCCGTACTGATCGATTATTCGTCATCTTCCTCGTGGTGTTCACATCCGCAGTCGCAGTCATAATCAATATCAAGCTCAATTTCCTTCCGGCAATTAGGACATACTATGGAGCTGTCCTCATCAAGCATATCAAAATCGATCATAACATCTTCGCCGCAGTTGGGACATTCAAGCTCAAAAAGCTCGCTGTCATCATCATCGTCGTCATAATCAAAATCATAATCGTCGTCTTCATCGTCATCAAAATCATCATAATCAGACGAAACTCCACTGCCGCAAGCTGCATACAGATCATCTAAATCATCCGAAACCGCACAGAGACACTCATCAATTTCATCGATAGAATCCTCTGCATCATCAATACGCTCCGAGAGCTCCTCAACCTGCTCGGTTAAAGCCTCAACCATATCGATAAGCTCGGCAATAACCTTGCCCTCATCGCTTTTCTCCGACAGTTTAATGCCGTCTGTAAGACCCTTCAGATACGAAAGCTTTTTAATTAAGTCCTTATTATTCATAATACAACGTCCTTTCCGGAGTTACTTATTAACACGCTCCATGTATTCGCCGGTTCTTGTATCTACACGAATAATATCCGAACCGTCAACGAACAGCGGAACCTGAATAACCGCACCTGTTTCAAGAGTTGCGGGCTTTGTTGCGCCTGTTGCGGTATTTCCCGCAAAGCCGGGTTCAGTTTCCGTAATAGCCAGCTCCACAAATGTGGGAGGCTCTACGCCGAATACATTGCCCTTGTATGACATAACACGACACACATCGTTTTCCTTAACAAATTTCATCTGTTCTTCTATCTCCGATTTTGCAATATCAAGCATATCGAAGGTTTCGTTGTCCATAAAATGATAGAAATCATCGTCACCGTAGGAATATGACATATCCTTTCTGTCAATATGAGCTTCCTCAAACTTTTCCGTAGGTCTGAAGGTCTTCTCAACAACACCGCCGTTGATTATATTCTTTAACTTTGTTCTTACAAACGCTGCTCCCTTACCCGGCTTAACGTGCTGGAACTCAACAATCTGATATACGTTTCCCTCATGCTCAAACGTTCTGCCGTTTCTGAATTCACCTGCTGTAATCATATAACTAATCCTCCTAAGTAATTATTATAAGCATATATTTCTATTGTAATATATTTTTTGCGTAATGTCAAGTGTTTTTTTACTCAAATTACATGTCGTCAATCAATTGTTTTTATTATTCCTGATATTCTGCCGTATATGTCCTCATGGATTTCCTCAATCGTCCGCAGCCTGCCGTTATCAACGCATGATATTATTTCCCAGCCGTATCTTTCGGCAACAAACAACGCATTATCATAGCTTTTTTGCAGATATTCTCCGTTGCTTTCGTGAATATCCTTCTGTTCTTTGCCGGTTATTTTGTTTGCTCTTTCACGCATGAGCCTTGCTCCCCACTCCGGCGGCATATCGAGGAAAATCGTTATGTCCGGCTTGGGAAGCTCCAGCTTGACAAATTCCAAATCAAAAAGCCAATTCAAAAAATCAAGCTTTTCAGCCTCAGTATCAAGCTTTCCCGCCTGATGTATCATATTAGACGACACATATCTGTCAGCGATAATCACCTCACCGCCGTTATATGCTTTGCCCCAATCTGATTTGTACGTCGCATACCTGTCTGCGGCAAAAAACACAGATGCGGCATATGCGCTTACGTCCTTCGGATCTTTGCCGAAATTACCGTTGAGATACATCTTAACCAATGCAGATGAATCACTTTCATACGCCGGGAATGACACAAGCCTTGCCTCACGGCTGTTTCGCAGCCGCTTAAGAAGCAGCTCCGTCTGCGTCTGCTTTCCGCTTGCGTCAACTCCGTCTATCGCTATTAAAATCCCCATTGCGTACCTCTTAATCCTGCTTGAATTTTTTGCCCTTGGTAACTACCGTTGCAGCAAATTTCGGCAAATCCATCATTCTGCCGATGCGCCACGGTTCTTTTACAAGCCTGTAAAACCACTCCATGCCTATTTTGCACCAAAAATCAGGCGCACGCTCCACACGTCCCGCAAATACGTCAAGACTTCCGCCTATCCCCATTGCAACCTTAACCTTAAGCTCATCTTTGTGAGAGTTTATCCACTGTTCCTGCTTGGGAGCACCAAGGCAGACGAATACAATATCCGCCCCGGAGCTGTTTATTTGGTTTACAATATCTTCCTCTTCCTCAGGCTTAAAATATCCGTTTCTTGTTCCTGCAATATTAAGCTCCGGATATTCTTTTTTCAGATTTTCCGCAGCCTCCTCGGCAACACCGGGTTTTCCGCCGAAAAGAAACAGCTTATGGTCTGTATAATTCAGTTTTTCCAAAACTCTGCGTGCAATATCATATCCCGCCGCACGTTCATTTATCGGCTTCTTTAATATTTTTGAGGCGTAAACAACGCCTATTCCGTCTGCTGTCAGCATATCCGCATCATTAAGCATTTCGCAAAATGCGGGATTTCTGTACGCCTGCATTATTATTTCCGAATTTGGGGTAAATACCGTGTGAAGTCTGTCTTCATTAAAGTATCCCATTATTTTATCCGCAGCCTGCGGAATATTGACCATATCTACCTTTACACCTAAAATATTAACCTTATCCATTATATCAATTCCTCATATAACCATATTATCTTTCGGCAAGCGGCTTGTATGTCCTTGCCTTAATCAGAGATTTATATGCCGGGCGGATTATTCTTGAGCAGCCGAGAGCCTCCTCAAGCCTGTGCGCACACCAGCCGACACTTCTTGACATTGCAAAAAGCGGCGTAAACATATCGGACGATATTCCGAGCATCTTATACACCAGTCCGGAATACATATCAACATTGGCGCACATTACCTTATTGTTCTTCTTAACCTCAGCAAAAACCTCCGGGGTAAGCCTTTCTATTGACTTGTAAAGATTAAATTCTCTTTCAAACTCAGGCTTTTCCCGTACAAGTCTTTCTGCTCTTTCCTTCAAAAGCACGCACCGAGGGTCACTGTAGGTATATATAGCATGACCCATGCCGTATATAAGTCCCTCTCCGTCAAAAGCTTCATGACGAAGTATTTTTGCCAGATAATCTCTTATTTCTCCGTCATCTTCCCAGTTTGCAACATTTTCCTCGATATTATTCATCATCGCCATAACCTTTGCATTCGCACCGCCGTGACGAGGGCCTTTAAGTGAGCCTATGGCTGCGGCTATTGCGCTGTATGTGTCTGTACCCGACGAGGAAACCACACGTGTGGTGAAGGTTGAATTGTTTCCGCCACCGTGCTCTGCATGAATCATAAACAGAACATCAAGCATTTCAGCCTCCTCACGTGTATACTGATTATCGGGGCGCAGCATATAGAGCAGATTTTCGGATGTAGAAAGCTTAGGCTGCGGCGCATGAAGATAAAGGCTGTTGCCATCGTGATAGTGGCTTTTTGCCTGATAGCCGTATGCCGCCATTACCGGAAGCCTTGCAATAAGCTCTATTGACTGTCTCAAAATATTCCCGGCGCTGACCTCATCGGGATTATCATCATATGAATATGCCGCAAGTACGCTTCTTGCCATTTTGTTCATTATATCCTTGCTTGGAGCTTTTAAAATCATATCCTCGGCAAATCCCATCGGAAGAGTTCTGAGATTTCCTATAAGACGTGTAAAAGCCGTAAGTGTATCTTTGTCGGGAAGATTTCCGAACAGCAGTAAATACACAACCTCCTCAAATCCGAAGCGTCCCTCCGCCTCCGCATTGTGAACGAGATCTGTTATATCATAGCCTCTGTATCGAAGATGACCCTCTGTCGGAATTTTCTCGCCGTCATCGATGTAATATCCTATAACGGCACCGACTGACGTAAGACCGGCTATTACGCCTGTTCCGTCATCGTTACGGAGCCCTCGTTTAACTCCGTACTTTTTAAAGGTATCCCTTGGGAATGGCTTATACATTCCTTCTGCCTGATGTTGAAACCGCTCTTTAAGCGCATTTTTTTCCTCAGGTGTCAACATAATCATAATTTCCTTTCCTTACGGCATTACACCGTTTATTTTTCTTATATAAAGCTCAGCTGTGATTCCTCCTTTTTGAGAAAGCTTCCTGCTGCGGGAATATTTTTTGTTTGATAATGCTTTAAATCCTCTATCCCGCTTTCCTCAGCAAAGGAAAGTCCGCACATTTTTGCGCCCTTTTTCCTTATTGTCAGAACCTGAACTCCTTGAGTATTCTTGGTAGCCTTAAGAGGAATCTTTTCGGTATTCAGGCACAACGCCTTATTGTTATCCGCAAAAACAACAATATCTCTGTCCTCCTCAATAAGCTTGATTCCGCATATGGGTGACTTATCACTGTACGCTCCTATAAGCTTTTTGCGATTTGTTTTAGTTGCGTAGTTACTTACATCAACCTTTGCCATCTTACCGTTTTCAAACGCAAACAGCATCATGCCCTTATAATCGGTCGTAACAACAACATAAATTATCTTTTCGCCTTCATCAAGACCGAGTATACCCGGCAGATATTCTCCCATTGCGCTGACCTTGCCGTCCGGCAGATCATACGTTTTCATTTTGTATACGGTACTCTTATCCGAGAAGAACAAAATTTCAGATTTATTCGTTGTTTCGATTGCTTGCAGTATTTCGTCATCCTCCTTGAGCTTATGCTCGACGGTTGTTGAACGCAGCGAAACGGCACTTACCTTTTTAAGGTAATTTTCTCTTGTAAAGAATACGGTAAGCGGGTAATCCTCGATATGCTCCTCCTCCTTGTATTCATCAAGAGCATCTCCGTTTATAAGAGTTGTTTTTCTGTCCTGTCCGTATTTTTTTGCGATATTTTTAAGCTGTGAGGCAATGAGCTTTTTTATCTCTTTGTCGCTTTCCAATATCCTGTTTAATTCCTCCAGCTCCTCTATAAGCTTTTCTATCTCGGAGGTTCTGTTTAAAATGTATTCCTTATTAAGATTTCTCAGCTTTATTTCCGCTATATATTCCGCCTGTATACGGTCAATATCGAATCCCGCCATCAAGTTCGGTACAACGTCCTGCTCACGCTCTGTATGTCGGATTATGGATATTGCCTTGTCAATATCAAGCAGAATCTTTTTAAGACCGGTAAGCAGGTGCAGCTTTTCACTTTTCTTTCCTATGTCGTATCTGAGACTGTTTTTGATGCAGTCCATACGGAATATAATCCACTGCTCAAGTATTTCCTTTATCCCCAGCACCATAGGCCTGTTTTTTATCAGGATATTAAAGTTACAGCTGAACGAATCCTCAAGCGGAGTAAGCTTAAACAGCTTAAGCATCAGTGCGTCCGGGTCTGTTCCTCTCTTTAAATCCAGGGTAATCTTGAAGCCCTGAAGCCCCGTTTCGTCACGTGCATCGGATATTTCACGAAGCTTATTTGCCTTTATAAGCTCCATTATCTTTGAGATTATAGCCTCTGATGTTGTTGTGTACGGTATCTCGATTATTTCGATGCAGTTGTTCTTTTTGTCATATTCGTATTTTGCACGCAGCTTAAAGCTTCCCCGGCCTGTTTCATAGATTTTTGCCATTTCCTCTTTATTGTATATAAGATTTGCTCCCATGGAAAAATCGGGAGCCGGCATGATTTCTATTATATCAGCCTTTGGGTTTTTCATGTAGGCAATGGTTGCCTCGCATACCTCACGCAGGTTAAACGAGCATATGTTGCTTGCCATACCGACTGCTATACCCTGATTCGGATTTACTATTATATTCGGAAATGACGCCGGCAATAACACCGGTTCTTTTAATTCTCCGTCGTAATTGTCCACAAATTCAACGGTATTCTTATTAATATCGCCAAACAATTCCTGGCATATCGGCTCAAGACGCACCTCGGTATATCTTGAGGCAGCATATGCCATATCTCTTGAATACTGCTTTCCGAAGTTACCCTGTGACTCAACAAGCGGATGCAGAAGCGCCTCATTTCCTCGCGTAAGTCTTACAAGCGTTTCATAAATCGCCCCGTCACCATGCGGATTTAATTTCATTGTCTGACCGACAACGTTTGCCGATTTTGTAAGCTTTCCGCCCAAAAGTCCCATTTTATACATAGTATAAAGCAGCTTTCTGTGCGCCGGCTTTAATCCGTCTATTTCGGGGATAGCACGTGACACAATAACGCTCATTGCATACGGCATATAATTTTCCTCAAGCGTTCGGGTTATCGGCTGTTCGCTTATCGGAGCTTCGATAATTATTTCTTCTTTCTTTTTCTTTCTTGCCAAGATTATCTTTTCCTTTCATAATAGCTTACGATATATCGAGCATTTCCATATACTGTCCGCCGTTGTCGGCTATAAATTCCTTTCGGCTGCTTATATTATCTCCCAAAAGTATGTCAAACATCATAGCGGTGCGTTCC
Source organism: Clostridia bacterium (assembly GCA_034090805.1). Classification (GTDB taxonomy): domain Bacteria; phylum Bacillota; class Clostridia; order UBA1381; family UBA1381; genus Ornithomonoglobus_A. The sequence goes on from JAXDRV010000093.1 coordinate 25,227, forward strand.
ATGCTTTCCGGAGTTACTCTGATAAGCCGCCTCGTTGCCGGGTGCATTGTCGTAAGGCTCATCATATCCGGCTGGTTTTCACCGAGTCCTTTTGAGCGCTTTATATCATATTCGTCCTTTTCCTTTGACAGTCCGTCCTTTGTCAGTTTGGCTAGGATAGCTTCTTTTTCGCCGTCGTTATAGGCAAAAAGCTTCTCGCCCTTTCTTTTCGTTTTCGTGATGGTTATTTCATAAAGCGGTGATTCCGCAATATACACCTTGCCTGCCTTTATAAGCGTCGGAGCAAGGCGGTAAATCATCGTAAGAATAAGAGTTCTTATCTGAAAACCGTCAACATCGGCATCGGTACATATTATTATTTTATTCCACCTCAAATTATCAAGACTGAAGCTCTCTACATTTTTATTATGCTTTGACTGTATCTCAACTCCGCAGCCGAGCACCTTCAGCAGATCGATTATAACGTCACTCTTGAAAATTTTCGGGTAATCCGCCTTAAGGCAATTAAGAATTTTACCTCGTATCGGCATTATCGCCTGGAAGGACGGATCTCTCGCCAGCTTACATGAACCGAGCGCAGAATCACCCTCCACGATATACACCTCACGCTTTGTCACGTCCTTTGAACGGCAGTCTACAAATTTTTCGACTCTGTTCGTCACGTCCATGGAGCCTGTCAACTTCTTTTTTATATCTATTCTTGCCTTTTCGGCATTCTCACGGCTTCTTTTGTTTACAAGACACTGATTTGCGATTTTTTCGGCATCGGTTTTGTTCTCTATCAAATATACCTCAAGCTGATGACGCAGAAAATCCGTCATTGCCTCTTGGATAAACTTATTGTTTATTGCCTTTTTTGTCTGATTTTCATAGCTTGTCTGAGTTGAAAATGAGCTTATAACAAGAGCAAGACAATCCGCAACATCGTTAAAGTTTATCTTTGATTCGTTTTTGTTGTATTTATTATTCTGCTTTAAATACCTATCAATGGCATATACAAAGGCGTTCTTGACCGCCTTGTCCGGCGAGCCTCCGTGCTCAAGAAAGCTTGAGTTGTGATAATATTCAAGAAGATTTACCTTGTTTGAGAAACAGAACGCCACCTGCATTTTCATGCGGTAGTCCTCCTTGTCCTCGCGGTCACGTCCTTCTCTCTCGCATTCCCAGCTTTCAACGGTTGTAAACGACTCCTCGCCCACTGTTTCCTTTAAATAATCGACTATGCCGTTTTCGTAATAATACTCACGCATCTCCATTCCCGTATCCGTTTCGTTATACAGAATGAATTTTATTCCGGCGTTGACCATTGCCTGCTTATTTAAAACATCTTCAAAAAATTCAATCGGAATGTTAATATCGGTAAACACCTCGGTATCAGGCTTCCATCTTTGCGTTGAGCCTGTTTTCCCGGTACGAACCTGTTCCTTTGAAAGTCCTCCGATATTCTCTCCTTTTTCAAAATGCAGGGAATATTTCGTTTTGTCACGAATAACGGTAACGTCCATATATTCGCTGCTGTACTGCGTTGCACAGGCACCGAGACCGTTTAAACCGAGGCTGTATTCGTACATGCCTCCCTTGTTGTTATTGTATTTTCCTCCGGCATACAACTCACAATAAACAAGCTCCCAGTTAAATCGCCCCTCTTTTTCGTTGTAATCAAGCGGTATTCCTCTGCCGTTATCCTTTACCTCTATTGACTTATCCTTAAACAAGGTTACTTCAATAAGGTTTCCGTAGCCTTCTCTTGCCTCGTCTATTGAATTTGAAAGTATTTCAAAAAACGAGTGTTCGCAGCCTTCAAGACCGTCCGACCCAAATATAACCGCCGGGCGTTTTCTTACTCTGTCTGCACCCTTAAGGCTTACTATACTGTCATTTCCGTAGCTTTTCTTCTTAGCGGGCATAGCTTCCTCCCAAATAATTATAATTATGCTGTTATCTGCCTTATTTTCCAAATATTACGCTTATTTTTGATAACAACAACCACCAAAATTATACCACCAAAACGCTTGTTTGTCAATATTTTATTCTTAACAAGAATTTTCGTCCTTAATTAAGTTATTAATTACCAATTTTTTTCTTGACAAGGGCTGATTAACTGTGTATAATATTATTAAAAATATTATATTGAAAGGTATTGAACGAAAATGAAAACACCAAAAAAAGAAAAAACATATGTACTCAGCATTTCTGCGGGCAAAGGCTGTTATCGTCATTTAAAAATCAGCAGCAAGGCAACGCTTTATGATCTTCACGAAGAGATATTGGATGCTTTTAACTTTATCGATGATCATGCGCACGTTTTCTTTATGAATAATCACGCATGGGACGACAGTGCAGCGTATTATTGCGATTTTATTGATGAAGCCGAATACTTCACCGATGATGCAAAGCTTGAGGATTTTAATCTGCAAAAGGATGATAAATTTTTATATATCTTTGACTTCGGCGAGGAGTGGCGTTTTCAAATACGTGTGCTTCGTGAGGAGAGTGCTGTTGTAATTGCTCCGGAAATCATAAAAGCAGTAGGCGAGCCGCCTATACAGTACATCTAACGCAAAAAAACTTGACCCAAAACAATAAGGGGGCGGAAATTCTTAAACGGATTTTCGCCCCCTGTGATGTGATGCTCAATTATTAAGGCTTTTATCTGCTCCTACGCAGCACATTCTTCGCAAAATAATGAGCAATATATAAAGGAACAAGTAGGTTTAGAAGCTTACTTGTTCCTTTGGCAAAATAATTTTATATTCGTCATAAAGCTGTTCGTTTTTTGCCGTTGCAGTTGTCTGTTGCGCCTCAGCGAGCATAAGTCTTTCAAGAGTTTCTGTAAATAACCCGACCGTCTGCTACAGTCAAAACACATTTGTAGCCATTATCGGATTTCATGTTATTTCCAAAGCAATCGGTAAGATTAAAACCCTCGTCAGCATAATCCAGTACTGCTATATCGGCGCAGCGCCCTTCCTTTATATGTCCCCACAGTGTCGTTTTTCCCAAAGCGGCGGCGGGTGCGGAGGTGACTGCCTTAAAAATCTCCTCCTCACTCATGCCAAGTTTTTTTGCTGCGCTCATTACCATTGTCATACCGTATCTGCCGCCCAGAGTATATACGCTGAACTTTGTAATATCCGTACCCATAACATCAGGCTTTATGCCCATGTCTATTGCATGCTTAAGTACCGAGAAATCCGTGTGATTTATACCCTCGAAGCCCAAATCAATCGTTATTCCTCTGTTTTTAGCTTTAATTATACAGTCATAATCATCCTCTGCACCGCTGTTTATACCGCCGTGAAAGGCATGAGTAAGTATATCGTCCTTTTTAAGAACACTCACTATATCCCTCATAGGAGAGGGCGAATTTGTAGAATGTACCATCACCTTTAGGCTCCTTTTATGCGCAAAGGAGCAAATCTCCTCCAAAAGCTCCATGCTCCAATCCTTATAAGAGCATAAATCGTAAAAAACCTTTATCCCGACCGCATTTTCTCCGTAGTCCTTGAGTCTTTGGCTGATATATTCAAAGTCCGGCTTATTGTCTTTCATGGCTGCCGTGACAAAAACAACATTCTTTACCATAAGGGAACCTCTAAAAATTGATTCCCAATCATAATATTTTGCTATTTCGATTAATTTTTCAAAAATCAAGGCAAAAATAGCCAATTGCCATTGATTCTCGCTAAATATTCAGGGAGGATAAGCCCTAAATATTCAGAATTATTCTCATTTGGGCATAGTTATCCCATGTACACCTCTTTTCGTTTTAAAATAGTATATCTACAAAAGTTATAAACAAGGTTTGTAAGACCTATATTAAACTCTGCTCGCTTTATGCCAATGGAACGCACAGTAAGACCATGCATAGATACGGTAATAAATCCAAACACATGCTCAATTCTGCATCGAATTTTTGATTTTCTT
>JAXDRV010000094.1:0-33489 GCA_034090805.1 Clostridia bacterium
TCCAGAAACCTGATGATGTTTCAAGGGTTATATGCCAAATTACAGCATAGCCAACAATTGATGAGCCAAAGAGAGATGTGTTTTGGCTTAATAAAAATAATACAGCAGAAATTTTCCAGTTTTTATTTAATTTCATATATAGATCCTTTCATCTTGATAAACACAAAGACAACAAAAAAAGCGACACGCTAAAACGCAACTGTCACTTTTATATCTATATATAAAAATAGTTGTGTCTATGTGTTCTAATTATTCACTAAGACTTCCCATACCGAAAATGGGGTTCGCACCTTGAAAATTCAATATTTCAGCTAACAAAATAGTAGTTTATGCCGCTGTAGCTACTGGATGGAGTGCTTTACGCAGATATTCCGGCAGTCTGGCTTCGAAGTCAGCAGTGAACGCAGCAAGTTGTTCGTCACTCAGCTTCAAGATTTCCTGAAGGCTCGCCATTAAGGCATCCATCAGGATGCCGAGCGATTTGCAGAAAGTAATATCTGCCATTTCATCGACGAGAAAAAAGAATAGTTCTCCAAGAGTTCGCTGGTCTTCATTCTGTCGTTGTTCCATTGCCAGTAACATATATCTGGCGAATACGATTGCAACATGAGCGGTCAGTGCATCATAAGATACCTTGATTCATCTATATTTTACCTCCACAACTTCCGATTTATCCATGAATACATTATACCACAAAACAGACATAAAAGCAATCCTTTCGGACTGCTTTCTGCCTTTTGTACAAAGGATTACTTCACCCAAACCTCGCTGTTTGCAGATGTTACAGCCTTATGGTCATTGGCTGCTTCAGCTACATCAAAGAAATACTACATATTGCTGTCGGTTACATCGGTAAAGCGATTAAGCTTTGTGAAGTTGTCCTTTACATATTCCTTATCTGCAACTCTGCCTGTTGCACGGTTTACAACTGTTACAACCTCCGCACGGGTAATGTCGTTATCACCATGGAATGAGCCGTCGCTGTAGCCATTGAGCCAGTCGATATTCTTTGCAAAGGCAATATCTGAAATTGTCAACTAATATTGACAATTTCAAAGTTATATTTATTACCTACTTAAAAGTTATGGTAATGTTCTACAAAAATTCAAATATACTATTTACTTAGATATTTTTTTGTGTTAAAATAGTCATATGTTTGATAGACGTTCTGTACGTTTGCTAATTTCAAAATTGCGTAAAACCGGGCAATGTCGTATAATACGATGTCCGGCGGTTATGCGGATTTTACGAGTTTGTTGAATACGGGATAAAACAGCGAAAATGTGCGCCTAAGAGGCAGTCACGTGTTCGACTCACACAGATAAAAAGAATGGTAAAGACGGCCATTCTTTTTGTTTTATCGTGGTAAATGGAATTAAATGTTAAATGTGTATTCAAGACGAAAGAGGGAAGAAAAATGGCTAAAAAGAAATTTGAGGGATTAAGGGTAAAAAAATCGAAAGGTGTCATAGCGGTGTATATAATATTGAATTTCATTGTTATTGCGACGCTTGTCGATCAGTTTCGAATAGGGAACTACCATAATGTTTTCATGTGTGTGCTTACGCTGATGCTGTTTAACATTCCGAATATAGTGGACAGGAAGCTGAATATCACGCTGCCGACGGCTATGGAGGTTGTTATAATTCTGTTTATATTTGCTGCGGAGATTCTCGGCGAAATACGCAGCTTTTACACGATGGTCAGCGGATGGGACACGATGCTGCATACTGTAAACGGCTTCCTTATGGCGGCTATCGGCTTTACCATGATAGACATTTTAAATAATCATCCGAGATTTCATATAAATATGTCGCCGTTTTTTGTATCGTTTGTATCGTTTTGCTTTTCGATGACGATAGGTGTTGTATGGGAATTTTTTGAGTTCGGAATGGACTATTTTTTCTTGACCGATATGCAGAAGGATTTTTGGGTGACGTCATTTTCATCGGTGGCAATCAATCCGAGCGGACTTAATGAGCCGATCATGTTTAAGGATATAACGGAGATGACAATAACAGGACTCAGAAACGGTGTGGAGGGAACATATTCGTATCCGGCATTTCTTGATCTCGGAGTCATAGATACGATGAAGGATCTGCTTGTGAACAGCATAGGTGCGCTTGTGTTCTCCGTAATTGGCTTTTTCTACATAAAAAACAGGGGGAAAAGCAAAATTGCAGGCAGGTTTATACCGCAGTTCAGAAAGGATAAATAAGCTATTCACATTTTGTTAAAAATTTTTGTGCAAAATAATTATAAAAACAAACTTAAATCGTCATTAATGTGAGTGAAACTACAAAAATATATTTTTTTCAAAGAAATGGTTTTCTTTTTGGAGATAATATGGTATAATATAGACAGATATAGGATAAAGACAATGTTAAACTATTAACAAATATAAAATTATGGGAGGATATTACCATGACAGAAAACAAGACAGTGCTTGCCTGGCTTGACGAAATGGTTGCCATGTGTCAGCCGGCAGAGGTAGTATGGATTGACGGAAGTGAGGAGCAGCTTGAGGCTTTAAGAGCAGAGGCTGTTGCTACAGGTGAAATGATTAAGCTTAATCAGGAGAAGCTTCCCGGTTGCTACTATCACAGAACAGCAGAGAACGACGTTGCTCGCGTAGAGGACAGAACCTTTATTTGTACTCCGACAAAGGAAGAGGCAGGTCCTATCAATAACTGGATGGATCCCGCTGAGATGTATGCAAAGCTTAAGGCTCTTTATACCGGAGCTATGCAGGGAAGAACGATGTATGTTATTCCTTATTCAATGGGTCCTGTTGGCTCACCTTTCTCAAAGATAGGTATTGAGCTTACAGACAGTATCTATGTTGTACTGAACATGGCTATAATGACAAGAATAGGCAAGAAGGTTATCGACCAGCTCGGTAATGACCCTGATTTTGTTAAGTGTCTGCACGCAAAGAAGGATGTAAATCCCGATGAGAGATATATCGTTCAGTTCCCGCAGGATTCGACAATTTGGTCAATCAACTCGGCATACGGCGGTAACGTATTGCTCGGAAAGAAGTGCTTCGCATTGAGAATTGCTTCATACCTCGGTATGAAGGAAGGCTGGATGGCTGAGCATATGCTTATATTAGGTCTTGAAAATCCGCAGGGAGAGGTTAAGTACATTTGTGCGGCATTCCCGTCAGCTTGCGGTAAGACAAACCTTGCAATGCTTATTCCTCCTGAGTATCTTAAGGAGCAGGGCTACAAGGTTTGGACAGTAGGCGATGATATTTCGTGGTTAAGACAGGGCCCCGACGGCAGACTTTATGCTATCAACCCCGAGGCAGGCTTCTTCGGTGTTGCACCCGGTACATCGGTTAAGACAAACTTCAATGCGCTTGAATCGACAAAGAAGAACACAATATTCACAAACGTTGCAATCAATAACGACGATATGACAGTTTGGTGGGAAGGTCTTGACAAGAATCCTCCCGTTAATGCAACAGAGTGGAAGGGCGCTCAGGTAAACGGTGTTGAATATACAGAGGCAGGCAACAAGCTTGCTCACCCCAACTCAAGATTTACGGCTCCGGCTGTAAACTGCCCCTGCATCTCGAAAGAATTTGAGAATCCCGCAGGCGTACCTGTAGAAGCTATTGTATTCGGCGGCAGACGTGCAAAGTGCGCTCCGTTGGTATATCAGTCAAGAGATTGGACTCACGGTACATTTGTAGGTGCTACAATGGCATCGGAAACAACAGCAGCGGCAGCAGGTGCTGTAGGTGTTGTAAGACGTGACCCGATGGCTATGAAGCCGTTTGTAGGCTATAACATGGCAACATATTGGAACCACTGGTTAGACATGGGTAAGAAGCTCGGCGATAAGGCTCCGAAAATCTTCCACGTTAACTGGTTCAGAAAGGACGACGACGGCAACTTCATGTGGCCGGGATTTGGCGACAATATGCGTGTGCTTCTGTGGATTCTTGACAGATGTGCAGGTAAGGTAGACGCTGATGAGTGCGCTATCGGATATGTTCCCAAGGCTGAGGACATTGATATTAAGGATCTTGATATGACCGTTGAAGATGTTAAGGCTCTCCTTACAATCGATAAGGACGTATGGCTTGAGGATGTTGAAAATATTAAAGAATATTTCGCACAGTTCGGCGATATGCTTCCGAAGGAAATGGCAGACGAGCTTGAAAAGCTTGAAGCAAATCTTAAAAAGTAATAAATCAAAAAGCACGCTTCGGCGTGCTTTTTTTGACTCCTCAACAGATAAAAAGCTTTTGGAAAAGCTGTGACAAAATGATTCTCAAACAGCAGAATAAAAAAACTCTTGAAATCAACCCTTTTTACAGGTCACATTCAAGAGTTTTTATACAATGTTTTTCGGGAAACTATGTTGTCACAGTCCCTTTATTGAAACTCATACATACCGTTGCTCGGCTCTGTTTCAACCGGGTCATCAAGACCGAATACCGGCTCATACGGCTCCTCTGTAGGTGCGGGAGTATATGGGGTAGGTGTAGTAGGTCTTTGCGTAATAACCGGCTGTTGAGTTGGCTGCTGTGTCGGCCTTTGAGTCGGCCTTTGAGTCGGTCTTTGAGTCGGAATAGGAGTCGACGGTATTCTTGTGGCGGGCGGTATGGTTGGTGCCGGTGTCGGCATCGGCGTTGATGTCGGCATGATCGTCGGTGACGGCGAAGGTGTTGCCGGCTCAAGCTGACGGAGCAGCTTTTCACGCTCGTCCTCGGTTATGTTTTCAAGCGACATAAGAAGCTTCTTTGCAAGGAAGGTATTCAGTGTCGAAATCTTTCTCGAATACTTGTCGGGAACACCTCCGTACACCTCGTTAAGCGCTGATATGATTATGTTATTTTCGTTTACGTACACTCTGAAATCCTTGTCCACCGAAGCGTTTTCTTCAATGCGGGCAAGAGCGGCGTCAAATACCTCCTCCGATTGTTCCCTCAGGAATGTAAAGGCAAGTATGTTTGAACGCTCGTAATATTCAACGAGAATCTTTAGCAGAGTATCCTGCGGGTTATCTCCGTTTTCATATTCCGCATATATATCGTAAAAATCAAGAACGTCCTTGTGGGTTTTTACAACGTATGCATCGGGATTGTTGCAATCATCAATATCCTGCAAAAGACGGTATATATTGATCGCATACGCAACCTCAATATCGGTGTCTATTGTTTTGCGCTTTTCCGTACACATATATGCAATCTTGTCCGGCTTTCTTTTGCCGTCCTCAAACTGCTTGTAATACGTTTTTGTGTATGCGTCATAATACATCAAACAAGCGTTAAGCTGCTGCTCGTAAACAAGGTCGTCTATTTCTGCGAGCGAGTCGTAGCTGGCATTTTCAGATACCTTGGGCAGAGTGTTTTGAATCGTAACCTCATCGAGAGAAACTGTAATATCGTCATAATTTGCGCAACCTGTAAGCGTTGATGCCAGCAGGGCGCAGCATATTGCATATACGGATATTTTCTTTTTCAAGCTGCTCTACTCCTTCTTTTCAGTATCATTGTTTTCGGCGCTCATGTCCCTGAGAGTATCCGGCATTGAATCCGGCTCGTAAAGCTGAACCTCCGAATCGGCAGTATCGCCGCCGAGAGTGGTATCTATGTCGCTGTCGGGCTTGTCACCGTAATTATACGAATAATTCTTGCCATAGCTGTAATTATAATTGTAGTTGTAGCCGTAGCGGTAACCGTATCTGTAGCCGTATTTATACCCGTATTTGTAGCCGTACTTGTAACCGTAGCGTCTGCCGTAGGATTTGCGGTATGAGCCGTAATTTGCCGAGGCGGGGTCTATATCGTTTACGAAGAAACCAAGCACCTTTGCCTTTGCTATCTTTAAAAGATTTAATGCGTGCTCAACGCTCTCGTGATTTGTAAAGCCCTCACGGACAACGAGCACTATACCGCTTGTGCTTGTTGAAAGAGCAACCGCATCGGTAACGACCGTTACGGGCGGTGTATCTATAAATATGTAGTCATACTGCGTTTTTAATGTGTTAAGCAGATTGCTCATTGCGTCCGATGCAAGAAGCTCTGCCGGGTTGGGAGGGATTGAACCTGCTGTGAGGCAGTCCAAACCGTCCCGCACATCACGGTATACGACTTCTTCAAAGGTTTTCTGATTTGACAGAATTGTGGATAGACCGTTCGTTTTAACAACTCCGAGATACTGGTGTATTCTCGGCTTACGCAGGTCACCGTCTATAATTATAACCTTAGCGCCGGTCTGAGCGAAGGTTATGGCAAGATTAAGGCCTGATGTTGTTTTACCCTCTCCGGCATTGGGACTTGTGAGGGCGATTACCTTGCACTCGTCATTGCCCGAACCTGAAACGGAGAAGATTATGTTTGTTCTTGCTGTTTTATATGCCTCACGAATAACGAAAGGTGTGTTTTTATTGAGAATGGCCATCTGGTTACGCTTGAGCGAAACTTGTTTCCATTCCTGTTTTGTCATTTTTCTGCCGAACAGACCGCTGCTTTTTGGCAGATTGTTATTGTTGTTATTATTTTCAGCCATGTCAGTACTCCTTATACGTCTATCAGGTTCGGAATTTCACCCAAAATGGGCAGACCATATCTGTTTGTAAGTTCCTCGGAGCTCTTAACACGTGTATCAAACAGGTTGATAAGGAATATAATAAGCATAGCCAAAGCAGCTCCTGCAATGAAGCCTATTATGCCTCGCTTGAAAGCGCTGTCCGATATTGCCGAGGTTGCCTCCTTGGGATATTCAATCACCTTAACCGAACCGCCCTCGAATACACGTGAAATTCTCGAAGGAGCATTTCTGATTATGCTCTTTGTGATAAGATACGCATCGTGGGGATCGGCGGTTTTAACATCGATTGTGATAAGGTTTGTTTCCTCAATGGCAGTATATGTTGTCATCTTCAATATAGACGACGCACTGTACTTGTTATCGATGTCATCGCTTACTTCCTCAAGGAACGGAGTACTTTTCAATACCTCTATGTACGTCGGCAGAAGGGTTATCGCACTTTGCAGACCGGCGGTGTTTACGTCGTCTGTTTTTGATTCCTTCTGAGTGTCGATGTAGAGTGTTCCGGATGACTTGTATTGCGGTATTGATGTGATTTTTGAATAGGCGTACGTTCCGCCTCCCACAAGAATCGCAAGGACTGCAATCAGCCACCAGAATGTAAGCATCATGTTGATGATGTCGATAATAGAGAGCTGCGTTTCGGTACCGCCGCTTTCCGCAGCGGCCTGCTTAATGGCGGCAGGACTCAGATTAGCTTTGTTTTCATCCATTATAACTAATACCTCCAAATGGGTTTATTTCACGAATATTATCATTATAGCACAAAAAAATCCGCTTGTCAATCTCAATCAAAGAGAATTAGAGAACGTTTTTGATGTAATTTTGAGTAAATATGACATAATCTGCGTATGATATTAATTGACAAACGTATGATTTATGTGTTATAATGTTCTGAGAAACGGAGGTGTCCGCAGCGGTGAACAACAAAAAAAGGTTTTTTATTATTGCGGCGGTATCGGTATTGCTGTGCGCGGGGCTTGTTGCGGCGGCTGCGTTTAATGTCGATGCCATATTAAGGAAGTTTTCCCCGGAGCTTTATCTGGGATATATGGCGGTAAACACCATGGAGAAAATAGAGCAGGAAAAGGAAATGATCGAAGAGGCTGTGCCTGAAATCAGAAGCCTTTCCGACAGCCATATGATGACCCTCGTGCTTGATACCGAAAAGCACAAGCTTAAGCTTACGGAGGATTATAACGACGATAAGCCCTCGGTCGTTTTTAACGGTGATTATAACGGTACGGCGTTTGAGGGATATATAAACAATTCGGAAACGGCGGTAAGCCTTCCGGATTTGCTTAACGTGTACTTTACGTTTTCAACTCCGAATTTCGGAGATGAATATATCGAAGGCGGCGGAAACGAGCTGTTTCCTATAGGAATACCAAAGGGACTGGATTTGACGCTGCCGTCCGATAATGACGGGGATATAATAAAAAAGAGCGAGCTTATCAATATAGGGAAAACGCTTGCGGACGGTGCGGAGATAACTCATGATGAGGGTGACGATTACTTTTTGCTTTTAAAGAGCGAAAATGTAAAACGTGCCTTTAAAATGCTTGCCGACTCAATAAAAGGCGGTGTAGGCTTCTCCGAACTGAACAGCCGCATAAGCTCCGTCAGCGGGATAAGCCTTGAAAACGATATTTTAAATGCCGCTGTTTCGGCAGTCGAGGGAGCGGATTGGGGAGATACCCTTGCGGTTGAGTACACGCAGCAAAAAAATTACATTTCACGTATAAAAGCCGATATAAAAACAGGCGAGTCGGTGACCTCGGTTTTGCTTGAGGGCAGAGGCGCAAGGCTGCTTGAGGATTATACGGTAAGCGTAATGTCGGAAACAAACGGTTCAAAAATCGGCGTTGAATTTAACGAAAACGGCAGCCGTATGTTTAAAAACGAGGAAAAAGAGGATAAAAAGGAGCTGAAAATCATTTTCGGCGGAGAGGAGCTGTTAAGGCTGTCGTCGGAAATGCGGTTTGATAAATCAAATACCTCCGCAGACGGAAAAATAAGCGTTAAATCCTCATTGGACGAGGATTTCGGACTTTCGGCAAATATACGTGCCGTACCCGCAGACGGCGGGCGAGGCGATGACGCATGGGAAAGAGGCGTACGGATTGATGCAGACGGCTTTACGGTGAACGGCAAAGAGACTGCGGGAGGTCTTTCGGCTGAAATTTATGACATCTCAAATATGCAGATAAACGAAAGGGAGAAATTCCCGTTTAAGGATTTAAAGCTCGGCAGTCTGAACGAATTGTCGGAGCTTATTAAGGGAGTGAAGTAATGCAGGAGGAATGGACAACGGTGATCAAGCCCAAAACGGGCTGGTTTGATATAAATTTAAAGGAAATATGGCAGTATCGTGATTTGATATATATGTTTTTGAAGCGTAATTTTACAAGCGCATACAAACAGACGATATTGGGACCTCTGTGGTTTTTAATATCACCGCTTATGACCTCGTCAATGTTTACGGTGGTATTTGGTCAGATAGCGAAAATATCAACGGACGGCGTGCCGCAGTTTCTGTTTTATATGGCGGGGAATACGGCTTGGTCGTATTTTTCAAGCTGCCTTACGGCAACCTCGTCGACGTTTACCGGCAATGCGTATCTGTTCGGGAAGGTGTATTTCCCCAGACTTGTATCGCCGATAACGGCGGTTATATATGCGCTTTTGTCGTTTTTTATACAGGTGGTGCTGATGCTTGCGCTGATGGCGTTTTTCGTGTTCGGCAGGGGAGAGGCGGTGCAGCCGAATATATGGCTGCTGCTCGTGCCTGTGATGGTGCTTGAAATGGCGATGCTCGGATTGGGAGTGGGAATAATCATATCCTCGCTTACGACGAAATACCGTGACCTGTCGATATTGGTTGGCTTCGGAGTAAGCCTGTGGATGTACGCAACTCTGATTGTTTATCCCATGTCGCAGGTGCCGGAGTTTTTGCAGCGCATAATCCGCCTAAATCCCATGGCGCCGGTTGTGAATAATTTCAGATACGCATTCCTTGGCTGCGGCACTCCGGAAATAAAATCGTGGCTTGTCAGCATGGCGGTGACGGCGGTAATATTGTTTGCGGGTGTCATTTTGTTCTCTAAGGTAGAGAAAACATTTATGGATACGGTATAAGCGAGGGATAGAAATGAACGATACGGTAATAAAAATAGATCACGTCACAAAGCAGTACCGCCTCGGAACGATAGGCGGCGGAACGCTTCAGGGGGATCTTCAAAGCTGGTGGGCAAGGGTTCGACATAAGGACGATCCGAATTTGAAGATCGGTGAAAAGGCATATAAGAAAAACGAGAAATTCCTCGCTCTTGATGATATATCTCTTGAGGTAAGACGAGGCGACACACTCGGACTTATCGGAAGAAACGGTGCGGGGAAATCAACAACTCTCAAGCTTTTGTCGAGAGTTACCGCTCCGACTGAGGGGAATATATACATAAAAGGCAAAATATCGAGTATGCTTGAGGTGGGTACCGGCTTTCACCCGGAGCTTACGGGACGTGAAAACGTGTATTTAAACGGCGCAATACTCGGCATGAAGCGTGCCGAGGTGACGAAGAAGATGGACGATATAATAGAGTTCAGCGAGTGCGAGAAGTTTATCGATACTCCGGTAAAGCGATATTCGTCGGGAATGTTTGTAAAGCTTGCGTTTTCGGTTGCGGCGCATCTTGACAGCGATATATTGATCATGGACGAGGTTCTTGCCGTGGGCGATATGAAATTCCAGAAAAAATGTATCGACAAAATGCTGAGTATCGCAAAGGAGGCGGGACGCACCATAATCTATGTCAGCCATAATATGAACACCGTCCGTCAGCTGTGCAGCCGCTGCGCCGTCATGAGCAAGGGTAAAATCATCTTTGACGGAGAAACGGAAAAGGCGATAGATATGTATTTAAGCTCCTCCGAGGACGAGCTTAAGCTGTATAACGATTACAGTGATATGTATCGTCCGGGATTTCTTACCAATAAGGTGCGTATGCTTGATTTGCAGGTAATAAATCGAGACAGCCTTACGGTAAAGGACGGAGAAACGCTTGATTTTCGGCTACGGATACGTGCGGAGGAGGATATAAAGGGTCTGTGCGTGCGGCTTATGGTGCATAATGCGGATCAAAGTCCGATAGCGACAGCGGCGGCAACGAAATTTGCCGACTGCAAAAAGGGTGAAATATGTACAAGGGAATTTTCGATGGACGTTTCATGGCTGTCGGAAGGAAGATATAAGGTCTTGATGGCTGCATATGAAACGGACGAGCTTGGCAGTGTGTTCGATGCGGACGCTGTATGGCCGGCGCTGATTTTTGAACGCAGCAAAAAATCGGAGCTTGACTGGCGGTCGAGGTATTACGGTGATTTTGAGCTGCCGGAGCTTAAGATATTAAGTTAAATTAATGGAGAAGAATTATGGCTGTAAAGAAAAATTCGGGCTTGACGGAGCTGAAACAGCAGATTAAGGAAAACACATTAAAGCCGATGTATCTTTTTTACGGTACGGAAACCTTCCTTAAGGAAACGTATATTAAGCAGATATTCGATAAAGTCCCCGATAACGGCTTTGAGGAATTTAATCATATAGTGCTGAAGGGCAATGATGTTTCGCTGTCGGAATATGACGACGCATGGGAGAGCTTTCCGATGATGGCGGACAAAAAGTTAATATATATAGCCGGCAGTAATATATTCAAGGAAGCAAATGAGGAGCAAAAGGAATTTTGGAAGGATAAGCTTGAAAGACCTGCCGATGATACGGTGGTAATTTTTGACGAAACAGCCGTTGACAGGCGGGGTGTGCTGTATAAGGCATTTGCAAAAAGCGGCATGGCTCTGGAGTTTGAAACGCCCGGTGATGCCGATATTGTAACGTTTATAATGGGGCAGTGCCTTAAGGCTAAAAAGAAAATAAAAAAGGAAAATGCCTACAAAATAGTGACGATGTGCGATCCCGGACTGCAAAATATCGTAAACGAGCTGTCAAAGCTGTTTGCGTACTGCGGTGAGGAAATAACCGCAACGGATATAGACCGTGTTGTTTCAAAGGGAGTAACAATTAAAATTTTCGAGCTTACGGACGGGATAATGGAGCATGACGCAAAGCGTGCCATGTCGATTCTTACTGATTTGAGAACGAGCAAGGAAAGTGCGGTAGGCGTGATGTATCTTATTTATTCAAATGTAAAAAAGATACTCATGACAAAGCTTCTCGGTACGGAAAACGCAAGAGTCGTATCAAAGGAGATAGGAATAAACAGCGAATATATTACAAAAAAATATATACGGAGCGCAAAAGGATTCAGCGAGGGGCTTCTCTCAAAAATGATAATCCGTGTTCCGGAAATCAATTATATGATACGTCAGGGAAAGGCTGACGAATGGACGGCACTTGAGCAATACGTTGCCGAGGCGCTGTATTATGTATAATAGGAGGATTAACATGACGGTTTACGAAGCAATAATGAACAGACGTACAATCAGAAAATTCACACAGGAGCAGATACCGCGCGATGAGCTGATAAAGCTTGTCGACTGCGCACGCATGGCGGCATACGGTGCAAATGCCCAGCCGCTTAAGTTTCGCATTATCGAGGATAAGGAAACAATGGAAAAGATTTTTCCCAAAACGAAATGGGCGGCAATGCTTGATAACGGCACTCCCGCCGAAAACGAGAGGCCGACAGCGTATATTGCGGTTTTGGGCGACACCGATATAAAAAAGAGCGTTGAGGTTGATGCAGGCGCAGCTGTAACAAGTATGATGCTTGCGGCGTATGAGGACGGTATAGCCTCATGCTGGCTCGGAGCGATAGACCGCAGAGCAATAAAGGATATTTTGCGGCTTGATGATAAATACGAGCTTGCGTATCTTCTTGCCCTCGGTTATCCGGCGCAAAGCTCCAAGGCAGTCGAGATGCGTGACGGCAGTACAAAATATTTTATGGGTGATGACGATGTGCTGAACGTCCCCAAACGAAGCCTTGACGAGGTTTTAATCTGATAAAAAACGATCTTGAAAGGAAAAAAACATAATGCCAAATCCAAGACAGGAAAAAATAAGGAATTTCAGTATAATAGCGCATATAGACCACGGCAAGTCAACGCTTGCGGACAGGCTGCTTGAGCTTACCGGAGAGGTGACGGAGCGTGATATGGAGGGGCAGCTTCTTGACAATATGGATCTTGAGCGTGAGAGGGGAATAACCATCAAGGCTCATGCCGTAAGACTTCAATATAAGCGTGATGACGGCGAGGTGTACACGCTTAATCTTATAGATACTCCGGGGCACGTGGACTTTAATTATGAAGTGTCAAGAAGTCTTGCCGCCTGCGAGGGAGCGATACTTATCGTTGATGCGTCACAGGGGATAGAGGCGCAGACGCTTGCAAATACTTATCTTGCAATTGACCATGACCTTGAGGTTGTGCCTGTTATAAACAAAATAGATCTACCCTCTGCGCAGCCGGATATGGTAAAGCATGAGATTGAGGACGTAATAGGCATACCTGCCGAGGACGCACCGTGCGTAAGCGCAAAAACCGGGCTTAACGTTGCGGCGGTGCTTGATGAAATCGTAGAGAAGATTCCCGCGCCGGAGGGAGATGAGAACGCCCCCTTAAGAGCGCTGATTTTCGATTCGTATTACGACAGCTATAAGGGAGTTATCGTTTACGTAAGGGTAAAGGAAGGCTCACTTAAACCGGGGCAGAGAATACGCATGATGGCAACGGGAGCTGAATTTGACGTTGTTGAGGTAGGCACAATGCACCCGTCGGGACTGATTCCGACTGACGGACTTTTTGCGGGTGATGTAGGGTATATTGCCGCAAGCATTAAGAATATAAGAGAAACACGTGTGGGAGATACGGTTACGGAGGTTAAAAAGCCTGCTGCCGAACCGCTGCCCGGCTATAAGAAGGTAAATCCGATGGTTTACTGCGGAATTTATCCGGCAGACGGAGCGCAGTATGAGGACTTGAAGGAGGCACTTTTAAAGCTACAGTTAAATGATGCGGCGCTGATGTTTGAGGCGGAAACCTCGGTGGCGCTTGGGTTTGGCTTCCGATGCGGATTTCTCGGACTTCTGCATATGGAGATAATCCAGGAGCGTCTTGAAAGAGAATACAGTCTTGATCTCGTAACAACAGCTCCGAGCGTTATATATAAGGTGCATAAAACAAATACGGAAACGGTATGGTGCGATAATCCGACAAATCTTCCCGATCCGGCAGAAATCGAGTACATGGAGGAGCCAATGGTAAAGGCAACGATAATGGTACCTAAGGATTACGTGGGCAACGTAATGGAGCTTTGCCAGGAGCGCAGGGGGATATATAAGGATATGACATATATGGACGAAACACGTGCGGAGATATTTTATGAGCTGCCGCTTAACGAAATCATCTATGATTTCTTTGATGCGTTAAAGTCACGTACAAAGGGATATGCCTCGTTTGATTATGAGCTTTGCGGATACTCAAGGAGTGAGCTTGTCAAGCTTGACATTCTGCTGAACGGAGAGATGGTTGATGCACTGTCGTTTATCGTTCATAAGGACAGTGCATATCCGAGGGGCAGACGAATGGCGGAGAAGCTTAAGGAGGTAATTCCCAGACAGCTGTTTGAGGTGCCCATACAGGCGGCAATAGGCTCAAAAATAATCGCAAGGGAAACGGTAAGGGCACTGAGAAAGGACGTTCTTGCCAAGTGCTACGGCGGTGATATAACGAGAAAGAAAAAGCTGCTCGAAAAGCAGAAGGAGGGTAAAAAGCGTATGCGCCGAGTGGGAAGCGTGGAGGTTCCGCAGGAGGCGTTTATGTCGGTGCTTAAGCTGGATTAACTCCAAAAACGATGCGGCTGTTTATCGGTTCGCATCGTTTTTGACATGAAACTAATTTATAGAAAATTAAACACGTGTTTATATTTTGTTTACAATTTTATTGTATAATAATTATATTGAAAATTCATATGATACTGCATTAAATCAGGAATATTTTTGAGTATTCGTGAATAAATATAATTGATGACTAAAAACTAAGGAGGATTCAGCATGGATAACACAAACAATCAAGCAACGGTTATAGGAACTATCGAGGATGAGTTTAAGCTCAATCATGAAATATACGCCGAAAAATTCTATACGTTCACGGTAAATATTCCGCGGTTAAGCGGAACGAGTGACAGCGTAAGGGTTATGATTTCCGAAAGACTCATAATGGACAGTGACTATAAAAAGGGTGATAAGGTTGAGATAACGGGACAGTTCCGTTCATATAACAGCTATGAAAACGGAGATAACAGGCTCGTTCTTACGGTATTTGCCAAAGACATCTGTCATTTTGAGGATGACGAAAGCAAAAACCCCAACACACTCTATCTAAACGGCTTCATATGCAAGCAGCCGGTATACCGCACGACGCCGTTCGGCCGTGAAATTACGGATATACTGCTTGCGGTAAACAGAAGCTATAATAAATCCGACTATATCCCGATTATCGCATGGGGCAGAAACGCGCGCTTTGCGAAAAATCTGAATGTCGGTGACAATGTTAAAATTTGGGGACGTATTCAGTCCAGGAATTATCAAAAGCGTATTTCCGAAGAGGAGGTAATCACAAAGACGGCGTATGAGGTATCTATAAACCGCATGGAGCTGGTAACTGATGATGACGAAGGCGATAATACGGAGGATACCATGTATACGGAGTTTGCGGATGAAGGGTTAAATGAGGAAATATAATACATCACAAGCAGCTGCGCACAGCGCAGCTGCTTGGTTGTGTATAAATTTAAAAATAAATTAATTTTTTTTCAAAAAAGGCTTGACAAATCAAAAAAATATGGTATAATAGTTAAGTGTTTCGGGGTGTGGCTCAGTTTGGTAGAGTACTTGAATGGGGTTCAAGGGGCCGCTGGTTCGAATCCAGTCACTCCGACCATGAAAAACCGCTTAAACGCAGTGTTTAAGCGGTTTTTTCGATTATTTGCTTATGCTGAAAATCAAGCAATTTTTATATGATTTTATGCAATTTTAAGCTGTTTTAAACTACGTAGTGTACACGGTAGTGTACAAAAAATATGGTTTAAATGGCATTAATACAATGGTTTTCTCTTTTTTACAAGAAGATGAAGCCTTTATGGATTTTTATTCTGGTTCAAAATTGAAAACACTGATATTTTAAGAGCTCTCATTTGCATTTTTAAATAATACTCATCTTCAAACAGTGCATAGTGAACCGCCGCACGGACAAATATAAATATAAACCCCAAAAGAATATCGCAAGATATGCCGAGCTTTGGTGAAAGCTGCCGCGCATATTCGGTATAACGCTCGCTCACCCCCGCAAAAAACTTCTTACCGTGTTCAATATACTTTGGGTGGGTATAAACCTGATGCATCAGACGATATTTTTTTCCGTGATTTTTTGCTGTCCAGTACGGAATTTCGTTGATAAAACGCAAAATATCCTGTGGATTTTCAGGCGCAAGCGCCATAAACTCGTCTTCAACCTTTGACATACAGTATGCGGTAGACTGCACGATAAGATCATCTACATTATCAAAATATGCATAAAGGTTTGCACTTGTCATACCGCAGTATTTTCCAAGCTCCTTTATGCCTGTGTCACGAAGACCGTTTTCACAGTAACATTCATAGCATTTTTCCATTATTTCTTTCTTTTTTTCTTCTCTGTATTCCGGGCTTCTCATAAAGCACCCTCCCTATATTTTGTTAATTGATAAATAAATTATACCATATTTTATAAATATGTCAATAGCTTTGGATATATTTTTGCGAGGTACTGCCATTTATTTATTGCTGTCTGATAAGGTCATTTTTCGGAGATGAGGAAAATTTTGCTTTGTATGCTCGGAAAAAGGAGGTATAATCGTTAAAGCCGCACTTTGCAGACACCTTTGTCGGAGCTTCTCCGTGCTGAAGAAGATCCTTTGCCAAAATCAGCCGTTTGGCGGTAATATACTCCCATACGGTTGACCCCGTCATACGTCGGAATTTGCGGTTTAGCTGAGATTTGCTTATGTAAAATTTTTCGCAGATGCTGTCAAGCGTCAGAGCTTCCGTAATGTTGCTGTTCAGATATGCGATTATATTCGTAAAATCGTCCTGCTCCGTGCGGAGAGTTAAAACCTCCGAAAGACATTCGTACATTTCGTTTATCAGTACCGAAAGGTACAGTCTTTTTGTGTCGTTATTTTCACATGAAATCATTTTATCGATATAATACATCCAGTGCTTGTCCTTGAACGTCGAAAAAGGAAAGCGGTTGCCCTTGCCTAAGGGTAGCTTGTCAAAAGAGGAAAGGACGTTATGCGTTTCGGCGTCAACAATGGCGGCGGCATTAAAGTTTATGACTGCTCTTTCGTAAGGTGCGGAAGAGGTAATCTGCAAGCTGTGAGCCTCACCCTTTTTTATAAACAAAATATCGCCGTGCTTGAGGTTGTAGATATTTCCTTCAACAAAATACTTTGCATTGCCGGAAAGAAAACAGTAAATTTCGTAGAAATCATGAGTGTGCATACAAAAGTCCTTTAAATTAGGAGACGGAGTATATGATCTTCCGCAGCTAACAAAAATATCGTTCAAATTTAACACCTCCGTGAACGCAGCTCGTGCGAATAAAAGTATTCTCAAATTCCCAATACGTAATTTATTTTATTATATCACATGATGCGCATATATGCAATGTTTTTTTGAATTTATTTGTAATTGATTTATAATATGGCTTGAAGTATAATGAGTATAACGATTAAACATACAGGAGGTAACAAAATGGTAAAAACATATGCTTTTGCCGATGAGGCAAGTGCTGTAATTGACCGCCAGATTGAGGCGATGAAAAGGAATAATCTGAGCGGTCTTGAAATAAGAAATGTAGACGGGACGAATGTATCGGACATTACATTTGAAAAAGCGGCTGAGGTCAGAAAAAAGCTTGAAGCAAACGGGCTTTCGGTATGGTCTGTAGGCTCGCCTGTGGGGAAAACGGATATAAACGGAGATTTTGAGGCTGATATTGAGAGCTTTAAGCATACGCTTGAGGTTGCGCATATTCTGAACGCTGAAAATATCCGCATATTTTCGTTTTATATTCCTCAGGACAAAGCTGCGTCAGAGTTTAAAAATGAAGTTATAGACAGACTCGGAAGATTTTCCGAAATTGCAGCGGGTTCGGGAGTAACTCTTTGTCACGAAAACGAAAAGGGTATTTACGGAGATACTGCGGAGAGATGCCTGGATATATTGAAGGCTGTTCCGCAGATAAAGGGGATATTCGACCCGGCTAATTTTGTGCAGTGCGGAGTTGATACTCTTAAGGCATGGGATATGCTGGGAGAATATATAAAATATATGCACATTAAGGATGCAATGCCGGACGGCAGTGTAGTTCCTGCCGGCTGCGGTGCCGGAAACGTTAAGGAGATTGTGCATATGTACATGAAGAACGGTGGTACGGCCTTTACAATAGAGCCGCATCTTGCGGTATTTGACGGACTGGCGGGGCTTGAGCGTGAGGGCGAAAAGAGCAATGTCAATAAATTTGTATACAAATCAAACGACGAGGCATTCGATGCAGCGTGCACGGCATTTAAAAATATTTCGGAGGTAAAATGACATGGAAATAGGAGCGCAATTTTATACACTGAGAGATTTTTGCGAAAATCTCAATGATTTTGAAGAAAGCTTAAAGAAAGTGGCGGATATAGGCTATAAATATGTTCAGATATCGGGAACCTGCGATTATACGGCGGAGTGGCTCGGTGAAAAGCTCAAGGAAAACGGACTCAAATGTGTACTCACTCATACCTCGCCCGATAAGCTTACGGCAGACCCCAAAAAGGTATGTGAGGGGCATACGCAATTCGGCTGCGATTACGTAGGGCTCGGATATTATAATTTTGCGGAAAATACCATAGATGACTTTTATGGAAAATTTTCCGATACCGTTAAAGCGGTTGCGGAAAACGGCAAATATTTTATGTATCACAACCATGACAATGAATTTATAAAAATTGACGGCAAGCCCGTTTTGGAACACCTTGCGGAGCGTTTTTCGCCGGAGAGCTTCGGATTTACACTTGACACATTCTGGATTCAGGCGGGCGGCGGCGATCCGGGATATTGGATCGAAAAATTTTCCGGAAGAGTTCCGTGCATACATCTTAAGGATTTTGCATACGGGCGCAAGATGGCAGTTGTCGGCGAAGGAAATATAAATTTTGACAGAGTTTTTGAAAAAGCACAGGCAGCGGGAACAAAATATATGCTTGTTGAACAGGATGACTGCAACGGCGAAAATCCGTTTGACTGCCTGAAGCGCAGCTATGATTATTTAACGGCAAAGGGATTTTGAGATAGGAGAAAATGACAATGGATAAGATAAAGCTCGGAATTATTGGATTGGGAAACATGGGATCGGGACACGCCGGAAATGTTGTGGGCGGAAAATGCCCTGATATAACGCTTGCGGCGGTTGCCGATATAAATGCGGATCGCATAAAATGGGGCAGGGAAAATCTGTCCGAAGAAACGGTATATTTTGATGACGCAATTAAAATGCTTGACAGCGGGCTGATAAATGCTTGTATTATTTCCGTTCCTCATTATGATCACCCGAAATATGCAATAGAGTGCATGAAAAGGGGCATTCATGTTATGGTTGAAAAGCCGGCCGGAGTTTATACAAAGCAGGTGCGAGAGATGAACGAGGAGGCGGATCGTCATCCTGAGGTGGTATTCGGAATGATGTTTAATCAGCGTACAAACTGTCTTTACAGAAAGCTGCATGAGCTTGTAAAATCGGGAGAATACGGTGAGATACGGCGCGTAAACTGGATAATAACCGACTGGTATCGTCCGCAGTTTTATTATGATTCCGGAAACTGGAGAGCAACGTGGGCGGGCGAAGGCGGCGGTGTGCTACTGAATCAATGCCCTCATCAGCTTGATATGTGGCAGTGGCTGTGCGGTATGCCGAAAAAGGTAAATGCCTTCCTGCATTACGGACAGTGGCACGATATAGAGGTAGAGGATGACGCAACGGTTTATATGGAATATGAAAACGGCGCAACGGGTGTGTTTGTAACCACAACAGGCGACGCCCACGGCACGAACCGTTTGGAAATACAAATGGACAGAGCAAAGCTTGTGGTTGAAAATAACAAGCTTATGCTTGAGGAATACGAGATGACCGAACAGGAATTTTCTAAAACAAACACAAAGCCCTTTGCAACCGTGAACAGCACTGTTTCTGAGGTTGAAACAGACGGAGAAAATCCGCAGCATATAGGGGTGCTTAACGCATGGGCTGATGCGATTTTAAGAGGCGGCAAGCTTGTTGCTGACGGCAGAGAGGGAATAAACGGTCTTATGCTTTCAAATGCTATCCACCTTTCGGCATTTTTGGGCAAAGAGGTCGAAATACCGTTTGACGAGGATTTGTTCTATGATGAGCTTATGAAAAGAGTTGCCGGCTCTAAAGTTAAAACCAATGTCAAGCAGGTATATGCTGATACAAGCAACACATACGGCGGCAATAAATAATGCTCACTGAACAAATGCGATTTTCAATCGCATTTGGAAAAATTATGACTATTGTCAAAATTTTTCGTGTAAAATCATAGATTTTACATAGTTCGCATTGATAAAGTCTGCCAAAATAAATAAGGAGATGTGCTTATGCAGAGTATAAGAACGGCAGTTGTAGGAATAGGGAATATGGGCTCTGCGCATGCAGAATGTATTTTTAAAGGCAATATCAAGGGTATGACACTTGCGGCAATATGCGATAATAATGCGGAAAGGCTTCAAAGCTTTTCCGCTGCCCATCCGTGCGTCAAGGTCTGCGGCAGCATTGACGAGATTGTTGAAAGCGATGGTATTGACGCTGTTATAATTGCCGTTCCGCACAGGCTGCACGTGGATTTTGCCGAAAAGGCGCTTGAGGCGGGGAAGCACGTGCTTGTTGAAAAACCCGTGGATATAACTGTTTCAAAAGCCATGCGTATAAATGATAAAAAGTCCGATAAGGTTTTCGGAATTATGTTTAATCAGCGCACAAATCCGCTTTTTGTAAAGGCGAGGGAGATTGTCAGGGGCGGACAGCTCGGTGAGCTTAAAAACACGGTTTGGATTGTTACAAACTGGTTCAGAACGCAAAGCTATTATGATTCCGGGGACTGGAGAGCGACCTGGGCGGGGGAGGGCGGCGGTGTGCTGCTCAATCAAGCGCCGCATAATCTTGATATATGGCAGTGGATATGCGGAATGCCCGACAGCGTTACGGCGTTCTGCGACATCGGACAGTACCATAATATCGAGGTTGAGGACAGTGCAAGGATTTTTGCAAAATATAAAAACGGCGCACAGGGGACTTTCATAACCTCAACGGGAGAATATCCCGGTACAAACCGCCTGGAAATATCGGGAGATAGGGGAAAGCTTGTGCTCGAAAACGGTGTGCTGAAGTGGTGGAGGCTGGATAAACCGGTCAGCGAGGTCTGCGGAACGTCGGAGGAGTCGTTTACAAGCATACCGTATGAATATTACGAATTTAAGCAGGAGAAATCCGAGTCGGGGCACATGGGAATCCTTCAAAATTTTGCCGATGCGATTTTGTACGGTACGGAGCTTATCGCTCCCGGAATTGATGGAATATATGAGCTTATGCTGTCAAATGCGGCATATATGTCGCAGTGGAAAAATAATTCAGAGATAAGCTTGCCTATTGATGTTGAGGAATTTGATTCTTTGCTTTCGGAAAAGATAAAGAAATCAAAATACATCTGCGGCAAATCATACGGAACACCCACGGGCGCTTACAGCGAAAGATGGAGAGTGAAATGGGAGTAGGTTTTACGATTAGATGCAAGGCGAATGCGTCGATAAAATGGCATCATGCAGATTTTGCACAGAGATAAAAATCACTTGTTTCTATTGCAAATTACATAAATTAGAAGAGGTGCGGCAAAATATTAGTTTTATCGCACCCTTTTTTTATCTATTTCTCAATCATATCGGAAAGCTTTTTTGCCGCAGCATACATCTTTTTTATTCCGTCAAAGGCTGTGTCGGGAGTGTAATCCGCTAAGAACTGATTTGCTTCAAGAGTCAGATAACCGTTGTAGCCGATTTCCTTTAAAGCAGCTGCAACGGCAGAAAAATCTATCTGCATTGAAAACGGTATCTGATGGGAATCGTGCCACAGATCATTATCGTGTATATGCAGAGCCTTCAGCCGTTTGCCAAGCTTACGTATCATTTCGGGAGCAGACGTTCCCAGACCCCTCATCTCAGCGTGACCTATATCAAGACAGGCGACAAAGCTGTCATCGTTTACCGCGTCAAGGTGCGCATTAAAGCTTTCGGGAGTGGCGCAAGCTGCAAAACACGCTTCTTCTTTATCCCGATCCCAATTCCACATATTTTCGGTAGCGATCATAACACCGCACTCCTTTGCAAACGGGAGCAGCTCAAAATACATTTCCGCATTTTCTTCGGGAGAGCTGTCGTTGCAAGGATGAATGATACATATTTTTCCTCCTGCCTCGGCGGTGCATTCTATCGCGCGTTTTAAATAAGAACGGATACTCGCACAGCTTGAGGGGAACGGTGCGTGCGACTGATTGCATATTATTCCGTTGTCAAGACCTATTTGTTTCAGTTTTCTCGCAAAGCTCAGATAATTGCTGCCTGCAAGAGGGTGATTGTTTTCGAGCAATGCACCGGCAGACCAGTCGTATTTGCACATTTCAAACATGGAAAAATCCCATGCGTCAAAGCCTGCCTTTGCTATGTATTCAACCGCCTTTTCTTCGCCTATAAGCAAAGCGGCGGAAAATATTTCGGTTGATGTTTTCATATATGTGTACCTCCATTTGGTATAATAACAGACATATGCAAAATGTGAAATCTCATCTGAATTTGAGATATTTCTGATTAAGCTTCGGCTCAGACATCCCTCGCTTCGTTTGGGAACTCGCCTAAACTCAATCATAAACATCACAAATTCTTCCGAAATTGTAACAACCGGTAGGATTTGAGAGTGTTTTTGAGTTTGTTCGGACGAGTTATCGCAAGAGATGTTTGAGTACGAATAAATTCAAAAATACTCTCAAATCCCCAACCGTCATTTTGACAATTGTCATAATTTTTCCAAATGCGATTGCAAATCGCATTTGTTCAGTGATAATTATATAATAACACATTATTAAAACAAAGTCAATATTCAGATAAGCTTTAAAAACGGAATTTTGCAAAATTACGGGAGAGGTTATCAAGAAGGAATTCATAAAGCAGTTTCAAATAAAAGGCTGTATATCAAAATAACTGAATTTGATATACAGCCCTATTTTTCGGCAGACTGTCCGATTTATCTTCCGCTGATACTCAGCCTTTTAAGTCGATGCTGCGTACCGTATCCCTTAATTTAAGCACATACGGCGGCGAAACGGACAGCTCGTCAATTCCCATTTTCAAAAACGTTTCCGTCAGCGTTGTGTCGGCGGCAAGCTCGCCGCATATTCCGATCCATGCCCCGTTTGCGTGAGCATTTTCGGCGGACATCTCTATTAATCTCAGAACTGCCTCGTGATGCGTATCGCAGAACGGTTCAAGTGCGGCATTCTGCCTGTCACAGGCAAGAGTATATTGTATAAGATCGTTTGTTCCGACGCTGAAGAAATCAACAAGCGGCGCAAGACGGTCACTGATTACGGCGGCTGCGGGAGTTTCAATCATAATTCCGATTTCTGTTTTATCACTGTAGCTGATGTTGTTCTCCCTAAGCTCCGCTTTTACCTCATTGCATATTTCCAGGATTTTTTCAAGCTCCGAAACGCTTGTAATCATCGGAAACATAATGCCGAGATTACCGAATGCCGATGCGCGGAAGAGCGCACGAAGCTGCGTTTTGAAAATATCCGGGCGGGTTAGGCATATACGTATTGCACGCAGTCCCAAAGCGGGATTTTCCTCTTTTTTGAGATTGAAATAATCAACCTGCTTGTCAGCGCCTATATCGAGAGTGCGAATTATAACCTTTTTGCCGGCCATGCTCTCAAGCACACGCTTGTATGCTTCAAACTGCTGCTGTTCTGTCGGATAATCGTTATTTTCCAGATACAGAAATTCGCTCCTGAATAAGCCTATGCCGCCGGCATCATTCGCAAGAACGGCACCTATGTTTTCAGCACTGCCGATATTGGCAAAAATATTTATCCTCGTACCGTCAAGAGTGATGTTCTCCTTGCCCTTAAGGTTCTTTAAAAGCTCTTTTTTCTCCGCATCCTCTTTCTGCTTTTTGAGAATTGCGGAAAGCGTTTCATCATCGGGATTTACAAAAACCTCTCCGGTAAATCCGTCAACGGTGGCGGTGTCACCGTCATTGATGGAAGCGAGGAAATCATCTCCGACGCCTATAACAGCCGGAATATTCATGTTACGGGCCAATATGGCGGTATGAGAA
This sequence comes from Clostridia bacterium, assembly GCA_034090805.1. Classification (GTDB taxonomy): domain Bacteria; phylum Bacillota; class Clostridia; order UBA1381; family UBA1381; genus Ornithomonoglobus_A. The sequence goes on from JAXDRV010000094.1 coordinate 24,075, forward strand.
TTTGAGGAGCCGTGAGCCGTTACAAACGCAAGAACCTTTTCCTTATCAAGCGAAACCGTTTCGCTCGGAGCTAAGTCATCGGCACATATTATTACCTTCTCATCAGATACATTATCGGCATCATTGTTTTCGGTCATGCAGGATATAATACGATTGGAAATATCCCTGATGTCCGACGCTCTTGCCTGCATATACGCATCGTCCATTTCCGAAAACATTGCCGCAAAATTATCCGATGTCAGCGCAATGGCATACTCAGCATTTACAGAACGAGTCTGAATGATATTTTTTATCGATTCATTGTAATCCTCGTCCTCTATCATCATCATATGAATTTCAAAAATCTGAGCATTCGTTTCTCCGACCTCTTTAAGCGCTTTTTCATATATTTCGGAAAGCTGTCCGATTGCTTTGTCCTTTGCCTTTTCAAGCCTTGCAAGCTCCGCCTCCGTATCGGAGGTGTGAGTGCGGCGGATTTGTGTTTCCTGTCTTTTAAAAACAGAAATTTTTCCTGCCGCTATTGCACCATACACGCCTTTTCCGTTGAATTTAAGCATATTTGCCGCTCCTTTCGATATTTAAAGATTTGCCGCAAAAAAATCTTCCATTGCCTTTGCCGCAACGTCCTCGTCACTGCCGCTTACGGTAACCGTTACCGTATCTCCGCATTTTACGCCAAGCCCCATAAGCATCATGAGCTTTTCGGCATTAACCGACTTGCCGTTTTTGGAAACGGTAATCTCGCTTTCAAATTTTTTTGCCTCCTTGCACAGCATTCCGGCAGGTCTTGCGTGAATACCTACCTCGTCTTTAATTGTGTAATCAAATGTTTTCATAATTAACCTCCATTCAGCCGTCTTATGACGGTATAAATATTTTTCGGTCTGTATGACCGTTGCTTACTTTATTTCAATTATTTTATCTCCGGCCGAAACCATGCCGTCCGCCGCCGGTGTTATTGAAGAATAATCATCTGTATTGCAGATAATCATCGGTGTTGTGGTTTTATATCCCGCTTTCTTTATTCCGTCAATATCAAACGAAATAAGAAGATCGCCTTTTTTAATCTCCTGTCCGTCCGAAACGTGCGATTCAAAGAACTGCCCGTTCAGCTTAACGGTGTCTATACCAATGTGGAGAAGGATTTCACAGCCATCGGAAGAAACTATGTTAATTGCGTGCTTTGTGTCGAATACCATATCCACCTTACCGTCGCACGGCGCATACAGCTTACCCACTGACGGCTCAACGGCGATTCCCTCGCCGAGAATCTTTGTGGCGAACACTTCATCTTCAACATCCTCAAGCATTACGGCTTTTCCCGTCAGATGAGAATAAAGCACCTGTGAACGGCTGTCTTTTTTTGTGCCGTTATCTGCGGCGGTATCGACTGCTTCTGCCGTTACAGCGTCTAAATTATCAGACTCCGCACTGTCGAGGAAATCCTCCAGCTTGGATTTCACAACGGAAACCTGAGGCCCGTATATAACCTGCACACCGTTTCCCTTATGGATAACTCCCGACGCTCCGCTTTGCTTGAGCAGTGAGTCGTCAACCAAAGAAGCGTCCGTTACGGTAACTCTCAAACGGGTTGCGCAGCAGTCGAGATCCGAAAGATTCTGTTTTCCGCCCAGACCTTTAAGAATAAGAGCGCTTACCGTGTCATATCCCGAATCGGAACCGTTTGCTTTTTTTGCATTCATATCCTTGCGTGTATACAGCTTCGTTTCTTCGTTGTCAGCTTCACGTCCCGGAGTTTTTAAGTTGAACTTTTCTATCATAAAGCGGAATACAAAATAATATACAACCGCATATACAAGACCTACTATAACTATCCAAATCCAGTGGGTTTTTGCATTGCCCTGAAGTATTCCGAACAGGGTAAGGTCAATCAAGCCTCCTGAGAACGTCATGCCGACACCTACGTTAAAGATATGCATAAGCATATACGAAAGTCCTGCAAGAACGCAGTGGACAGCATACATTAACGGCGCAACAAACAGGAAAGTAAACTCTAACGGCTCGGTGATACCGGTAAGCATCGATGTGAGTGCTGCCGACATGAGAAGTCCTCCGACGATCTTTTTCTTTTCGGGACGTGCGGTTTTATACATAGCAAATGCAGCTGCCGGCAAGCCGAAAATCATGAAAGGGAATTTTCCCGACATAAATCTTGTTGCCGATACAGAGAACTGCTGAGTGGATTTTGACGCAAGCTCCGCAAAGAAAATGTTTTGCGCTCCCTGTACGAGAGTGCCGTCAACCATCATTGAACCGCCCAGCTCCGTCTGCCAGAAGGGCATATAGAAAACATGGTGCAGTCCGAACGGAATCAGAGCTCTTTCGATTATACCGTAAATCCATGTTCCCGCATAACCCGATGCAAGAACGAGACTTCCGAGATGAGCAATCCCGGCTTGGATAATCGGCCATATGTAAAACATCACAATGCCGACCACAAGGTAAACAAGACTTGATATGATAGGCACAAATCTTGTTCCGCCGAAAAATGAAAGTACCTGCGGCAGCTGTATTTTATAGAATCGGTTATGCAGTGCCGCAACACCGAGTCCTACAATAATTCCGCCGAAAACACCCATTTGCAGCGTTGTAATGCCGAGTGCCGTTGTTGTCGAGTTTGCCGCCATGGCCTCCACTCCGCCTTTTGCGGCTATAAGCGTGCTTATGGCAGTATTCATTATAAGGAATGCAACGGCTCCGGAAAGTGCCGCAACCTCTTTTTCTTTTTTTGCCATACCTATCGCGACACCCATGGCAAAGAGCAGTGCAAGGTTATCAAACACTATGCTTCCCGTCTTGCTCATGATGTCAAGAATTGTGTAAAGCAGACCGCCCTCATAAATAACGTTGGTCAGACCGTATGCCTCAAGCGTTGTCGGATTGGTAAACGAGCTTCCTATACCGAGCAGCAGACCGGCAACCGGCAGCAGCGCAATCGGCAGCATGAATGAACGTCCCACTCTCTGTAAAACACCGAAAATTTTATCCTTCATAAGTTTATACCTCCTCGTATTTTTTTGAATATAGGCAATTGTAAAACTCGAAATTTCCTGAGAATTTGAGGTGTTTCTGCTTGAGCTTCGGCTCAGACACCCTCACATACGTTCGGGAACTCGCCGAAACTCAATCATAAACATCACAAATTCTTTCAAAGCTGTCAAAACTTGTAGGATTTGAGAGTGTTTTTGAGTTTGTTCGGACGAGTTACCGCAAGGGATGTTTGAGTACAAATAAAATCAAAAATACTCTCAAATCCCAAGCCGACATTTTACAATCGTCTATTTTTTTGAATACGCATAAACGGTACCTGTTTTACACGCATACATAATTTATGGGCAGTAACGTTGTTACCGCACAAAAATCAGTTTTTATGACTGATTTTTTTCAAATGAATTGCAAGCGTCAGAAGCTCATCTTCATTAATGTCCTTCTGATATGTTTTAAGTATATACTCTTGTATACACACCGCACATTTGTAATGCTCCGAGCAGGTTTTTTTGATTGCATTTACAAAAACCGCATCATTGCTTAATGCCTGAGGCAGCGGTTTGTTTTCAAAAAGCCGCTGTGCCAGGAATTTAAGGTGCACGGAAAATCTCTCATACGCCGCATCATTTCGGTCGAATTTTTTGTTATAATAATATTCCGCAATTTCCACACACCCGTTTATCATCTTTGGGATTTCATAAACATCGCTCATTTTAATATCAAGCCTTGCATTTATAATATGCATGGCAATAAATCCGGCCTCGTCCCTCGTCATCTCAATACCGAGCAGCTCCTTCATCTGCCGTATGCAGTATTCTCCAAGCTCCAGCTCCCTGGGATAATATTCAGCTATCGAGTCTGTAAGAGGGTTTGTAAATTCTATGCCCTTTTTCTTCCGTTCGATTGCAAACGCTATATGATCGCTGAGTGTAACAAGCAGCGATTCATTAAGCTGAGTAGGGTAGGTCTCTTTTATATGCTCAACCATATTATTGGTGAATGTCATATATTCGGCAGGGATTTCCTTAAGCAGAGAAATCATTTTTTTCTGAAGCTCCGAGTCGGTTATAAGATATGTCTTTTGTATCTGTGAAATATCAACATTGTCGCCGTATTTTTTGCCGAAGCCTATACCTTTTCCCGAAACAATCTGTTCTCTGCCGTCATCATCAAGTACACACAGATTATTATTGTTTATTACCTTTACAATCTTCATTCTTACGCTCACAGCTCCTTTCTCGAAAGTAGTTTTAAAAATGCTTTTCTTCCTGAAAACAAAAAACCAACTTTAAAACACAAAACAATTTTAAGATAATCTTGTGCAGAAAAGTTGGTTATGCCCTTTCGGTAACACTCCAATAAATATCATTACCTATTCAATTAACTTATATTCACTATATCATAATCTATCGAATTTGTCAATAATAATTATCTATCATTATAATTCTTCTTACAGTTTGCACAACGTAAATGCGCTGCATATGTTGATTGTGCACAAATGCACGGTATATTCTGTAAGATTATTATATCAAAACATCTTGTTATCATAGTGCATATTGCTTCACGAGTAATGGACGAGTCCGGATCAAACTCCGTTGCTGCCACTCCCTTTACAATACCGCTGCGGTACGCCTTTAATACTTCAATATTATCCGTATCATCAAAGATGTCGTTTGCTTCAACAGATTTTGTCGGAGAAAGCTTATCATAAAGTTTCACAACAAGCTCGCAGAACATCTCACGCGTTACCACCTTGGAATAATCGTCTGTAAGCTTAGATGTAACCAGACCGTTCTGTTTTGCACGTGCTATCTCCTCGCTTGCCCATCCGCTCGGCTCGGACGATGCCAAAGCTGAAAGCTGTGATATGTTACCCAGCATCAGCATTGTTGATGCAATCACCGTACAAAGAACTTTTCTTAATTTTAGATTTGAAAATACCCGCATCTTTATCACTCAGTTTTTAATAAATTTTATTATACATACGAAATTATAACCATCCTATTATAATTTAATAGTATATTATAGCAATGATATCATAATTTGCATCTAAATACAATCCCTTCCATACATTTTCGGCATTTTATCTGTAAATCCATGTGTGGTTTTGATGCAAATTAACAGATATGAGGGGAGTTTTTTCATAAATCAGACATGGCACATATTCTTAATGTATAGCTTAAAACATATTTGCAGATTTATTTTATATAAATAACAGTTTATATTATACATTAGCAGTATTACGGTGTAAATACAATAATACTCATAGACGAATACGACGTGCCGCTTGAGGACGCGTATTTTTCGGGATATTATGATAAAATGGTTCGGTTTATACGCTCACTTTTTGAGTCGGCTTTAAAGACAAATCCGGCACTTGAGTTTTCTGTTATAACAGGTTGTCTGCGAATCGATTCGCTATGGTAAAATCTTCAACTGTTCAACTACAGCGGAAAGGGTGTACAACTTTTAAAACGGCTGTTTGTATATTTTCGCAAAAATCAAAAAAATTTACAAATTATATTGACTGAAAATATCGGTTATGGTATACTTTATGTAGTTAATTGCAGAATTTGACGCACAAGGGGAGGGGATACCGTGGGTAGTTTCAAGGCTTTTATCAGACGTCTTTTTTCTCTCAGTACCGCTCCGAAAGCAGTGGATATTTCTGTATGCGATTGTATGGTTGGTGTGGTAAGAAGTCCTGAGCAGCTCAAGGCAAACATTGCTCACTGCTTTTACCACACTCCGTCAAGAAATGTCTATGAGCTTGATATGCCTGTGAAATACGTTGCTCTTTATACCTCCGCAAAAACCTTCGGCGAGGAAAATGCCGGTGTTCGGTATATCGGAAAAATATCGCACTTTGAAGAAGTGCCGAGATTTATGATAGCCGAGTTGCCTAAGGACAGCCGTGAGCTGTATTTTGTGTTTCATGTTGAGAGCTGGGAAAAACTCGAAAATCCGATAAAGCCGCTTGAGACGGCAAGTGTTATTACTATGACAAATTATAATCTGCTTATGAAAAGTGAATATATGCCCGAAATTTCCCTACATTCCTGGGAGGAGTTCAGGCTTTTTCAGTTTCTTAAAAGAATCTGTTTGAATAATGCGGACGGTGAACGTTATAACTTTAACGGAACAAAAATCACCGCAAAGGGCAACACGATCGAGATAATCTTCAGCAACGGAGTGCGCAGGAAAATTGCACGCTCCGTATACAACGGCAGACCGTATGCGCTGCTGAAACTTATTAAATTAAATTCAAGACCGTAACGGAATTATTATTGCAGAACGGCTGCATATCGAGATACGCAGCCGTTTGGGTAAATTATTTAATCATCAGTGCGGGTACGGGCGGTATCGGCGCAAGCGGATCGATTACGTTTACGTGATTGTAGTCGTTCATCTGCCGCAGTGTCATTAGTGAATTATTGCACGGAATAAATAGTATTCTTGCGAATTCAGACCTCTTTGAGGATTAAAAATTATAAATTCCGAACCGAAAGGTTTGTGGTAATATGAGAGGAGAAGATGAAATTGTTTGACGGAAAAATGAAAGCGGTAACGTTCAGCTATGATGACGGAGTCACTCAGGATATACGCCTTATCGAATTGCTGAATAAATACAATTTGAAATGCACCTTTAACTTGAATTCGGAGCTTTTGGGCAAAGGTGGTATCTTGATCAGAAATAATCAAAGGGTATCGCATTACAAAATAAGTCCGGATATGGTAAGGGATATTTATCAGGGACATGAGGTTGCCGTACATACACTGACGCACCCGACGCTTACCGAGCTTGACGAAGAAGAGATAATACGACAAGTCGAAGAAGACAGAAAAAATCTGGAAAAGCTTGTCGGATACGAGGTTGTGGGCATGGCGTATCCGAACGGCCCAAATGACGACAGAGTTGCCGATATCATAAAAAATAAAACCAAAATCAAGTATTGTCGGACGGTTACCAATACGGACAGCTTTGATATTCAGGAAAATCTTTATAGATTCAAACCAAATGCGTGTCATATAATGGATATTGAGCGCCTCTTTACGATGGGTGAAAAATTTCTGAAAGCGGAAGCGGATAAGCCGCAGATATTTTATATTTGGGGTCATGCCTATGAAATGGATTTTACCGATACATGGGGAGAGCTTGAAAGATTTTTTAAGATGATAAGCGGAAGAGATGATATCTTTTACGGCACAAACGCTCAGGTGCTGCTGAATGCTCCGGAAAAAGCTTTTCCGAGATAAGATTTTCAGGACAGGACTTTTACGTCCTGTCCAATCTATTGGCTCATATTATCCGCCGTACATTCCCTTAAAATGCTGTAAAAATTGTTATTTTTTCTCCGGGTACACTAATCCCCGGTCTTTTCTGAGCTGTGTCATGATGCTCATAACGTCAGCGGTATAATCCGAACACATTTTGTTTTGTTCACCGGATACTGCTTTTTCCATATCAAGAACTTCATAATTTTCATATGTTATGTTTGCTGCGACGTAAAGATTTCTCCCGTCTTTTTGCAAAGCCTGTGCAAGCTCGTTTGCGATAATTCCGCATCCCGGTGTTGCCCAGCGATATGTTGTTTTTTTCGGATGGTTTGCCATGAAAAGGCTCCTCTCTGTAACAAATTCGTTCAAATCCATTATAGCATACTCACATTCGTTTTTCAATATTTGAGTCAAAAACCGTCACGGTTTTTGACGGAGTAAACAAATTATGAATAAAAAGGTTGGTGAATGAAAAATCAAGTAAAAAATAAGTGCTATCAATGCGCCCCCCCTTGTTAAACAGTTTAGCTTTGCGAAACCGGCTTCGCCGCCTTTGCCAAGGCAAAGGTGTTTGAGGAGTGAGGGTCACGAAGTGGCGAGGGGATTCAATGCGGAACATTGCGATGACGCAAGTCTTGTGACAGAACGCAAGCTATAACATAGAATCCCTCCACCGCATGTGTGGTATTCGTTGTCACTGGCAAATGATGGTGACACGCTGTTATGGTCGGTAACAAGACAGACTGATAATACTACCGAAAGCGGAAAAATTGTGGATAGGGAAATGTTTGAGCTGAGAGGCGGTGCTGCAAAATATCAGATAACAATTACAGGCGATTCAGTGATTTACTTTGACAACTTCAGCTTAAACAATATCGAACCGAATGCTGAAAATTATGTATCTCAAAAATTGATTGCGGCAGACAGCTTTGAAAGTTATGATGTTATGGATACCGAACAGCATTCCGCAGTGGAAAAAGTAGGTGAAAACTGGCAGTCCTCATCAACATATCGCGGATCGGACTGGAATAGTACATATATGGGATCGCAGGTTGTTGATAATGGCAGCAAGATGCTCAGGCTTGAAGGTTATGGCGGAAGCTATCCGAACGATACCGGCTGCTTTAATTACATAGGTGATTTATCCAATGTAGGCTCCGATGTTAAAATGAGTGTTGACATGAAAGCGGCAGATGCATATACATGGGAGCACAAAGGCGGAATACGTTTTATAGCACATAATAACGATAAGAATTATTACGGCTTATTCTCCGACGGATATCACGGCAGAACGTACTTTGAAAAAGTGATAAACGGTGAAGTTGCTTATTCGGAAAAAGTTTCAAACAGCCAGACTATGGGTGATGCATATTACGAATATATGATGGAAAAGAGAGGTAATAAAATCAACTACTCCGTTATTAACAAGACAACAAAGAGTGTTTTAGCAAGCGGAACATATATTGACGATGTACCGTTTAATCCCGCGAAGTTAAATGAGACATATCAGCTTAACAAGGTGGTTCAAGAGCTGTATAAATCGGCAAAACTGGTATCCGAATCCGGAAATCAGGGCTGCAACTCTTGATGATTTGCGCCCGGCATATGCTTATGGTGAACAGAGCAGCAAGGTGTTCACTCTCGAAGGATATTGCCAGCCGCAATTTATTGTAATCTATAACGGACTGTAATGAGAAAATAAGAGTAAGAAGTATTCTTGAAATACGAACGGCAATGGCTTGGGCGAATTAGGAAAACGTTCATGTACAGCATAAAATAAGGGTTATCACATTGAATAATATTCAGATTGAACAAGGCGAAATTGTCGGAGAATATATTGAGCCGGCGAATGGTATAATCAGGTTGAATTTGGAATGGAAGGAATAAATTATATGAACCGACCTCCAAAAGTCAGACGAGAAAATCTAACAATTGGGAGGTCGGTTCAAGTCTATAAAGTATAAATTATTCTCCAACCTCTGATTGGATTTCCTTTACATCCACATCACGCAGCGATATGTTTTCTTTTACGGCAATTGCTGCCGCTGTTCCTGCGGCTTCTCCGAGAGCCATGGCAATGGGCATTGCACGGAAATTTGAGTGAGCCAAATGGCTCCCGCTTATATTT
>JAXDRV010000095.1:0-18706 GCA_034090805.1 Clostridia bacterium
AGTATTTTTTGAGGTATTCGCACGGATCGCAGCCTGCATAGTGAACCCAGCAGGTGTCAATCTGCGGCATGAGAAGCTCGGAAGGAATTGTCTCATAGAGCCAGTCAAGAAGATATTTGCCTTCATATTTTTCAAATTCAACGACATGGTGAGCACTTTAAGCGGAGAATGTGCTGTTATGTTTTGCCATGACAAAAAAATGCACAATGATGTTACCTGCAAAAATCCTTCGGGTGCTTGCCGGTTATCTTAAAAAATGCCTTGTAAAAATTGGAGGAGCTTGAAAAGCCGCAGTGTTCGGCTATTTCAAGCTTTGACATATCACTTGTTTTAAGCAGATTTATAGCCATTTCCACACGTTTTATGGTAATATATTCCCATGGGGATATGCCGTTGAATTTTTTGAAAACGGATGAAAAATACGTCTGCGTCATGCAGGCGGCGTCGGCAATATCCTTTAGAGTAAGGCGAGTTTCGAGATTGCTGTCAATGTAAAGCATTGCATTTTTTAGCTGCTCCGTGGTTTCGCCGCCGACAAATGCAGTGTCTTTTTGCGTATAAGGATAATTCCGCATCATATGTATCAAGGCTGCAAACAGCAGATATTTTACTTGTATTTTATATCCGATATCTTTATTCCTCAGTTCATTTTCAATAGAAATTATAAGTCTTGACAGCGTTGTGTCGCTGCCGTTAAATCGGTTTGAAAAATGCTCGTTCCATGCCGAAAACAGCTTCAAAAGCTCGATATTTTCAGAATGCTCCCATAATATACGAGGTTCAAACTGCATGTTGAGAAGATTTATTTCCTTATCAATCGCTGTTATGCAGTGCTCTTCATTGCTGCCGAACAGAAAAACATCCATTGGTTTAAATTCATATTCTTTTCCGCATACAGAATACACACCTTCACCGTCAATAAAGACTGACAGCTCGCACTCTGTGTGGTGGTGTGCGTTGTAGCTGCGCTTTATGGGCGAAACTGTGGAATGAAAGGTTTTTATGTACGGAATATTTCTATCATCGTAAAGAATTAATTCGTCAAATCTCATGTTAAACCCTCTTAATCGTAAAATAGTGGACAAATATCGTAATATATAGCTTGAATTTGCCGATTGTATTGTGTTAAAATTGTTTTATCAAAGAAAGTATAACACAGCAAATATTTAATGTCAAGGAGGAATTTTTATATGGAAATCAATGTAAACCGCTGTTCGGAACCGTCACAGCTGAAAATAACAGACATCAGAGTATGCAATATCAACGGCGCGCCGAAGCACTGCCCGCTGATTAAAATTTACACAAATCAGGGAATCGTCGGCTACGGCGAGGTGAGAGATGCGTCGAGTGCGACATATGCGCTTATGCTCAAATCAAGACTCGTGGGCGAAAACCCCTGTAATGTGGATAAGCTTTTCAGAAGAATTAAGCAGTTCGGCGGTCATTCAAGACAGGGCGGCGGCGTAAGCGGCATAGAGATAGCGCTCTGGGATTTGGCAGGCAAGGCGTGGGGAGTTCCGCTCTATCAGCTTTTGGGCGGTAAATTCCGTGATAAGGTGAGAATGTACTGCGATACCGATGTTGACGGAAAGCATACCGGAACCGACATGGGACACGCACTTAAAAAGCGTATGGAGCAGGGCTTTACATTCCTAAAAATGGACTTGGGAATAGAGCATTTGCTTGATGAACCGGGATGCCTTAATGCGCCTATAGGCTTTTTGGAGGATATAAAGAAGTATTCTATGAAAGCGATTCTGCATCAGGGCGGTTCGATAGATATGGATATGATGCTCGGAAAGAATTACGAAACATTTACGATCCCGCATCATGCAACGGGAATACATATTACAGAAAAGGGTATGGACGTACTTGAAAACTATGTAAAAGAAGTGCGTGATGTGATAGGCTACGAAGTACCGCTTGCAATAGACCATTTCGGACATATTGCAATTGAGGACTGCATACGCTTTGCAAGACGTCTTGAAAAGTACAATATCGCATGGATTGAGGATATTGCACCATGGCACTATACAAAGCATTATGAAAAGATTGCTCACGCTTGTAATCTGCCTATCTGTACAGGCGAGGATATTTACCTTGCCGAAAACTTCCGTCCGCTTATGGAATGCGGCGGCGTATCGGTTGTACATCCCGATATACTGACAGTCGGCGGAGCATTGGAGATGAAAAAACTCGGCGATATGTGTGACAAGTACGGTGTTGCAATGGCGATACATATGGCTGAAAGCCCGATTGCCTGCATGGCGGCAATTCATGCTGCTGCGGCTGTTCAGAATGTTCTTGCGGTTGAGTTCCATTCGGTGGATATTCCGTGGTGGAATGATATTGCGTTGGGTATTGACAACCCGCTCTTTAAGGACGGCTTTGTAAATGTTCCCGACAAACCGGGACTCGGTATTGATGAGCTTAACGAGGAAGTAATAGCCGAGCATATACATGACAAGTACCCCGGTCAGTGGGAGCCGACCACCCAATGGGATAATGAGTGGGCAAATGACAGGGAGTGGAGTTAAATAATGCAAATAAAATGTATCGGACAGAGCGGATACGTTTTAAGTGATGAAAACACAACAATATATCTCGATCCGTATTTCTCCGACTGTGTAAACCGTGTTGCGGGACGGGAACGAATGGTTCCCGCGCCTGTTTCGGCAAAGGATATAAAGGCGGACGCATTTATATGTACACACAATCATCTTGACCATGTTGACGTTGATTTGATTGAAGAGATGAATACGGACGGAATAGATTTTTACGCACCGACCGACTGTGAGGAAACCTTATGCGGACTTGGAGTCACAAGCTATATACCGTTTGACTGCGGTGCGAAAGTAAAAATCGGTAATTTTGAGATAGAGGCGGTATATGCAGACCATACCGTACCGGCGATAGGTGTTGTTGTGACATACGGAGAAAATAGATTGTATTTTACAGGCGACACGTTTTATAATGAAAAGCTTGAAAATGTAAAATGCGATATATTGTTTGTGTGCATAAACGGCAAATTAGGCAATATGGACGTAAACGAGGCGGTTAAGCTCACGGAAAAGATACAGCCGAAAACGGGCATACCCAATCATTACGGAATGTTTGAGTCGAACACCGAGGATCCGCACAAATATACAGATAATATATCCAATGGCTTTATCATGGAATTTAACAGAACATACACTGTTGAGAAAGGAACATTGAAATGAAGTTTAATGACAGAGATGAAATAATAGCGCTCACTCCCCAATGGAAGGGCGAGCGTTTTGATGACGGACGACCAAAAGTTGATGACAAGTACTTAAAGGCATTAAAGACATTGACACTTGAGGAGGTATGGAAACCGATATTCGTAAAGGGATATGAGAGTCAATTTGAGGGCAGACTGCACACCCTCCACGATGACGGAAGAAAGCTTATCGGAAGAGCGGTTACGGCAACATATTGCCCGTTCAGACCGGATCTTGATGAGGTTGTAAAGAACGTAGGCAGAAGTGAGAACAGAACCGGTACATATAATCAGTGGGTTATAGATAACTTGCAGGAGGGTGACGTACCTGTAATAGATATGTATGATAAGATATACAAGGGTACATTCTTAGGCGGAAACCTCACAACTGCGTTGCACAATAAAACAAAGAATGAAAACGGCGGAGCAGTAATTTGGGGCGGTATAAGAGATACCGAGCAGATGAAGAAGGTTGCTGACACACAGGTATATTACAGGGGTATTGACCCTACACCGATTCGTGACTTTATCATGACAGGATATAACACAGCTACAAGAATAGGTAATGCAATATGCTTACCGGGTGATATTGTATTCGGTGCGGGAGGCGGTGTTCTTTTCATTCCGAGCCACCTTGTTGAAGAAGTTGTAGGCGGAGCGGCAAAGACACAGGTTAAGGATTTGTTTGGATTTGAGATGATAACACTTAACAAGTTTACAACCGCACAGATAGATAAGAACACATGGACGAAGGAAATGCTTGATTTGCTTATGGAGTTCATAGAAACAGACGACCGTGCGGCAGAGTATCGAGGATTGGATTGGTCGCTTGAATACGACCTTGCGATAAACGGTGACCCGAACGATACGCAGTCGGCGCTTTAAAATGATATGGAGGTAATAATTATGAGTGACAGAAAAAAGGTTTTGGAATTGTTTGAAAAGAATAAGGAATACATGGAGGAACGCATAAACAGCGGTATAGAACAGCACCGCAAGGGATATGCCGAAATATGCGTTAAGGATAAGGACGGTAATAATGTTCCGGGAGTTAAAATTTCAGTAAAACAGAAATCCCATGAATTTAAATTCGGTGCAAATCTGTTTATGCTCGATGAATTTGAAAACGAGGAGAAAAATGAGCTTTATAAGAAGTATTTTGCGGAAACCTTCAATATGGCAACGCTCCCGTTTTACTGGGATTCAACGGAGCCTGAAAAGGGAAAGACAAGATATGCAAAGGACAGTGAAAAGCTGTACCGCCGTCCTCCGATTGATTTATGTATAGAATTTTGCGAAAAGCATGGCATTGAGCCGAGAGAACACGCTCTGGCTTATGATCATTTCTTCCCGTCATGGCTTAAAGACGCAAGTGTAACGGAGATAAAGCTTGCTCTTGAAAACCGTTATAAGGAAATTTCCGAAAGATATAAGGATAAAATTCCTACCATTGAATTGACAAATGAAATGGAATGGTGCGAGGGTGCAACAGCTTTTTATAAGGAGCCGGATTATATAGAGTGGTGCTTTAAAACAGCGGAGAAATATTTCCCGGCAAACGAGCTTGTAATAAATGAGTGGACAGGTCTGCCTTGGGGAGATCACTGCATGGCTACGGATAAATACTATGCTTATATTGAAGCGAATATGCTCAAAGGTGCGAGGATAGACGCTATAGGTATGCAGTATCATATGTTTTATCGTGCGGAAAAGGAATATGAATCAACAAGAGTATTTTACGATCCGACAAAGCTTTATGAGCATATGGATTTATATTCGAATTTCGGCAAGCCGCTGCAGGTAACGGAGGTAACAATACCGGCATATTCAAACAAGCCGGAGGATGAAAAAATTCAGGCGGATATCATAGAAAAGCTTTATTCGATATGGTTCTCGCATCCGAATATGGAGCAGATTATATATTGGAATCTGCCGGACGGTTATGCCTTCTTTGCACCGCAGGGTGATATGACTGCCGGTGAGAATTACTATTATGGCGGACTTTTCAGATTTGATATGACTCCGAAGCCGGCATATTATGCGATAAAGAATTTGATTACAAAGATATGGCATACGGAGGAGGAGATAACCTCCGATGAGAACGGCAAGGCAAGCTTTAAGGGCTTTTACGGAAAGTATGACGTAGAGCTTGAGGTTGACGGCAGAAAAGAAACGAGAGAGATAAGCTTTTGCAAGAAATCACCGAAAAGCTTTGAAATTGTCATATAAAACAGGAGGCTGTTTATGTTTGATTTAACGGGAAAGACCGCGCTTGTGACAGGTTCAACGCAGGGTATAGGCTTTGCGATTGCCAAAACGCTTGCGGAACATGGTGCAAAGGTTTTTGTGCATGGTGCGACAAGCATGGAAAAATGCGAAAAGGCAAGTGCGAAAATAGAAAATTCAATACCGGTTATGGCAAATCTGTCAGAGAGCGGCTGTGCGGAAAAGCTATATGAACAGACGGGTGACGTCGACATTCTTGTGCTGAATGCGTCGGTACAGATAAGAGGCGGACTTGAAAGCGTTACCGATGAGAATTTTGCAAGTCAGTTCAATACAAATGTAAGAAGTACAATGCAGCTTACGGAAAAGTATGTGCCGCATATGAGAGAACAGCGTTACGGACGAATTGTACTGATTGGCAGTGTCAATCAGTACAAGCAAAATCCGCAGCTTATGGTGTATGCTGCGACAAAGTCGGCGCAGATGAATTTTGTGCAGACCATGGCGCGGGAGCTTGCGGAGTTCGGAATAACTGTAAATAACATCGCACCGGGTGTAATACTCACTCCGAGAAACGAACAGGCATTGAGCGATGAGGAATACAAGGCGAAAATATATTCAAGCATTCCGGCAGGATACGCCGGTATACCTGAGGATATAGCGCCGGCTGCATTACTGCTGTGTTCGGATGAGGGCAGATACATCACCGGCACGGATATGATTATTGACGGAGGAATGCATCTGTAATGTAAAACAGACAATCAAGATAAGCTTCGGAGCAATCTCAGAAAGACTGTTTCGGAGCTTATTTGATGATAAAAAGTATACAAGCAATCCTATGCTTTAATTTGTCTGTAAATCATTTGGGGCAATCCCATAGGTGGTCTTTGTGCTATCATTTTTTTCTCGTATCTCTTTTATTATCCTGTCGACACCATAATTATCGTTGTCAGGATGCTCGTTGATAATATTTTGACATTTGCTTCACGCCTTTCTGATGATTTTATTATATCAGAATTTAGTGCGTTTGTCGACTGTACTTAAAGTATAACACTCCACTTGACAAGAACAAGGTTTTGTGCACCAAAAAAGCGGTAACATGCATTGTAATTTTTAAATATAAATGTTTAAATATATGAGTAGGCAGTATATATTGTCTGCTCATATTTATTAAGCATTGAATTTGGAGGTAAGCATATGGCAAAAATCAAACTGGATAAACTTCGGAGATTTTCTGTTGAAGTGCTTGTGAAGGCGGGGATGAGCGAGGAGGATGCGTCAACAACCGCCGAGGTTCTCATAACCACAGACACTTTTGGAGTGATGACTCACGGTACGAAAAACCTGTATCAGTACATACTCAAAATGCAGGCGGGCGGACTTGACGCAAAGGCTGTTCCGACTGTTGAGGGAGAGGGACCTTCGTGGGCGATTATCAACGGGAACAAAGCGGTAGGCATGGTTTCGGCGTGTAAGGCTATGAATTTAGCCGTTAAAAAGGCAAAGGAAACAGGTATTGCCTATGTGGGAGTTAAAAACAGCTGCCACTTTGGTGCTGCCGGATATTATGCAAATCTTGCAGCAAAGGAAGGTCTTATAGGACTTTCTATGAGCAATGCAGATCCTGTTATTGCTGTACCGAACGGCTGCAAAAAAGCAATAGGAACAAATCCGTTTTCGTTTGCCGCACCTTTGGGCAACGGGAAAAGCGTATTTTTGGATATTGCTCTTAGCAATGTGGCTGCGCTAAAGGTAATTATGGCACAGGAAAAGGGTCAGGCGATACCTGATACATGGCTTGTGGATAATGAAGGACTTCCCACAACCGATGCGGCTAAATTCCCGAAAGAAGCCTCCTTGCAGCCCATGGCGGCGCATAAGGGATACGGCTTGGCGGTATTGGTTGAGATACTTGCCTCGGTTATCACCGGAGCGGGATTGCTCAGTGAAATAGCAAGCTGGAATCTTGATTTGACATCGGTAAACAATGCCGGTCATGCGTTTATAGCAATAGATGTTTCAAAAATGATTCCGCCGGAGGTATTTAATGCCAGAATCAATCAGATGGCATCAGAAATTAAAAACGGTCCAAAAGCAAAGGGTGCAGAGAAAATATTCTTGCCGGGCGAAATGGAATGGGATAAGCGCAGTGCGGCGCTTGAAAACGGCGAAATTGAAATAACCGATGCAATGGCGGAAAGCTATAGAAAATTATCAGAATTAACAGGTGTAAAAATTAATTTGGATTAACGGAGGATATGAATCATGGAAAAGACAATGTATGGAGTTTTAAAAACAACGGGCATTTGCCCCATTATGGTGGCACCGGAATTGGATTTTGCGGCCGATGCGGCACACGCTTTAGCGGAGGGAGGACTTCCGGTTTGTGAGGTTTTACTTCACAGAGATGAAAATTCATTAAAAAGAATTAATGAAATAGCAAAAAAAGCTCCCGAAGTTATTGTTGGTGCAGGATCGGTTATTTCAATTAAGGATGCCGAAGAAGCGATTGACGCAGGAGCAAAATTCTTTGTTGCTCCGGGACTTGTTCCGGAAGTGGTTGAATTTGCGATGAAAAAGAATATGCCGATTTTGCCCGGATGTGTTACTGCAAGCGATATTTCAATTGCACTTAATTACGGGATAAATATTTTAAAATTCTTCCCGATATATCAATTGGGCGGTGCAGATACATTGGCACAATATCACGGCGGTCCCTTCGGGAATGTCGAATGGGTTGTTACGGGCGGACTTAACGGCAAAAACTTTTTACCGTTTTCGAAAATTGACTATGTTCTTGCATCCGGCGGTGATTGGATGTTTGCCGAAAATAATGCCGTAAACGATAAGAATTATGAAATGATTGTTGAAAACACAAGGAGAACAGTATTGGATTCTCTTAACGCAAAAGCAGGGAAATGAGGAATATTGTGATGAAAGCATTGACAGATACATTTAAATTGCATAACGGCGTGGAGATGCCCTGTGTGGGACTCGGTACATGGCAAACTACCGATGATGTCACAAAAAATGCAGTGCTTGCGGCACTGGCTTTAGGCTATCGTCATGTTGATACCGCCGCCGCATACGGCAGCGAGGGCGGAATAGGCGCAGCACTTGCCGACAGCGGTCTAAAAAGGGAAGAGGTATTTATAACGAGTAAGCTGAGAAACGCTTGCCACGGATACAAATCAACTCTCGATGAATTTGAAAAAACGCTTAAGAATTTAAGAACGGATTATTTGGACTTATATTTAATTCACTGGCCAAATCCCGTTCAGTACCGTGCAGTGTGGAAAGAGGCAATGCAGGAAACATGGAGAGCTTTTGAAAAATTATATAAAGAGGGCAGAATACGTGCGATAGGTGTAAGCAACTTTATGCCGCATCATATTGACGCACTTATGGAAACAGCCGAAATTATGCCTATGGCAAATCAGCTTAAGCTGTGCCCCGGTATCACTCAGCCGGAGATTGTGAATTACTGCCGTGAAAAGGGAATTGTTGTTGAGGCATACAGCCCGTTCGGAACGGGTGCAATATTTAAGGTTCCCGAAATGAATGATATGTCGAAAAGATATAACAAATCCATAGGTCAGCTTTGCTTAAGGTGGTGTCTGCAAAACGGCTTTGTTTCGCTGCCCAAGTCCGCAAATCCGATGAGAATTAAGCAAAACGGTGAAATATTCGATTTTGAGCTTTCAAAAGAGGATATGGATATAATATCAAACCTGAAGGGCGTCTGCGGCGAGGCTCCCAACCCTGATAATATCTTGTTTTAGGAGCGGCTATGAGAATTACAAATAAAGATGTTCTTATCTCTCACGGGAACAAAGAGGGAAGAAAAATTGTTACGGAGCTTTTAGATACCGGTCTTGACGCTCTTGACCCGTATTACAGAGTAAAAGAGCTTGTAAAAATAGAGGACAACAAAATCATACTCGATAACCGTGGCTTTGAAATGAAAGGTGACCCGCGCAGCGGTGCGGCGATATATGACCTTAAGGACTATGACAGGGTTTTCGTTATAGGCGCAGCAAAGGGCATACAGCGGGCGGCTCTTGCACTGGAGGAGGTTTTGGGCGAGCATCTTACGGCAGGTCATGTCATAGGAAAACACGGCGAGGAAATTATATGCAGAAAAATTCAAGTCACTCTTGCGGGGCATCCAGTACCTGATGAATACTGCGTAGAAGGCTGCAAAAAGATTGAAAAGCTTGCTGAGGATATTACAGAAAGGGATTTGGTATTCACGATATTCGGCAGCGGCTGCGGCTCGCTCTTTACATATCCGGCAGGAGATATAACCATAGAGGACA
Organism: Clostridia bacterium; assembly: GCA_034090805.1. Taxonomy (GTDB): domain Bacteria; phylum Bacillota; class Clostridia; order UBA1381; family UBA1381; genus Ornithomonoglobus_A. The sequence goes on from JAXDRV010000095.1 coordinate 9,787, forward strand.
TATCGGATTTTACTCATATGATGCAGATTGAAAAGGGTGTACCAACAAGCGATTTAAACAGTATAAGAACACATATAGACCGTTTTAAGGGCGGAAGAATTACAAGGCTCTTTAAAAAAGCAGCTATGGTGCATATGGTTACGGCAGACCCGTCGAAAATGTCAACCCCGGTTTTAAGAGTATCATATTTAGATATGTTAAAAAACAATACGTTTTTCCCGACCGTTGCCACAGCTTCAACTTATAAGGATTGTATAGATATAATCAATAAGTGGGACGCATGGGATAAAACGCCGGAATCGATAAAAAATCACCTGCTTGCCGGCGGCGCACATAACGAAAATATGAGCGTTGAAGAATATGAGAGCTTTAATCTGCGGTTTTTCGGCTTGATATTCAAAGATTCTACAGTGTACCCGGCTGTCAGGAAAAAAGCGGCAGAGCTGGGACTGAAGTGTATTATGCTTTCGGAATATATGGAGGCCGAGGCAAGAGAAGCGGGGTTTGTGGACGCCAATATGGCTCTTTGCTGTGAGCGGATGGACGAGCCGTTTAAGACTCCGATTGTGCTTATGTCATCGGGAGAAAATATCGTCACAGTCGGCAGCGAAACAGGTATCGGCGGACGCAATCAGGAATATTGCACGGCTGCGGCCTTGAAAATCGCCGGAAGTAAAAGGATTGTTATGGGTGCGGTTGATACGGACGGTATAGACGGCCCAGGAGGCTTTTGCTTTGAGGGTGCGCCGAAATGCCTTGCGGGTGCGGTGGTTGACGGATATACCGCAGACGAAGCGAAAAATTCAGGAATAAATTTGTGGAACGGACTTAAAACCCACGGAACAAGCGAGCCGCTTTGGCGGCTTGGGAGCGCAGTGGCAGCAAGAGAAAACGTTTCAGCGCTTGATTTGAGAATAATATTGATACAAGGAGGAGAATGATTATGTACGGTACATTAATTACAGACGTTAAGGCACGTCAGGTTTATACTAACCGCGGCAAGCCGGGCGTTGAGGTTACAGTAACTACGCAAAACGGCGCAGAAGGCAGAGGAATGTGTACTGCGGGCGTTTCAATGGGAACCCACGAGGTGGATTTTTCCTATGACGGCGGCAAAAAATTCGGCGGCAAGGGCGTAGGCAGAGCCATAGAAAGCGTCAAAAACAAAATTGCTCCGGTAATCATCGGAATGGATGCGGCAAACCAGGCAGAGATAGATGCAGCAATGCTCGCCATTGAGCCTGATGCAAAAATCAGCCTTGGCGGAAATGCCGTGGCGGCTGTTTCAGCAGCGGTGCTAAAGGCGGGAGCAAGAGCCTTGGGTATTCCGCTTTACCGTCACATAGGCGGTGCAAACGCAATGTATCTGCCTGTTCCGGGAGTTGCGATGGCGGCCGGAGATGAACGCTACGGCGGCGGTATTACAACACCGGGAGGAAAGCCGACAATGTCGGTTATGGCTTACGGCTTTGATACCTTCTCGGACGCATCATATGCCTGTTGGGATATTCACACACGCTGGGCGGAAAAAATGAAGAAAAAATTCGGCGGACTTCCAAACGTTAGAGATTTTATATCCATTCCCGAGGGCGTGTACAGCTGCGACAGAGAGATATGGGAGGATATGCTCAAAACAATTATAGAAGCCGGATATGAGGGCAAGGTCGGATTCCAGATGGACGTTGCAACGGATACATATCATAATAAAGAGGACGACAAGTACTATGGATTGTTCGACAAGACACCGAAAACAAAAGAGCAGCTTTACGACTTCTATATGCAGATTATAAAGGACTATCCGTTTGTCATTATCGAGGATCCGTTTAATGAGGACGATTACGAAACCACTGCTGCACTGACAAAGGAGTGCGGAATACAGATTGTGGGCGACGACCTGTTTACAACAAACCCGGAGCGTGTTGCATACGGCATCTCAAAGAATGCCGCAAACGCAGTACTTCTTAAGGTAAATCAGGTGGGTACAATTTCCGAGGCTCTTGAAATGATTCAGTATGCGTATAAATTCGGATATGCTGTTATGCCCTCCGACAGCCGAGGCGAGGGTGCGGCGATTGCCGATTACGCAGTAGGAATAAATGCCGGCTCTATTCGCGAGAGTGACATAGGCGACAGAGGAAATCGTTTTCTTGAAATTGAAGAAGAGTTGGGAGCATCGGCTAAATTTATCGGAGCAAAAGGACTTAAGGGCTTCAGAAATCAGATGAGAGCAGACGGAAAGCTTTGATTTGGGAGGTAAAATCATATGTATAAACAATATATAAACGGAAAATTGGTTGACGGTGCGGGTAAGCCTATGGACGTATACAACCCTGCAACGGGAGAGGTTGTCGGAACTGTGGGATGCGCTGATGCCGCACAGACAAGAGAGGCTTTAAAAGCTGCCGAGGCGGCTTTTAAGACATGGTCAAAAACCTCTGTAAACGAAAGAGCCGAATGGCTCTATAAGCTTAAAGAAGCTTGTCTTAAGGAAAGAGATACTTTAATAGATTTGGTATCGGCAGAATCGGGCAGACCTTACCCGGCAGCTTGCGGTGATGTTGACTGGCTGCTTATAAGCCTTTCGTATTATGCAGAGGAGGCAAAGAGAATTGACGGCGAGGTTATGCCGGCTCTTAAAGCCGGTGATAAGCTGAACTATCAGATCGTCACAAAACAGCCTGTGGGTGTTACGGTCGGTCATGTGGCATGGAATTATCCTCTTGGAAACGCAAGTATAAAGCTTGCGCCGGCTGTGGCATCAGGGTGTACATGTATAATAAAGCCGTCCTCGGAAACTCCGCTTGCAACGCTTTATGTTGGTGAGATTGCAGAAAAAATCGGATTCCCGGCAGGAGTTATAAATATTCTTTCAGGCCCCTCAGGTGAGGTTGCAAAAACTCTGAATTAGAGTGATATTCCGAGAATGATAAGCCTTATCGGTTCTTATGAAACAGGGCTTAAGCTTATGCAGCAGAGCTCAACATCGTTAAAGAAGTATTCTCTTGAGCTTGGCGGCAACGCTCCCGTTGTTGTAATGCCGGACGCTGATTTGGACGAAACGGCTGCAAATATTGTCGCAAAGAAGGTAGGCTTTGCCGGTCAGACCTGCGTAAACTACAACCGTATTTATATCCACGAAAGCATATATGATGTAATGTGTGAAAAGATTGCAGATGAGCTTAAAAAGGTAAAGCTTGGCAAGGGCAGAGATGAAGGATATATAATGGGTCCTGTGATAAACATTGAGGCACGTGACAGAATGCTTGAGCTTATAGACGATGCCGTAAAGGGCGGTGCAAGGCTTGTTATGGGCGGAGAAATACCCGAGGAATTTAAAAAGGGCAGCTATATCACTCCCGCACTTTTGATTGATGTAAATGATAATATGAGAGTATCAAAGGAAGAAATTTTCGGCCCAATTATTCCGCTTCAGTCCTTTAAGACCTTAGACGAGGCAATAGAGAAGTCAAACAACACAATATTTGGACTTTCAGCGTATTTCTTCGGTCATAACTCAAAGGAAATGAGCAGGTATTTTGAGGGTGTAAGAGCCGGAGAGATATTTGTAAACGGCGGTATCGGCAGTGAGTTTTCGCCCCATGCCGGAGCAAAACAGTCGGGTATCGGATGCGATAAGTCAAAGCATTCACTTGAGGAATACTATGACATCAAGTTCCTGTCGATGATTCCGTAATAAAGGAGCAAGCTTGAGAGAGGATGTGATAATCATAATTATGGATAAAAAATTAGATTTAATCGGTTTCGGTGATCCGTTTCTTGATTTGGTGATAGAGATTGACAAGCTGCCGGAATCAAACACAAACTGCCCCATGCTCGAACGCTGCTTTCAGGGCGGCGGAAACGTGGCTACCGCACTTGCCGCTGCGTCAAGACTGGGACTTAAAACATCACTTATCGGCTCGGTAGGCGATGATTTGTTCGGAAAAATGTCATTGTCGGATTTGGAATATAATAAGATTGATGTTTCAAAGATGGTTGTTCGGAAGGACAGGAAAAGTAATTTTTCCGTATGCGTGGCAGAACGTGCCGTTAAAGGCAAGGAATTTATAGTCGGACACGGCGATTTTGAACAGATTGAGCCGGAGGACATAGATGAAGAATATATAAGATCCGCAAAAATGCTGCATACCGGGCTGATTACGCCGGCAGTTATCAAAGCTTGTGAATGTATTCATAAAGCAGGCGGCAAGGTCAGCATAGATGCGCCCTATTACAAGCCCTTTGTATATGAAAATTATAAGCATTTTGATATTTTTATCGGCTCGGAAATGTATTATGATGAAATGTGCAGGGCAGAGGGATACAATAAATACGAATATGAAAACAACATGAACACCGTCAGGGAACAAGGCTGTGAAATTGTTATATTTACCTTCGGAGGCGATGGCTGCCGCGGTGTTTATGAGGATAAGTATTTTGAAATCCCGGCAATGGAGGTTGAGGTTGTCGATACGACCGGTGCGGGTGATGTGTTCCATGGCGCATTTGATTATGCGTATCTTCAAGGTTGGAATACGGAAGAATGTGCACGTTTTTCAACAGCGGTATCGGCAATAAAGTGCACCCGTCCCGGCGGACGTTCGGGAATACCGACTCTTGATGTCTTGGAAAAATTCCTCAAGACGGGAGAAATAGATTACAGCGAAATAGATGAGCGGGTTGCTCATTATAAGCGTGGAATTATATAGGAGGTTATAGTAAATGCTTGATTATAAAGTAAGAATAGGTCTTGTACCATTAAGACGTGACTGTACTCCCAGACCCGGTCAGTTCAATTGGGAGATTGCAGAGGAACGCGGCAGAAAAACAGTTGCATATATAGAAGAACATTATTCAACCGAGAATATTTCCTTTGTTGACCTTAAAGGAGTAATAGACGTTGAGCTGTTATGGTCATGTGATGATGTCGATAAGGTGGCGGAGCATTTCAGAAAAGAAAATGTTGACGCAATTTTCCTTATTGCCGCAAATTTCGGAAATGAAGAAGCGGCAGGCGAGCTTACGAAAAAATTCGGAAAGCCGGTACTGCTCTGGGGACCTCAGGACGATGCTCCGGCGGCAGAGGACGGTATGCGCTATACCGATTCACAATGCGGACTTTTCGGCATAAGCCGCCAGCTTACCCGTATGAACGTGCCGTTTACATATATTGAAAACTGTCGTGTTGAGGATAAGGCACTTGCAGACGGTATAAGACGATTTGCATCTGTTGCGTGTGCGGTTAGAAATTTCACAGGTATGCGTATAGGGCAGATAGGCTTAAGACCGAGACCGTTTTGTTCGGTCATCTGCAACGAGGGTCAGCTTATGGAGGAGTTTGACATTCATCTTGTACCGATAAATCTTGCGGTTATTCAGGATAAGTTTAATACAATTCTTAAAACACGTCCCGAAGAGCTTAAGGCAGGAGCCGAAAAGCCTCGCAAAATGTATGATTTGGACGCTGCGTCGGATGAAACGGCGGAAAAGCAGTATGCGTACGTATTGTTGTTTAAGGATTTGTTTGAAGAATTTAAGCTTGATGCAATTTCGTCTGAGTGTTGGTCTGCACTGCAGCTGCTTGTTGGCGCAATGCCCTGTACGGCATACGGCATTCTCGCAGATGAGGGATATATTATTAGCTGCGAAAACGATGTTCACGCTGCCATGACGCAGGCTCTTTTAAAATCGCTTTCACTCGGTAAAAAACCGCCGCTGTTCGGTGAGTTCACAATTCGTCATCCGGAGGACAGGAATGTTGAGCTTTTATGGCACTGCGGACAGTTTGCTTATTCGGTGCACAGAGAAAATCAGCCGTGCAGATGCATGAATATGAGAGAGAATTTTGAGGCTAAGGACGGTCATTACACGGTAGCACGTATAGATCAGGATCACGGCAATTATTCAATTATTGCAGGAGAGTGCGACAGCGCAGAGGGACCTTATACGAACGGTACATATCTGTGGGCACGTTTTGATGATTTGGATGCGTGGGAGCGCAAGCTTGTTGAAGGGCCGTATATTCATCATGTATCGGAAATAGAAGGCAGTCTTACGCAGAATATAAAGGAATTTTGCAAATATGTTCCGGCATTGAAATTTGATACAGTATAATTTTTACATGGAGGGATGCTATTATGCGTTATACATTAAAGGAAATTTTAGATTTGGCGGAGGCGGGCGGCTTCGCTGTTCCCGCATTTAATGTCTACAATCTGGAAACTCTTATGGGTGTTGCAAGAGCGGCTGAGGAAACAAAAGCACCGGTTATAATTCAGATGTACAGCCGTCTTTTTAATACAGGTACGGGCGAGTTTATGGCACCGGTTATCATTGATGTAATGAATAAATTAAAGTCCCCGGTTACATTCCACCTTGACCACGGTGCGGGCATACCCGAATGTATCCGTGCAATGAGATTCGGAACAACGGGAGTTATGATTGACGCTTCAACTCTGCCGATTGATCAAAATATAGAAACGACAAAAAAAGTCGTTGATATGGCAAAAGAGGCGGGCGTTTCCGTTGAGGGTGAGCTCGGTCATATCGGTTCAACCAAGGATGAAAAGTGGGATGCGTATACGGAAACTGCCGATGCGGTAAGATATGTAAACGAAACCGGTATTGACGCCCTTGCGATAATGGTGGGAACGGCGCACGGAAAATATGCGCAGGCACCTGTTCTTGCAATTGACAGAATTGCGGAAATTCATTCCGAAACCAAAGCACATCTTGTGCTGCATGGCGGCTACGGCGTTCCCGACGATCAGATAAAAGCGGCGGTGAATGCGGGAATACGCAAAATCAATTTCGGTACCGATGTCTGCTATGCGTTTATGGACGGATATAAGGAGCTTGATCCGTACAGTGCGCCGCTTGATGTTACCATGTCAAAGGTTGCGGAAAACGTGAAAGAATTTGCAATCGGAAAAATCAGACTTCTCGGTGCAGACAGAATGTAATTAAGGAAGTGATTTATCATGGATAATCAATACAGCTTTAACTTTAAAGGTAAAACCGTTGTAATCACCGGTGCCGAAAGGGGAATAGGTCTTGAAATTGCAAAGGGCTTTGCAAGGTCGGGAGCGAATGTTGCAGTTGCCGGAATGCTTGAGGAAGAATTTGATAATGCCGGTAACGAGATACGCAAAGAGGGCGCAAAATGCCTGTGCATAAAGACAGATGTTTCAAAGGAAGACTCCGTAAAGAATATGATAACACAGGTCAAAAGCACCTTCGGAAGAATTGATATTTTGGTAAACAACGCAGGTATCAACAAGCTCTATCCCGCAGAGGAAATGCCTTTAGAGGTTTGGAACAGCATAATCGGCGTAAATCTGACGGGAGTGTTTTTGGTGAGCCGTGAGGCGGCTAATGTGATGCTTGAGCAGGGCGGAGGAAACATTGTAAACATTACATCAATGTCCGGTCTTGTTGTAAATCCGCTGCCGCAGACACAGTGCGCATATAACAGCTCAAAGGCCGGAGCTATAATGCTTACAAAGTGCATGGCTGTGGAGTGGGCACAGAGAGGTATAAGAGTAAACGGTATTGCACCGGGGTTTATGAATACGCCGCTTACAAAAAAACGTCTTACCACGCCGAATGATCCGGCAGTTAAAAAGTGGATAGAGGGAACACCGTTAAACAGAGTGGGCGAGCCGTCGGAGCTTGTGGGACTGGCTCTTTATCTTGCCTCGGATGCGTCAAGCTATACAACGGGAGCCGTTATTTCCGTTGACGGCGGTTATACCTGTCTGTAAAATATATGTAAATGTCAGGAGGAAGAAAATGCTTGAAATTTTAAGAAAGAAAAACCCCGAACTGAAGGTTTATTCCGTATTTGATGAGGAATTTAAAAGCTTTGGCAGGGTTATAGAAAATATCGATACAACAGAAATTATAAATACGGGAGAAAAAATCCCACTGCCCGAAACGGGAGTTAAATATGTACCCTCCGAGGCAGAATTTGAGGAGCTTCCCATTGCAGAGGAAATTCAAAAGGAGCTGTTCGGTACACTCCCCGCACAGTTGGGATATTGTTGGGGACACAGCTCGTTTTTGAACGCTGCGGAATGGCATACATCAAGCGAGATAAACATTGCCATAACGCCCATGGTTCTGATTATGGGACACAGATGGGAGATAGAAAACGATAAAATAGACTCGTCGAGGTTTACGGCGTTTTATCTTCCCAAAGGAACGGTCATAGAATGTTTTGCAACAACCTTGCACTACTGCCCCTGTCAGGTTTCGGACGAGGGCTTCGGCTGTGCGGTCGGCCTTCCCAAGGATACAAACACAGCTCTTGAGATTGTTCCGGAGGATAAGCTGATAAGTGCAAAGAATAAGTGGATAATATGCCATGAGGAAAATCAATCGGCAATAGCAAGAGGAATAACGCCCGGCATAACCGGTGTGAATTTCGAGATAAAGTATTAAGCCATATTTTTATGAAAGGACTGAGAGGGCTTTGGCTGATATTCTGATAAAAAACGGACGTATATGGGATGGAGAAGAATTTTATTGTTCGGATATTTTGATTGATAACGGAAAAATCAAAAGCATACTTCCGAAAATAGATACTGATGCGGATTTTGTATATGATGCGACGGGGAAAACGGTTCTGCCCGGTCTTGTTGACATACATGCTCATCTGCGTACTCTGTCCTCTGAGAGCATCGGCGTGCAGGCGGAAATGGGATGCTTCCCGTTCGGAGTTACTGCCGCCGCCGACACGGAAGGGTGCGCAGGAGATAAATATTTGTCCGATTTACTTATGGTAACCTCTAAAAATTCATAAAAAAGTGTTGAAAAAATCGTCAGATTATGGTATAATAAAGATACTATAATAAAGGCGGTTGAAATGAAATGCAGATCAATCTTTTTGCGGAAGAAACACAATTACAGAGATTATCCG
>JAXDRV010000096.1:0-33987 GCA_034090805.1 Clostridia bacterium
TTCTATGTAATCCTCATCGTTTATTCCCGTTTCAACCTTAACGGACATATATCCGTCCGGCGCTTTATCGTTTTCATCTGTCTTTTCACCCTTGACGTAAACAACACTGCCTCTTTGCAGGCTGCTTACGGGAACGGCAAGAGCATTCTTTACCTCCTGGACAACGATCTCGGCAGTTATGTTCATACCCGGCAGAAGCTCGCCGTAATCGATGATTTCAACATCTATCGGATAAGTAGTAACTCCGTTTGAGGCTGTACCGTCTATGCCGACCTTTGTAACCGTTCCCTTAAAGGTCTGATTTTCAATGGCATCTGCGGTTACTGCAACCTCCTGACCGACAGAAATCTGCTTAACCTCTGTTTCGTCCACATCAAGCTGGAATTTAAGACTTGACAAATCATAAATTACCGCCATTGCGTTTGTGCCGCCGGAGCTTGAGGCAGCGGCAGAGCCGCTTTCAAGCTTATCGCCCTTTTTCTTGTTCTTTGTGACAACCGTACCGTCTATCGGAGCGGTTATCGTGTAATCGTCAAGATTTTTCTGCGCCTTGGCAAGCGATATTTTAGAATCCTCCAACGCAAGCTTCGCATCGCTCAACGCAAGCTGAGCGTTCAATATTGAGGTGGTATCGCTCGATCCGTCTGCGGAGCGCATTGTTTTTTCAAGCGAAATCTGTGCGTCCTCAACCGCCGAAAGAGCGTTTGCAAGAGTGGTATCAAGCGAATCCGACTCAAGCACGGCTATCGTCTGTCCGTTGTATACGCTGTCGTTTGCGCTGACGGAAAGGCTCTTTACCTTACCCGCCGTTTTTGCCGTAACGGTCACGTCCTGTATGTATTCAAAGCTGCCTACGTCATTTGAGGCAACGCCGTTTACCATCGCAGTCGCCTTGTCATTCGGCGTAAGCGCACCGGGATTTTCAAGCTCAATCGTTACGTATCTTACAATCGCATGACTTGCTGTCGTTACGCTTGCCGTTGCGATTTCCGTAACAGAGCCCCATATCTCGCTGCCCGTTCCCGAAACAGTCACCGTTGCTCCGCTGCCTACGCTTATCGACTGTGCGTCGTCCTCGTTAAACGGAACACGCAGCTTCATATATTTATTTGAATATACCGAGGCGATTTTCGCTCCGCTCTGGACGTTGTCGCCCTCCTTGACGAACACCTCGCTGACCGTTCCGCTTACGGTACTTGAAACGTTAAGATTGCTCCTATCCTCAAGCGAATCGTCATAGCTGCGCTGAGCCTTCTCCACGGCATTTTTAGCTGTTGTGATGCTGCCGGAATTGTTAAGCTTGTTATCCTTTCCCGCCTTTACCGCATCATCATATGACTGCTGCGCCTTGACAAGCGAATTTTGAGCCTTGGTAAGCGAATTTTTCGCCGTCTGGACAGACTGCTCCACGGTTTCCGAATCAATCTGGTACAAAACATCATTCTTTTTGACAACATCGCCCTCGCTGAAGGTATCCGCCGTAATTTCACCCGTTACCATTGCCGTTACGTTATACAAATCCTTAGGCTCAATTACCGACGAACCCGAAACGGTATTTTTAATATCCCTGCGTTCAACGAATACCTGGATTTGATTCGCGTTTTTCTTGTCAGCTTTTTTGTTTCGCATTACACACGATCCCACTCCGACAACAAGTATCGCCGCGGCAACAATAATCGCCAAAATCTTTTTCTTCTTTATCTTATTAAGTATACGCTTTGGCAATGATGCCTTTTCCTCCAATGTATCTTCAGAATCGTCCTCCGAATTGTATGACGGCTCACTGTTCATTTCCGGCTCTGCGCCGGGACTGCTTTCATCGGCAATCATACCGCCGTCCGTCCGTTCGCTTTTGTCAAGCTCATTTTCTGCGGTGCTGTCCATTCCGAAACCTCCTATTTTTAGGTATAATAATAACGCCGTCCCAAAAAAGAACAACGCCCCCAAACTTGATAATTTAAAATACCCTTATTAAAATTTATTTTAGCACCTTTTATTTTTAATGTCAATCACAGGAATGCTTTATTTACATTTTATTAACAAATATTAAAAGTAAGACCGCAACAGGCTTTTTCGGCGTTATGTTCTGTAACATAAATTTAACATGAAAATTATGTAGAAAATATATCTCCGTATTTGTTTATTATGCCTCTTGACAACAATATGGAAGATATAGTATAGTAATAGTACACAATATGTTGGTATGATTATGTAAAAAATATACAATATTTAGTTGACATAAGTTTTATTTTACATTATATTAGATTTGAATAGGTAATTGTAAAATGTAAGTTCGGGATTTGAGAGTGTTTTTGAATTTATTCGTACTCAAACATCCCTTGCGGTAACTCGTCCGAACAAACTCAAAAACACTCTCAAATCCTATAATTTTGGAAGAATTTGTGATGTTTATGATTGAGTTTCGGCGAGTTCCCGAACGGAGTGAGGGTGTGTAGGGGGCGGTGTCCCTGCCGCCCCGTAATCAGAAACATCTCAAATTTCGAGTTTTACAATCGTCTATAGATTTGAAAGAAAGGAGAAGGAGTATTACAATATGAAGATTATTAAGAGAAGCGGCGTTGAAACAAACTTTGATATATCGAAAATCATCTCTGCCGTAGAGAGAGCAAATAATGAGGTACCGGAACGCGAGCGTCTGTCAAAGGATAACATCAGAGAAATATCGGCACAGGTTACGGATACGTGCGAGAGCATGAACCATGCGGTAAGCGTGGAGGAAATACAGGATCTTGTGGAAAATCAAATCATGAACCTCAAGGCATTTAACGTTGCAAGAAAGTATGTTACATACCGTTACAGAAGAGCACTTGTAAGAAAATCAAATTCAACGGACGACAGAATTTTAAGCCTTATAGAATGTGACAACGAGGAGGTAAAGCAGGAAAACTCGAACAAAAACCCCGTTGTAAACAGCGTGCAGAGAGATTACATGGCGGGAGAGGTTTCAAAGGACATAACCCGCAGACTGCTTCTGCCCCAGGACGTGGTACGTGCGCACGAGGAGGGCATTATCCATTTCCATGATTCGGATTATTTTGCGCAGCATATGCACAACTGCTGTCTTGTAAACCTTGCGGATATGCTCAACAACGGAACGGTTATAAGCGAAACGATGATAGAGCGTCCCAAGAGCTTTTCGACTGCCTGCAACGTTGCCACACAGGCGATAGCGCAGATCGCAAGCTCTCAGTACGGCGGGCAGAGCATAACGCTTTCGCATCTTGCGCCGTTTGTTGACGTAAGCCGTCAAAAGCTCAGAAAAATCGTAAAAAGAGAATTTGAGGCTGCCGGACTTCCTCTGACGGAGGAAAAAATCAACGAAATCGCAGAAATGCGTGTTCGTGAAGAGATACAGCGCGGCGTTCAGATGATACAGTACCAGGTAATCACTCTTATGACCACCAACGGTCAGGCGCCCTTCGTTACGGTATTCATGTATCTTGACGAGGTTGAGGAGGGACAGACAAGAGATGACCTTGCGCTTATTATAGAAGAAATGCTGCGCCAGAGGATACTCGGCGTTAAAAATGAAAAGGGCGTATACATCACCCCCGCCTTCCCCAAGCTTATATACGTGCTTGAGGAGGACAACATCCACCGTGACAGCAAGTATTGGCACATAACAAAGCTTGCTGCGGAATGTACCGCAAAGAGAATGGTTCCGGATTATATTTCGGAAAAGATAATGAAGCAAAACAAGGAGGGCAACTGCTACCCCTGCATGGGATGCCGTTCGTTCCTTACCGTTTACAACGATGAAAACAACGAGCCTAAATTTTACGGCCGCTTTAACCAGGGTGTCGTTACGATAAACCTTGTTGACGTTGCCTGCTCGTCGGGCGGTGATATGTCGAAGTTTTGGGATATTCTCGACAAGCGTCTTGAGCTTTGCAAAAAGGCTCTTATGTGCCGCCACGAGCGTTTAAAGGGCACTCCTTCGGACGTTGCTCCGATACTTTGGCAGCACGGAGCTTTGGCACGTCTTAAGAAAGGCGAAACGATAGATAAGCTGTTATTTAACGGATATTCCACAATATCTCTCGGCTATGCGGGACTTTACGAATGTACAAAATACATGACCGGAAAATCGCACACCGACCCTGTTGCAATGCCGTTTGCACTGTCTGTCATGCAGCATCTTAACGATGCGTGCGCAAAATGGAAGGCTGAAACAAATATCGCATTCAGTCTGTACGGCACGCCGATGGAATCGACAACATACAAATTCGCAAAATGCCTTAAAAAGCGTTTTGGCATTATCGAGGGTGTAACGGACAAAAACTACATAACGAACAGCTATCACGTTCACGTTACCGAGGAAATCGACGCTTTCTCGAAGCTGTCGATAGAATCGAATTTCCAGAAGCTTTCACCCGGCGGCGCAATAAGCTACGTTGAGGTTCCGGACATGAAGCAGAATATCGACGCAGTGCTTGCCGTTATGGAGCATATTTACAACAATATCATGTATGCCGAGCTTAACACAAAGAGCGACTACTGCCAGGAATGCGGCTATGACGGAGAAATCCGCATTGTCAAGGACGAGGACGGTAAGCTTGTTTGGGAGTGTCCGCACTGTCATAACAGAAATCAGGATAAGATGAACGTTGCACGCCGTACCTGCGGATATATCGGAACTCAGTTCTGGAATCAGGGACGTACGCAGGAAATACAGGATAGGGTGATGCATCTGTGAATTACGGAGCAATCAAGAAAACGGATATAGCCAACGGTCCCGGAGTGCGTGTTTCGCTTTTTGTATCAGGCTGCACGCACCGGTGCAAGGGCTGTTTTAATCAGGAAACGTGGGATTTCGGATACGGGAATCCATTTACCGATGACACACAGCGGGAGCTGCTTGAGGCGCTTTCGCCGAGCTACATTGCGGGCTTGTCGGTACTCGGCGGAGAGCCGTTCGAGCCGCAGAATCAGCGGGAGCTGCTGCCGTTTTTACAAAAGGTGCGGGAGCTGCTGCCGTCAAAAAGCATATGGGTTTACAGCGGGTATCTGTTCGATACGGAGCTGCTCGGTGAAAGCAGAGCACGCTGCGAGGTAACGGACGAGATACTACGACTCATTGATGTAATTGTCGACGGAGAATTTATCGAGGAGCAAAAGAACATAACGCTTCGTTTTAAAGGCTCCGAAAATCAAAGAATAATAGACGTAAAGCGTTCTCTTGCCGCCGGTGCGGTAGTTGAGGCGCAGTTAGATTAACGTAAGTGACCCCCGTCTTTACAGACAGGGGTCATCTTGCTTTTAAGTATATACCGGAGCTTTTGCTCCGGGCTGTAAATCACATACCGCCCTACAGTACCACAAATGCCTTGGGGAGGTACAGGATCTGCGGTACTGCATATACCGCAAGCGATGAATTTACGTTATTAATGCAAAACCATTCTATATCGCTTTATCTTGAGTTCTGCACCTGTCACGAAATTCTCATACGCACGCAGATAACGGACGTATATGAATTAAGCCTTATTTATTGAGCTGATCCATCAAAACATCAAGCGCATGAGCTACTTCGGCTCTTGACGCCTTCTGCTTAGGATTCAGCTTACCGTTTTTGCTCTCAGGCAGGAGATAATTGTTAATCTCGTTCCACATACAAGCCTCGCTTGCAGTATCGGAAATTTCATCGGCGTCCTCGTAATCGATACGCACTGCCCATTCGCCCTCAGGGCCTATGCCCTTATACTTGCAGTAATTGTATATTATCTGAAGAGCTTCCTCTCTCGATACCTGCTGATTCGGCTTGAAGGTCTTATCCTCATAGCCTCTTACTATGCCGTTCTCGTTTGCCCATGCAACGTATGACGAATAGTACTCGTTGCCCGGTGTGTCCTCAAAGCCTGTTACACACGCATCCTTAACGGCAATTCCGTCAAGTCTGCCGAGAACCGTTACAAACATCGCTCTTGTCATGTGACCGGACGGACTAAACTCCTTGTCCGAAACACCCTTGAACAAGCCTGCTTTTACTACCTTTTTAATGCTGTCGCAGAATTTGTCGTCCGATATATCCTCAAATACGTCCTCTGCGTCATAATCATCATGATCCTTTTCCTCAAGAACAACTATCTTTTCGGGAGTTGTCTGCGGCGGAAGGCTGCGTGTTGTCGCTGTGTAGAACACAATGTAATCGTTGCTTGCCTTTCTGTTTTCGATAAAGCTTTCGGGAAGATTCACAACAAGTGTTCCCTCGGCATTTATATATGATCTTTCGCCCTCTGTCTTTGTATATGTCGAAACATCAACAAATCCGTCATATTCGTCATTTTCTCTTATAATAACAGCCGGAGTGTATACGGGCGGATATATAAGCAGCATCGGTGACTTTGCCGGAGTGTAAATGCTCAGCACATCCCCCTCCTTCAGCTGTTCCTCGTCAAGCTCAGTGCCGTTTTCGTCATAAATCTCCGCATTGTCAAGATTAACGTATACCGTTTCGCCGTTTTCATCAACAGTTTCTGTCGCATCATCATTCTGCTTTACGATTTTAAGACCCTTATTTACAACATATGCCGGCTCTGCGGTCTTGTCGTCCTCTGTCTTATCCTCAAGCTTAACTATCTTATCTGGAGGAGTCTGCGGCGGAAGGCTGAAGGTTGCTCTTGAATAGAAAACAATGTAATCACCGTCCATCGGCTCTGCGTCCTCGGCAAGATTAACGATAAGATCCTTTTCCTCGCTTATAAAACCCGGTCCGTCATTATTCTTTTCAAATTTTGAAACAGCAACCGAACCCGCATATTCAGGGTCAACGCTTATGATAACATCGGGCGAATATACCGGCGGGTAAATTGCCGCTACAGCCTTATCACCTTTGGTGAACACTGTTATAAGGCTTCCCTCTTTTATATCCTCGGCAGTAATTTCCGTACCGTTGTTCTTGTATAAAGCCGCATCGCTTGTATTTATGTATACCGTGCATTCGTTTTCGTCCGTTGTTTCGATTTGTCCGTTTTCAACCTTTACTACCTTAAGATTTTCCTGTTTTACAAAACGTGCATTTACCGTTTGTTCCTCAACGGCAGTTGTATCTACACTCTTAGTCAGTCCCGTAGAACCCATCTCCGCCATTGCCGCCGTTGATGAAACGAGCATTGCGGAGATAATCATAATCGATAAAATTTTCTTTTTCATTTCAATTCTCCTTCTAAACTATCTTAACGCAACAGTCGGGGCATATTCGCTTTCGCTCCTACGTACATCGGCTGCCGGAGCTGCCCTCTGCCGTTTTCGTTAATCGATTTGTTGAGCTCAATCATTATATTAGACGTACAACATTAAAAAAAGTTCCACTTTTTCCTTAAAATATTTTTATTTTAGGAATTATACAATTTTTGATGTTATAAAATTCGGATTTAAGACAATAATAAGTATGAATGATGTACACAGCATCAGAAAATTCAGATAATTGCAAAACAATAATTTTGTGAAAGGAGTATTTTCAATAATGAAAAGCTTAAAATTAATATTTATTACAATAGCGGGTTGTTTGCTGCTCTGCTCGTGCGGCGCAAATAATAATAACAACCCCACAAACTCGCCCGAAGCGACGCAAACCACCGCTCCGACTGCCGAGGCAACTCACGGTGCCGTCCAAAACGGCGAAAGTGCCGTTGACGAGATGGGCAACGCTGTCGGCGATGTAGGTGACGCGGTAGGAGATGCCGCTCAGGGTGTGGGCGACGCGGTCAATGATATGGTCGGTGACGGCAACAACAACAGATAACAAAAAACGGACGGTTCGCAAAAAATGTGACCGTCCGTTTTTATATATCGGCAAATTTATCCGTTTTCCAATCTGTTTATTGGAGTGAAACAACAGAGATAGTGACTTTTTATTCTGCCTGTGCTGCCTGTGTTGAATCGTACTTTTCGGCAAGAGCCTCTATTTCGCCGTTTGCCTTCATCTCGCCTATAACCTTGTTAATGCTTTCAAGAAGCTCGGTATTGCCCTTATTTACTGCGATTGCGTATTCCTCGCTCTCGAATACATCGGGATCCTCAACAACCTTTAAGCCGTTCTTTTCAGCAAGAGCCTTACCTGTTGCGCTGTCAAGAACAACTGCGTCAAGCTTGCCGTTCTTTACGTCCTGCACAACATCTATGCCTCTGTTTGCTCTTACTATGTTCGAATCCTGAATCTGAAGCATATCCGTTACTATACCGTCGCCTGTGTATCCGAGAACCACGCCGACCTTTTTGCCGTTCTTTAAGTCCTCAGCCTTTGTTATTGATGTGTCGTCCGGCTTAACTATCATAACCTGTGTAGCTGTGTAGTAGGGATCCGAAAAATCAACGTTCTGGAGTCTTTCCTCCGTTACCGTCATGCCGGCAACAGCCATATCGATTTTACCGGTCTTAACCGATGCGATAAGTCCGTCAAACTCCATGTCCTCTATCTTAAGCTCCTGACCTCTGCTCTCGGCAATCTTCTGAGCGATTGCAACGTCAATACCGTCAAATTCGCCCACAAGTCCCTGTGATGTTGTGTACTCAAACGGCGGGAATGCCGCATTTGTACCCATGATCAGCTCAGGTGACTTCTTCTCTGCGCCGCAGCCCGACAGAGCAGCAGCTCCCATTACCGCCGCAGCGGCGATTGCCATAATTTTTGTAAATTTCTTCATTTTACATACCTCCGTTAATTTATATTAAATATTCTTTGAATATTTACAGAATTTTGCTGAGGAACTCCTTCGTCCTCTCGTTTTGTGGATTATTGAAAATCCGCTCCGGCGTATCGTCCTCAAGAACGTATCCGCCGTCCATAAACATAACTCTCGATGCTGCTTCTCTTGCAAATGCCATCTCATGCGTAACAAGAATCATCGTCATGCCTGCGTCCGCAAGTCCCTTGATAACCGCCAGCACCTCGCCGACCATCTCCGGGTCAAGCGCAGACGTCGGCTCGTCAAAGAGCATTATCTCCGGCTCCATCGCAAGCGCACGCGCTATCGCTATTCTCTGCTGCTGACCGCCCGAAAGCTGCGCCGGGTAGCTGTAAGCCTTATCCGCAAGACCCACACGTTCAAGCAGCTCATGAGCCTTCTTTTCAGCGGCGGCTCTCGGCATCTTTCTTACCTTCATCGGCGCAAGAACAATATTTTCAAGTACGCTTAAGTGCGGAAACAGATTGAACTGCTGAAACACCATTCCCATCTTTTCACGTACCTTGTTTATGTCTAGGTGCTTGTCGGTTATGCGTTCGCCGTCAATGTATATATCGCCCGCCGTAGGTGTTTCGAGCATATTCAGACAGCGCAGAAACGTTGATTTTCCGCTTCCCGATGGTCCGATGATAACCACCTTTTCGCCCTTTGATATATGCTTGTCTACGCCCTTTATAACCTCAAGCTCTCCAAAATGCTTTTTAAGACCCTTTACCTCAATCATGCTTTTATTCTCCCTTCAAAACTATCTGCGATCGGATTTTCGCATCCGCTCCTCAAGCGCATTGAGCAGCATACTCAGGAGCTTAATCACAATGTAGTAAATTACTGCCGCCGAAATCAGCGGAACGGAGAAGTCATAGGTAAGACTCTGTACCTTACGTGCCGCTCCGACAAGGTCGATATTCGACACCATGCCTATTACGGCAGTTTCCTTTATCAGGACAATAAACTCATTTGCCAGTGCGGGCAGGATATTTTTCATCGCCTGCGGCATGATAATATGCCTCATAGTCTGCGCATGAGTAAGACCAAGCGAACGCCCCGCCTCCGTCTGACCGATATTGACGGACAGTATTCCGCCGCGGACAATCTCAGCGATATATGCGCCGCTGTTGATACCGAAAGCGATAACTCCGACAATCCATTTTTCAATGTTTATGTTCTGAAATATTATGTAGTATATAATAAGAAGCTGAACCATTGTCGGCGTACCTCTTATTATATCAACATAAATCCCCGCAATGCTCCTCGGCACACGGAATTTTGACAGCTTTCCGAGCGCCGCAAGCACTCCGAGCACCAGTCCGAGCATCACCGCAAAAAACGAGATAAGCAGCGTATACCCCAGACCGCTCACAAACCATCTCCACCGCCCGTCAACGATAAAGGTGGAGTTTAAATTCATTAAAACATCAGAAAACCAACTCTGCATCTGTATCCTTCCTTTTTGTATATTATAATGTAATAATTCCGAAAGAATTTAGTATTGATGATACGAGTATTGCACATATAAGAACGGGCGCAACGTATTTTATCATCACCTTAAACAGTCTGCGTCTGCCAAAGCTTCCCGTAACAAGAACCTCGTCCTCTACAGCCTTTGTTCCTATTCCGAATGTTACAAACAGGCAGATAAGCAGTGCGCAGATGGGCATCAGCACGGAATTTGTTATAAAGTCCATGAAGTCAAGTATATCGAACTTGAATATGTGCACCCATGACAGCACATTATATCCGAGCGACGGCAGCAGGCTTATCATAAACGAGCCTATACCGACTATCAGCACCGCCTTTATACGTCCTATTCCGAAATGGTCGCATATGCAGGCAACTATCGTTTCCATCAGCGACATTGCAGACGTCAGCGCAGCCGCAAACACCAGGAAGAAGAACAGTGCGCCTATCACATTCGACAGTGACATACCCGCAAAAACCTTGGGCAGCGTTACGAACATAAGACCGGGGCCTTGGTTAAGCGCCGACTTATCGCCGCCTGAGAACGAGAACACCGCCGGGATTATCATAAGACCCGCAATAACCGCAATCAGCGTATCGAACAGCTCTATCCTTGCGACGTTTTTATCAAGTGCGCTGTCCTTGGGCAAATACGAGCCGTAGGCTATCATGATACCCATTGCAAGTGACAGCGAATAGAACATCTGTCCCATAGCCGCAAGCACTCCGCTTACGCTGAAATCCTTGAAATTAGGAATAAAGAAATACTTCACTCCCTCAATCGCTCCGGGCAGCGTCAGAGCATACCCCGAAACAATCAGCGCAAGTATAACCAAAAGCGGCATCAAAATCGTACTTGTTTTTTCAACGCCCTTCTGCACGCCTCTTAAAAGCACAAGCACAATAAGTCCCGTAAATATTCCCTGGCAGAGAATAAGCGTACCCGGTGACGCAAGCATATCCGTAAAATAACTGCTCTCCGCAGCAGCCGCTGCATTGCCCGTGCAGTATGCAGCGAAGTATTTTATTATCCAGCCGCCTATTACATTATAATACGGCGTGATTATACACGGTATCGCAGTTGCGATAATTCCGAGGAAGCTCCATTTTTTGTTAAGCGTACCGAATGCGTCAAGCGAGCTTTTGCCGCTGCGTCTGCCTATGGCATTTTCCGCAATCATAAGCGAATAGCCGAACGTGAATACAAGCAGCACATAAATCAGCAGAAAAATTCCGCCGCCGTATTTTGCCGCAAGATACGGAAACCTCCAAATGTTTCCCAAACCAACTGCCGAGCCTGCCGCTGCAAGCACAAATCCGAGTCCCCCCGAAAACGTATGTCTTTTTTTGTTTTCCATAATTATAACCTTTCTTTTGATAAATATTTTTGAACCTTTGCGGAAAATTATCCGCCGCCGTCCTGAGCGTTTATATTAATACATCTTCTATTATATATAAAAAAGAGCAAAATGTCAAAGGTTTTTCATGTTTTTATATTACAATTATAATACATTTTCGTTATAATCATGTACATTTCGGGAAAATTAGCTTATAATGTATGGTGTATAGCTATGTAGTTAAGGAGGTAAGTCAACTTGAAACAGGGAGCTAACATTATGCTGGCGCTTATGCAGCTCAACATCGGCGGAGCGGAAACGCACGTTGTGGAGCTTGCAAAGGAGCTTAAGCGCAGAGGCTTTAACATTATCGTCACCTCAAACGGAGGCGTATATGTAAAGGAGCTTGAGGAGGCGGGAATAAAGCATTATTCCGTACCGCTCCAAAACAAAAACCCCCTAAACATGATTCGTGCCTCAAGGCGTTTGGCAGACATAATCAAAAAGGAAAAAATTGATCTTGTACACTCACACGCACGTATACCGTCGTTTATACTCGGAAAGCTGCACAAGCGTATGCACTTTCCGTTCGTCACAACGGCGCACTGGGTATTCACAACGAAATACGGCTTGAAGTACATTACCGACTGGGGAGAAAAGGTGGTTGCCGTTTCCGAGGATATAAAAACATATCTGATGGACAACTACAAAATCCCTGAGGGAGATATACGTGTTACGATAAACGGTATAGATACCGAAAAATTCTCACCCTACACCGACTGCTCCGACATAAGGGAGGAGCTTGGGATAAGACCCGACGAAACAGTCATAGTTTACGTGAGCCGCCTTGACGAATCGAGGAGTCTTGCGGCAAAGCAGTATATCCGAATTATCCCGGAGCTTGCCAAAACCGTTGACAAGCTTAGGCTTGTTGTCGTAGGTGCGGGAGATGATTTTGAAAACGTAAAGGCGGAGGCGGATAAGGCAAACGCCGCTCTCGGAAGAGAATGTGTGATTTTAACGGGAGCGAGAACAGATATAAACAAGCTTGTTGCGCTGTCGGAGCTGTTTGTCGGAGTGAGCCGTGCGGCTCTTGAGGCAATGGCTGCGTCAAAGCCGGTTATAATCGCCGGGAACGAGGGTTATATCGGTCTGTTTGACGAAAGCAAGCTTAAGGTCGGCATAGATACCAACTTCTGCTGCCGCGGCTGCGTAATTCCGTCATCGGAGCTTTTGCTCAAGGATACGCTGAAATATTTCTCCATGCCGCCCGAAAAGAGGGCGCAGCTCGGAGAATACGGCAGAGAGCTTATCAAAAAGAACTACAGCGTGGCAAAAATGGCGGACGACAGCCTAAAGGTCTATGACTGGGCGCTTTCAAAGCAGTCGGAAATACTGATTTCGGGATATTACGGCTTTAAAAACAGCGGCGATGACGCACTGCTTAAGTCCATCGTAGATGATTTGAAAAAGTATAAGGAAAGTCCAAATATCGTGGTTCTGAGCGCAAACCCAAAGGAAACAACAAAAACCTATCGTGTAAAATCGATAAACAGATTTTCCGTTCCGGGAATATACCGCCATATGAAGCGTGCGGATATGCTCATCTCCGGCGGCGGAACGCTTATCCAGGACAGGACAAGCACAAAGTCGCTGTGGTATTATCTTACAATAATCAAAACAGCCAAGGATATGGGGCTTAAGGTAATGCTTTATTCAAACGGAATAGGACCGCTTATCCGTGAGAAAAATATACAATATACGAAAAAGATACTTGACAGAACGGATCTTATCACACTGCGTGATAAGGAATCCCTTGAAACTCTCAGAGAAATAGGCGTATCAAAGCCAAAAATTCTGCTCACCGCAGACCCGGCGCTTACGCTTAAAATCCCGGAAAAATCCCTCGGCAGACGCATACTGCACGAGGCTAAGGTTCCCGACAGGCGGCTTTTGGGAATTTCGGTGCGGAAATGGCACGGATTAAACGATGATTTTGAGGATATTATCGCACGTGTATGCGACAGAGCCGCCTCGGAATACGGCTTATACCCCGTATTTTTGCCGATGCAGGCGTCGAAGGATCTGTCAATATCAAAAAATATTATGTCAAAAATGAAAGAAAAATCCTCGATTATCGAAAATCATCAGTCCGTGGACGATATGCTCTCGGTCGTTGGGTGCATGGATTTCTGCATAGGAATGAGGCTGCATATGCTCATGTATGCGGCGATAAACAGCGTTCCGCTGATAGGACTTAGCTATGACCCGAAAATCCAAAGCTTTATGACAAACACGGAGCAGACCTCCTGTATAAACGTTGAGGAGCTTACCGAGGAGAAGCTTTTCGGAATGCTTGAGGAAACGATACGTGATTACGTGATGATCAAGGACAAGCTGAAAAAAAGCTATGCGGCACTCAGCGAAAAGGCGCAGCTAAACGGCAGGCTTGCGGCGGAGCTTTACGAAAAAGGGAGTGTTGACCTGTGAACAAAGAAAACAAGCTGTTAAAGACAGCGGTATTCATGGCGGGCGCAACGTTCCTCGCAAAGCTGCTTGCGCTTGTAAGAGATTCGCTTATTGCGTCATTTTTCGGAACGGGCATGGAGGCGGACGCATTCATGTCGGCGTCAAAGGCTCCGACAACGCTTTTTGACGTTGTGATAGGCGGCGTAATCTCGGCAACGTTCATACCGGTGTTCAGCAGCATAATGAGCAAGCAGAGCAAAAAAGAGGCGATGGAATTTGCGAACAAATTCGTCACCATGGTATTCCTCGCAACGCTTGCAATATCGGTATTCGGCATGGTATTTGCCGATCAGATAGCCTCGTTTGTCGCTCCGAATTACACCGGCGACAAGCACGCACTGACGGCGCAGCTTACATTTATAATGTTCCCGATGATAATCTTCACCGGCTTTGCATTTTCATATGTAGGATTTTTGCAGTCGATGGGCGAATACAATATCCCGGCGATAATAAGCCTTGTGTCGAATGCGGCGCTTATAGCGTACTTTGTATTTTTCGGCAAAAAATACGGAGTGACGGGTCTTGCCGTAACAATGGTAATAGCATGGAGCTTGCAGGTACTTGTGCAGGTTCCGTCGCTTGTGAAATTCAAATACAAATTCCGGCTTGACTTCCGGCTTAAGGACAAAAATATCCTAAGTGCCTTAAAGCTTGCCGGACCGATGCTGATAAGCACATGGGTTCAGCCGCTTTACAGTGTGGTAAACGCAAGGCTTGCCTCCGGGATAGACGGCGCATATTCCTCTCTCGAATATGCCAACAGGCTCTATATAGTGGTTACGGGAGTTTTCTCGTTTGTTGTTACAAACCTGATATTCCCCAAGCTTTCCAAGGCAAATGCCTCCGACAACACAGACGAGGCACGGCAGCTTATATCGGTTTCGCTCAAGGCGATAATGCTTGTCATACTGCCTCTTACGGCAGGAATGATGCTGCTCTCAAACCCGATTGTCAACATCATATACCGCAGAGGTGCAGTAACCTACGAGGGTGCTCAGACGATAGCCGGAGCTCTCTCCTGCTACAGCATAGGCATGGTCGGGCTTGCGATGAACGAGGTTTTGTCAAAGTATTTCTTCTCGATGAAGGACAGCAAAACCCCCATGCGCAACTCGATACTCAGCATGGTGTTCAATATAATAGCCGCATACGTGCTGTTCGGACTGCTAAAGACCTACGGTCTTGCCCTTGCGGCGGCGGGCGGCAGCATATTCAACGCACTTCTTAACGGAATATGTATGGTAAAGCGCCGCCCCGGAATCATAAGCCGCTCGGACGGAGTGATATTTATAAAAGCGCTTATAGGCTCGGTTATCATGGCGGCGGCTGTATTTGCGGTTTACCGCTTTATGTACGACCCCAACGGCGGATTTGCATGGCAGATTACCGTATGCGCAGTATGCGCCGCAGCGGGAGTAATCGTATACGGATTATGCATATGGCTGATGAAAATCGACGAGGTTCGCTCACTTGTGAAAAGAAATTAGGGGGACTCGCCGTCCCCCTATGACCCCCTGCTGCGGCTGACAACAGAGTTGCTTGAAATTTTGGTTCGTGCGGAATTTGAGATGTTTATACTTAAGCTTCGGCTCAGACATCCCTCACTGTGTTCGGGAACTCGCCTTCGTTTAATCATAAACATATCAAATCCCGGTAAATGTTACGAAACTTTGGAGTGTTTATGATTGAGTTTCGTGCAAGGGTGTGTAGGGGGCGGTGTCCCTGCTGCGGCTGACAACAGAGTTGCTTGAAATTTTGGTTCGTGCGGGATTTGATATGTTTATGATTAAACTTCGGCTCAGACATCCCTCACTGCGTTCGGGAACTCGCCTTTGTTTAATCATAAACATATCAAATCCCGGGGAAAATTGCAGAAATCTTGGAGGGATTTGTGAGTGTTTTTGAGTTCAAACGGACGAGTTCCGAGCAACGTATCGGGTGTTTGAGTCCGTAGAACACAAAAACACTCACAAATCCCATGCGAAAACCTTGGATTTGCGTAACCACCAATTACAAAAAACAACAAAAAGAAAGGAAAGATTAAATGAACAGCTTGATATTATCCTCGCTTGCCGCATTTTTCAAAACTGTCGGACGATGGTTTTCGCAAAGCGGCATATGCAGGCTTTTGCTCAAAATTTACGGGGCGTTTTCAAACGGCTGGCAAAACAGCGCAATAATGCGTGCCATCGGCTCCGACAAAACGGCGTATGCCGACAAGAGCCTTGTGTTTAAGCTTTTCGCACTTCCGATTGTATTTTGGGAGTTTTTGCAGAAGAAAATCGGCGGATTTATTAACGAAAGAATAAAATCGAGCTTTATCTGCTCTCTCGGCAGATGCTATGTGAACAGCTTTATGGCGGTCAATACACGGTTTTGGGGTATGCTTTTCCTTACCTCCGGAGTTGTGTATACGCTGCTCAAGCTTATTACCGTCCGTTCCTGCTCTGTTCCCGTGCTTGCGGTCGGAGCTGTCGGAGCACTGCTGCTGATACCCAACAGAAACCTCATGGCTTTTCTGAACGGCTCCGCTGTGGTGAAATTCATAAAAACGGCAATAGGCTTTAAAAATATAGATTTTGAATTTTATGACGAGGCAAGCGTCAAGGGCGCATCAAAGATAGTTCTTGCCGCTCTTACGGGAGCCTTGACAGGGGCGGCGATGGTATTTGCTCCGCTTTACGGGCTTATGATACCCTTTGCACTGTTCGGTATGCTGCTTGTGCTGTATGCTCCGGTAACGGGAGTGTATGCGGCGGTGTTCCTTGCTCCTCTCGTTCCGACAATGCTGCTTGCGGCGGTCTGCATCTGGACGGGAATTGCATTTTTGATACACGCACTTACGACAAGCGGCTTCAAAATCCGCCTTGAGGGCGTGGGACTGGGACTTCTGGTACTGCTCACTCTGCTGCTTATATCGTCACTGCTTTCATTTGCGGTGCTTGGCAGCCTTAAGGTATGGGCAATGTATTTTGTGTTTATAATGTTTTACTTTGTTGTTATAAACACCGTCCGCACACGGGAGCAGCTTTACGGTCTGCTTAAGATATTCGTTTTATCGGGTGCACTCGTTGCGGCATACGGACTTATGCAGTACGTATTCGGCTGGACAACCTCAAACGCATGGATTGACGAAACGATGTTTGAGGAGGACACCATGCGTGTGTATTCCACTCTCGCAAACCCAAATGTACTCGGAGAATATCTGCTGCTTGTGCTGCCGGTATGCGCTGTGATGTTTGTAAAATATAAGGCAAATACATGGGCAAAATGGGTGTACCTGGCAATTTTCGGAATATTGGGACTTTGCCTTGTGCTTACGCAGTCGAGAGGCTGCTGGATAGGGTTCATGATAAGCGCAGTGATTTTCGTAACGTTTTACGAAGGGCGGCTTTGGGGACTTATTCCGCTGCTGCTTTGCGCACTGCCGTTTATCGTACCCGAAACCGTCATTGACAGAATGTTGTCGGTCGGAAACATGGAGGATTCGTCCACATCATACAGAGTGTATATATGGATGGGAACGCTCGGTATGCTAAAGACCTACTGGCTCGGCGGCATAGGCATGGGAGAGGCGGCATTTTCAAGGGTGTATCCGTTTTTCTCCTACAACGCAATCGTTGCGCCGCACTCTCACAACACGTTTTTGCAGCTTACGGTTGAGGCGGGAATAGGTGCTTTGATATTATTTATAATAATACAGCTTGTATTCGTCAAAAAAATGGCGTCGGTCTACAGACTCGGCGCAAAAAAGAGCTGGTCGTCAACAGCGTCGCTTGCTCTTGCGAGCGGAGTAATAGGCTTTCTGGCTCAGAGTATGTTCGACTACACCTTCTACAATTACAGAGTAATGGCGCTCTTTTTCATGGTAATGGCAATGGGTGTTGCGCTTAAAAATATAAAGGAGGCTCATGAATGATTAAAGTTATTGAGGTATCCTCCGATACCAACATCGGCGGTGCGGGAAAATGCGTGCTTACGCTGCTCGAAAATTTTGACCGAAGCGAATTTTCGGTAAAAGTAATTCTCCCGAAAAACAGTCTTTTAAAGCCTCATGTCGAAGCACTTGACACCGAGGTAATCGAGGTTGACGGCATAGCCGACAAATCTCTTGACAGGTCTGCCATAAAGGAGCTTACGGAAATATTCAAGAGTGAAAAGCCTGATATAGTCCACACTCACGGCAGTATGTCGGCAAGAATCGCCGCAAAGCGTGCCGGCGCAAGGGTCGTATTCACACGTCACAGCGTATTTGAGCCGTCGCCCAAAATATCAAAGGGCATAGGCAAGCTGATAAACGGCATTGTCAACAACCACTACGCAGACGGGATAATCGCAGTTGCCGAGGCGGCAAAGGATAATCTCACCGCAACAGGAGTTTCCGACAAAAAAATCCGTGTTATCCTGAACGGCGTAAAGGGTCTTGAAAAGCTTTCCGATGCGGAAAAGGCAAAGCAAAGGGAACGCTTCGGCACAGACGGCAAAAAGGTAGTTTCCATAGTCGCACGGCTTGAGGCGGTGAAGGGTCACGAATATTTTATAGAGGCGGCAGATATGCTGCTCAGGGACGGCATTGACGCAAGATTTTATATTGCCGGAACGGGAAGCTGCCGTGAGGCTCTCGAAAAAAAGGTTCGTGAGCTTGGCAGAGAAAAGGATATAATCTTCACGGGATTTATCAGCGATGCGGATAAGCTTATGGGAATCACGGATATTCAGGCAAATGCATCCTACGGCACCGAGGCGACAAGCCTTGCGCTGCTTGAGGGCATGAGCATAGGCATACCAGCGGTCGTTTCCGATTTCGGCGGCAATCCCGGAGTAATCAAAAACGGCGAAAACGGCTTTATCGTTCCAAAACAGAACAGCCGCGAGCTGTATCTGAAGCTTAAGGAGCTGCTTACCGATGAAAAGCTTTATAAAAAGCTTTCCGGCGGTGCAGAGGAAATCTTCGGCAAAACCTTTACCGCAAGGGCGATGACGGAGCAGACGGAAAATTTATATAAAGAGCTTGTACGAAAATAAAATTTATGCCGCACATAAGCGGCGGAACGGAGGAATACAGTGAAAAGAAAATGGACAATAATCGACACGCTGATAGTTATAATCGCAGCCTTGGCAATTGCTGCGGCAGGGATAATGTTCGCACCGAAGCTCGGTCAACACAAAACAAACCGTGAGGTAGAGTTCACCGTAATGATCCAGGACAAGGAAAAAGGTCTTGCCGACACGATGAAGTCCGGTGACAAGGTAACGCTCAGCCTTACGGAAAAGGACGGCGGAGTTATCGAGGATGTAAGAACAGAGCCGACGGTTGCAATGGTTTACGACAGCATAGAGGGCGTTTACCGCAACGAAACAAACAGCGAGCGTGAGGATATTTACATCAAAATCAAAGCAGACTGTTCGGTAAGCGACATTGCAATCAGCACCGGCGATACAAAGATCAAGGTCGGTCAGGAGATCCCCGTAAGAGGCAAGGGCTACGCAACCAACGGCTACGTTATCGAGATTGAGGACTGAGGAGGTACGGATTGATGGATAAAAACGGAAAAATAGGCGGCAAGGTAAGCATAATAGATATAGGAGTTATAATCCTCGTGCTTGCGGCGATTGTCGGACTGGGAATAAGATTTATGTCGAACACCACAACGGCAGTAACCTCTCATGAGCGTTTCAGATATGTTGTTAAGATAAATTCCGTAAGGGAATTTACCATAAACGCTCTCCAAAAGGGCGGAATAACAACCGATAAAAAATCCGAAAAGACTCTCGGCGAAATCAAAAACGTAGAGGTCAGCGAGGCAAAAATGCAGTCAACCACGGCAGACGGTAAAATCAAGTGGGCAACGCTCCCCGACAAATACACCTGTATGGTTACGATAGAGGCGGACGGACGCGAATCCGAGGACGGATATATCCTCGATGACACAACGGAGCTGTCAGTGGGCAGAAGCGTTGATATTATCACAAAATACGTAAAAACCTCCGGCGAGATTATAAGCGTTGAGGTTATGGAATAGAATATGTAAAAGGCGGAGCGCTGGTATGCTCCGCCTTTTGTTTTATATCTGTTGCTATTCAGGTATATTTATAAATTGCTGTTTATATGCTAATTCATAATTCATAATGCATAATTCATAATTGATTCTGCATTATGCATTTGCCGCTAAACAATAATTTATAGCTTAATAGTAACTTATATCTCGTTAAGCACCGCCGCAAGAAGATCGGCACAGGCGGTTATATCGTTCATATCCGCCATTTCCGAGGGCGAGTGAATGTAGCGTGTCGGAATCGAAATCCCGCCCGTTTTTATTCCCGCTCTTGAAAGATGTATTCTTCCGGCGTCAGTGCCGCCGTCGGACATAATCTCCGCTTGGTACGGGATATTGTGCTTTTTCGCCGTTTCTGTTATAAAGCTTCTTAAATATGCGTCGCACAGCACCGATCGATCCATGATCTTCACAGCCGCACCGCCGCCGAGCTTTACCTCCATAACCGGAGCCTTCGGCGTATCTCCCGTATCGGTCACATCGACGGCAATCGCATAGTCCGGCTCTGCCGCATATGCAGCCGCTCCCGCTCCGCGCAGTCCTACTTCCTCCTGAACGGTAAATGTCAGGTAAACATCATTTTTTCCGTTCAGCTTATCGAGTGCCTTGAGCAGAACATAGCATCCGGCACGGTTATCGAGTGCTTTGGAAATCACAATATTTCCGTCAATGACTGTTTCTCCGCAGAAAATAGCCGCATCTCCCACGCTCACACGTGAGCTTTCCCTTGAGCCTGCGCCGGTATCTATATACAGCTTATCAAGCGAGGGCTTTTTGTCAAATTCCTCCTCCTCGCAGCCGATAACTCCGATTGTTCCGTTCATAAACATCACCCTGCGCCCGACAAG
Source organism: Clostridia bacterium (assembly GCA_034090805.1). Taxonomy (GTDB): domain Bacteria; phylum Bacillota; class Clostridia; order UBA1381; family UBA1381; genus Ornithomonoglobus_A. The sequence goes on from JAXDRV010000096.1 coordinate 20,934, forward strand.
CTGCTTTTTGTACAAGCCGCCGAGAGCGTCAAATCGTATGAATCCGTTTTTGTCGATATGCTTTGCGATTACTCCGATTTCGTCCATATGCGCCGCCGCCATGATACGCTTTTTGTTTTCTCCGCTGCCTCTTTTTACAAGCGTAAGATTTCCCAGCGGGTCGACGTGCATTTCATCGCATTTTCCCTTTGCCGCCTCACGCAGCACATTTCTTATATTCTCCTCGTTCCCGGACGGTGACGGAGTTTGAGCAAGCTTTTTTAATAATTCCATTGATTCCATCTCCCCAATAATTCCTTAAGCAGCCTTGCCGCTGCTTCAATATCGCTTTTTGCCATCATTTCGGACGGCGTTTTCGCATAGCGGCACGGGATCGAAATATTTGCGCACGCTGCGCCGCCCGCCTTAGTAATCATCGCACCTCCGTCGGAAAATCCGTGTACAGCCGCCTTTACGTAAGGTATGCCGCTCTCCTCCGCAGCCGAAATGATTTTTTCGGTAAGCGATTTATCGTATATTGCGTGTGCGTCCGTCACGCCGATTACCGCTCCCGCTCCGAGGCTTATGCTTTTTTCGTCCTCGCAGCCGAAGGTATCATCGGCAACAGCCGTGCCTACGGTTATCACAGCGTCCGCAGCCAGCCTTTCGGAGATAATCTCCGCACCTCTCATGCCGACCTCCTTCTGCGCCGTAAAAACATAGTAAACGTCTGCGTCCGTAACAGCGTCCATGGCTTTCATAACCGCATACACTCCCATGCGTGAGAGCGCCTTGCCGCATATTTTGCCGTCTGTTTCAAAAAATTCCGTATCAAAGGTTATATAATCTCCGATTTTAACACGCTTTTGAGCCGATTTTTTCGATTTTGCGCCTATGTCTATAAAAAGATTTTTCGCCGGTACGGTGTTCTGCCGTTCCTCACGTGTCTGAAGATGAATCGCCTTCATTCCGATAATCCCCTTAACGTCCTCACCGACAACGACACGCTTTGATATTACGGTATTTATATCTATATCACCCACAGGTCTGAATTTGATATATCCCTTATCGGTAATCGAGCTTACGATAAATCCCGCCTCGTCCATATGTGCGGTGACAACAAGCCTTCTGCCGCTGCCGTTTTTGTGAGCAATGATATTGCCCATGCTGTCGGTAGTTATTTCATCGGCTTGTATGTTTTCGAGAATAATCTCCCTTATTTTGTCCTCGCAGCCGCTTACGGCATTTGTTTCGCTTATTTGCTTTATAAGAGAATCCATGATATATCCTCCTCAATGTGCTTGATAAATAACGTTATAAGCTCCGCAACCGCCTCAACATCGGACAGCATAAGCGTTTCGACTGCCGTGTGCATATATTTCAGCGGTATCGAAATAAGCGCAGTCGGTATGCCGTTTTTCGCCGTTTGAATTTCCCATGCGTCCGTGCCGGTGTCGCCGCCCTCCGCTTCTGTTTCGGTTTTTATTCCGTATTTTTCCGCAGTGTCAAAAAGCCTTTGCGTTAATTTTCTGTGCAGATTCGGTCCTACGGCTATAACCGCTCCGCAGCCCGCCTCAAAGGCATTTTCGGAATTATCGGGCGTTACGGCATGAGTTACGTCAACCGCTATCGCCATATCGGGAGCTATGCCGTATGATGCCGTTTTTGCACCTCGGCAGCCGACCTCCTCCTGAACGGCGAGCACTGTATAAATATCTGCGTTTATCTCCGCACCGCACAGATTTTTCATCACTGTTATAAGCGCCGCCGCCGAGGCTCTGTCGTCAAGCGACTTGCCGCTCCACTGCTTTTTCCCTAGCATTCCCACAGACTGCGCTATCGTCACAGGATCTCCGACGGAAATCAGCTCCTTAACCTCATCTGCGTCAAGTCCCGTATCAATCGCCATGTCACGGATTTTTACGGTTTTCCCGTCCTCACGCAACTGCGGCGGCTTTATGCCGATAATTCCCCTCACATCACGCTTTCCGTGAACAACCACCTCAAGCGACGGCAAGATTCTGTTATCCACTCCGCCGATATTCGCAAAGGTCAAAAACCCCTCGTCCGTTACCGATGTGACCATCAGACCTATCTCATCACAGTGCGCCTCTATCATGATTTTCGGAGCGTTTTCAGCACCGCATTTCCTGACCGCAATCACGCTGCCGAGAGCGTCCGTATACACCTCATCGCAGCACGGCGCAAGTATTGATTTAAGCTCATCCGTTATCATGTATTCAAAGCCCGAAACTCCACGCATATCACTGAGCCTTTTAATAAGATTTTTCATTACAGCTTTTTAACCAGTTCCTTGAACAGGTTTCCTCTCTCCTCAAAATTTCTGAACATATCAAAGCTTGTGGACGCGGGCGAAAGCAACACAATATCCCCCGGCTGTGCCTTTTCGTATGCGCATTTCACAACGTCCTCGTATGTGTTCTTTTTGATTATTTCCAAATTTTCGGCACCGGCGGCGTTGACCGCTTCCTCAATTTTTCCTGTTGTTGCGCCGATAAGAATAAGCGTTTTTACTCCGTCTGCGATAGGCTTGCCTATTTCGTCATACGGTATTCCCTTATCCTTGCCGCCGCTTATCAGAATTACGTTTTTGCCCTCGAACACACGCAGCGTGTTTATTGTTCTGTTGGGACTTGAGTCTATTGAGCTGTTGTAATATTTTGCTCCGTTTATTTCACGGACAAATTCTATACGATGCTCAACGCCCTCAAACTCCTTCGCAACCTCACGTATCACTTCATCTCCGACAAGTCCCTCAACAGCCGCCATCGCAGTCATGTAATTTTCCACATTGTGCATACCGGGTACCGTTATGTCGTCAAGAGATAAAACACACTCTCCTCTGCGGCATATATATCCGCCGTCAACGTAAAAATCAGCCGTTTTATCCGTGCGCGAAAAACGCTTGACCATGCCCTTTGCCTCGCCGCCTATTTCCGCCGTTACCTTATTATCTGCATTTACAACAAGTATATCCTTCTCATTTTGATACAGCATGATATTTTTCTTTGCATCGATATACTCTTGATAATCCTTGTGCATATCGAGATGATTCGGCGAGATATTCGTTATTGCGGCAATTTCCGGAGATTTGCGCATGGTGTGAAGCTGAAAACTCGAAAGCTCCAGTATTACCCAATCGTCCTCGCCCATATCCTCCGCACGTGTAAGCAGCGGATTTCCGATATTTCCGCCGAGCCATGTTTTATACCCGGCTTTTGTCATCATTTTATGCGTAAGAGTGGTTGTGGTGGTTTTTCCGTCACTGCCTGTTATTGCGATTATATGCGACGGGCATATATCGAAAAATACCTCCATTTCAGACGTAACGACCGCTCCCCTCTCACGAGCCGCATTAAGCTGAGGAACGTCATAGCGCATACCCGGAGTTTTAAAGATAATCTCACCGTCAATGCGGTCAAGATAGTCAGCTCCGAGATTGAATTTCACACCCAATCCGTCAAGCTCCGTATAATTGCTGCCCAGCTCCTCACTGCTGCGCTTATCGCAGGCGGTAACGTCCGCACCGAGAGAAACGAGATATTTTATAAGCGGCAGATTTGATATTCCTATACCGATAACGGTCACCTTTTTACCGCATATATTCTTTTTAAATTCCTCTGTCCTTGTCATAATATTTGTCCTTTCCGTTAGATTTATTATTAATTGATTACTGAATTTATGTTTTTCGCTCAATTCCCATTGGAAACACCTCAAATTTTCGGGTTGATTTCGGAACGGCAGTGACACCGCCCCTTACTTGGATTGGATGGATTTGGGAGTGTTTTTGAGTTTGAACGGACGAGTTCCGAGCATCGTATCGGTTGTTTGAGTCCGAAGAAATCAAAAATACTCCCAAATTCCATGCGAAAACCTTAGATTTGATATATTTCTGATTACGGGACGGCGGGGACACCGCCCCTACATTTTTGATGTATTAATCCCAGAACGAAACCTGATCCGCATCGGGGAGATCCTCAAAGCACCCCATTTCGTCAAGCGTTTCGATATTTGTTTTTGTTATCCCCGAACGTATTCTCAAGTCCTCAACGGTCTTAAACGGTCCGCTGTCACGTGCCGCCGTTATCGCCTTTGCGGCATTTTCACCGAGTCCCGGAATTGCGTTAAGCGGCGGCAGGATACCGTTGTCCGTCAGCAAAAAGTCTGTTGCATGGGATTTGTATAAATCTATTTCAACAAATTCAATTCCTCGTGCATACATTTCTATACATATTTCGAGAATGGGTATAAGATTTTCCTCCTTGGGGGAGATTGTGTTGTTCTTTTTCTTGGCGATAATCTCCGCCATTGCCTCTCTTGCCTTTTCCATGCCCTTTGCCATAATAGAAGCGTCAAAATCGTCAGCTCTTACGCTGAAATACGCTATATAAAATGCCTCCGGGTGATGCACCTTGAAATATGCGATCCTAAACGCCATCGTAACATACGCAACGGCGTGCGCCTTGGGGAACATATACTTTATCTTTTTGCAGGAGGCTATGTACCAGTCCGGCACGTCAGCCGCCTTCATTGCCTCCTCGTCCTCCGGCTTTAGTCCCTTGCCCTTTCGGACGCTTTCCATTATCTTGAACGAATGTCCCGGCTCAACGCCCTTTGCGATAAGATAAATCATTATATCGTCACGGGCGCATATCGAGTGCGACAAGTCCGTCAAGCCCTGTCTTATCAAATCCTGCGCATTTCCGAGCCACACGTCCGTCCCGTGCGAAAGTCCCGAAATTCTCACAAGCTCCGAAAACGTCGTCGGCTTTGTGTCCTCAAGCATCTGCCGCACAAACTTCGTACCGAACTCCGGTATGCCGTAGCTGCCGAGGCTTGTTCCAATGTCGTCATTTAGCTTCAGCGCTTTATTCGAGGTAAACAAGCTCAGCGTTTCCGGATCGCCCAAAGGTATCGTCTGCGGGTCTATTCCCGTCAAGTCCTGGAGCATTCTTATAACCGTAGGGTCATCGTGTCCGAGCTCATCAAGCTTTAGAAGGTTTGCGTCTATCGAGTGATAGTCGAAATGCGTTGTTACTATAGTCGAGTTCGGGTCGTCCGCCGGATGCTGCACCGGGCAGAACTCATGTATATTATTCGTATACGGAACAACTATTATGCCGCCGGGATGCTGCCCTGAGGTACGCTTTACGCCGACGCACCCCTGCGCAAGGCGGCGCATCTCCGCACCGCGCATCTGTATTCCCTTTTCCTCGCAGTATTTGCGGACGTAGCCGAACGCTGTCTTTTCGGCAACAGTGCCTATCGTGCCCGCTCTGAACACAAATCCCTCGCCGAAAAACGTTTCTGTATATTTATGTATTGTCGGTTGGTATTCGCCGCTGAAATTCAAGTCGATATCCGGCTCCTTGTCACCCGCAAAGCCGAGGAACGTTTCAAACGGTATGTCGTGTCCGTCCTTTTTATACTGCGTTCCGCACTTCGGGCAGACCTTATCCGGCAGGTCACACCCCGAAATACCCGTATCCGAGCCTATAAACTCCACGTTTTTGCAGTTTGGGCATATATAGTGCGCCGGAAGAGAATTAACCTCCGTTATATCCGACAAAAACGCAACGAACGACGAGCCGACAGATCCTCTCGATCCGACAAGATACCCGTCCGAAAGCGATTTTCTCACAAGCTCCTGCGCTATCCTGTACATAACCGAAAAGCCGTATGTCGTGATTGAGTGCAGTTCCTTGTCAAGCCGCTTCTGCACAAGCTCCGGCAGAGGATCGCCGTATATCTCCTTTGCCTTTGCAAGAGAGTCGTTTACGATTGCGTCCTTCGCACCCTCGACAACCGGCGGGCATTTCTCCTTCGGTATCGGCCTTACGTCCTCTATCATATCAGCGATTTTATTCGTGTTTGTCACGACAACCTCATACGCCTTTTCCTTGCCGAGATACTCAAATTCCTTGAGCATCTCCTCCGTCGTTCTGAAATAAAGCGGCGCTTGATTGTCTGCGTCCTTAAAGCCCTTGTAGTGCATCAGGATCTTGCGGTAATCCGCTCCCTCCTTGTCCATGAAATGCACATCGCACGTTGCGCATACCGGCTTATTGTATTTTTCTCCCAGTTCAACGATTTTTCTGTTTAGGTTTCGCAAATCCTCGTCCGTATTGATATGCGGAAAATCGTCCGACAGCTTCATATACGCATTGTTGCCTATCGGCTGAATTTCGAGGTAATCGTAAAAGTCGACTATCTCCTTTATCGTGTCCTCATTCTCGCCGTTCACGACAGCACGGAACAGCTCTCCCGCCTCGCACGCAGAGCCTAAGATAAGTCCCTCCCGCTTCTGTGAGATAAGGCTTTTGGGAAGTCTTGGCGTTCTGAAAAAGTACCTCAGCTGCGACTGCGAGATCATTTCATATATATTGCGTATGCCCTTTAGATTTTTCGCAAGTATTATAATATGAAACGCTTTGTTTTTCTTTGCTGCGCTGCGCATATCATAGCTGCTGTTAAGAATTTCAAGCCGTATTTTTCCCTCGCCTCTAAGCTGCTCTATCATTTTTACGAATGCGTCCGCAGTCGCCTTTGCATCGTCAACCGCACGGTGGTGGTTTTCGAGAATTACGTTCAGATGGTTTGTTATGGTGTCAAGCTTATAATTGTGCAAAAACGGATACATACACCTTGCAAGCATCAGCGTGTCGAGATACGGAAAATCAAAATCCTCTCCCATTTCCTCCGCCTTGCGCTTCATAAAGCCTATGTCGAATGACGCATTATGCGCAACAAGCACGCAGCCCTTGCAAAATTCCTTGAATTTGGGCAGCTGCACCTCAATCGGCTCTGCGTCCGCTACCATTTCGTCCGTTATGCCGGTAAGCGCTTGGATTTTTTCCGGTATAGGCATATTCGGATTCACAAACGTTGACCATTTATCGGTTATGACTCCGTTTTCAACCTTTACCGCACCTATTTCGGTTATGCCGTTGGTTTTATTGTCAAGCCCCGTTGTTTCTATATCGAACACAACAAACGGCGAATCTATCGTTTCGTCCTTTACGCCGTATGTTATCAGCTTGCCATCGTCCACGAGATAACCCTCAACGCCGTACAGAACCTTTATTTTTTCGTTGTAATTTGAGGCGTGCATTGCGTCGGGATAAGACTGAACAACACCGTGGTCTGTTATGGCAACAGCCTTATGCCCCCAATAGATGGCTCTGTTTATCAAATCCGATGCCGGTGAAATTGCGTCCATTGCCGACATCTGCGTGTGCATATGAAGCTCAACACGCTTGACGGGCGCATTGTCCTTTCTTATCGGAGGTGCGCTTATCTCGGCAATATCACGTGCCATGACAACCGTTTCCTTGGCAAATTCGTCATACTGCGCCTGACCTCTGCACACAAGATAAATCCCGCCCTTTTTGACACCTGCCTTAATCGGCGAATACAAATCCTTGAACGCCTTATCGTCCTCCGTTTTTGGTACGAACATCTTAATCGAGATCGAGTCGGTATTGTCCGTTATATCCATCGTGACAAGGTGAAATTCCTTGCCTGTCTTTTTAGATTTTATATCCCTGTCGTCAAGCGCAAACACCTTTCCCGACAGCGTAACACGTCCCGAATTTTCGCCTATCGACGCTATCGCCGTTATATCATCGTGTATTGCCCGTCCGTAAAGCATCTCGGTTGCGTTTGCCTTGCCGAGAATTTTTTTGCGGGTATGCCCCTCCGCACCGTCCGTATCGGACGCTTCGGAAACCTCGTAAAGCATCACGTTTTTATCCGATACCGTCCTGCGTTCATTTATCTCATACGAAATCCCGTTCAGGCTGTATGCCGCCTTGACCGCATTTGCGGCTGCCTCCGCAGTATCGGACGGAGTGCCGTGCTCAAATATAATATGCATTTTCCTTGCGCTTTTTGATACGTTTACCTTATCAACCGTAAGCGCACGTATTTCCTCACCGATTACCGGCGGAAATACGCTTCCTAATTTAGGGCTCATTTATTCTCCTTCTTTTTCTTTATTTGGTGATTGTAAAATTCAAGATTTCCTCGGAATTTGTAATGTTTATGATTGAGTTTCAGCGAGTTCCCGAACGAAGTGAGGGATGTCTGAGCTGAAATTCAAGCAGAAACATCTCAAATTCCGCTAAAATCTCGATTTTTACAATTACATATTTATTTATGCTTGAGAGGCTGTTGCAGCGCAACAGCCTCAGATATGATTATTTAAAATACTTTACGCCCGCCTCAAATATCCTCTGATCCTTTTCGCCGGGTACGTTAAAGGCAATATTCTTTCCGAGTCTTTCGCTGTGACCCATTTTACCCAAAACTCGTCCGTCAGGGCTTGTTATTCCCTCGATCGCCGCAGCCGAGCCGTTGGGATTCCATGCTATATCATAAGTAGCCTTGTCCTCAAGGTTTACATACTGCGTTGCTATCTGACCGTTTGCCGCAAGCTCCGCAATCTGCTCCGGTGATGCGATAAATCTTCCCTCGCCGTGCGACAGCGCAATAGTATGAACATCTCCCGTTTCAACATTCGCAAGCCACGGTGACTTATTCGAGGCAATCCTCGTTCTTGCCATGCAGGAAACGTGTCTGCCTATGGTATTGAATGTAAGCGTGGGCGAATTTTCGTCAAGATCCCTTATCTCGCCGTAGGGTACAAGTCCGAGCTTGATAAGTGCCTGGAAGCCGTTGCATATTCCAAGCATAAGTCCGTCCCTATTCTTGAGCATATTCATAACAGCGTCCTTTACAAGCGGGTTTCTGAATGCCGTTGCAATGAACTTGCCCGAACCCTCCGGCTCATCTCCGCCGGAAAAGCCGCCGGGAATCATAACGATCTGTGAGTTGTTTATCCTCTTTTCCATTTCCTTCATCGAGTAAGCAACATCATCACCTGTGAGGTTTCTTATAACGAACACATCTGCTGTGCCGCCCGCCTTTTCAAAAGCTCTCGCCGTATCGTATTCGCAGTTTGTGCCGGGGAATACGGGTATGAATATTCTCGGCTTTGCGAATTTTTCTCCGGCAACGGTTATGCTTCTCTTGCTGTAGCTGTAGGTTTCAGGCTCGCTTGTAAAATGCCCTGCCTTTGTGGGGAATACCTTTTCAAGCGGCTTTTGCCATACCGCACACGCCTCGCCGAGGTCTATCGAAACACCCTCAAGGTCAATTGACGTTTTCTCCTGCGTATATCCGAGAGTTACCGCTCCGTCCGTTTCCGTATCCTTTTCCACCTCAAGCACAATCGATCCCAAAGGCGCATTAAATATCAGCTCATTCGAGATATTCAGCTTAATTCCTATCATGTTTCCGAATGCCATCTTTGACAGCACCTCGGCAAGTCCGAAGCCCTTAACAACGCATGAGGACAGCACCGCACCCTCGCTTATAAGCGCATGAACCTTGTCATACATCGCCTTAAGCTCATCAAATACGGGCAGATCGTTTTCGTCACGCTTAAGCTCAAACATAACAAGCTTTGTGCCTGCCTTTTTAAGCTCCTGCGAAATCACCTTATCCGCCTTTACCGGCGCAACCGCAAACGACGTAAGCGTCGGCGGAACGTCAAGCTCATTAAATGAACCGCTCATCGAGTCCTTGCCGCCTATAGCCGCAATGCCCAATTCAAGCTGAGTCTTGTATGCTCCCAAAAGTGCCGCAAACGGCTTGCCCCAACGCTTGGGGTCTGTTCCGAGTCTTTCAAAATATTCCTGGAACGTCAAGTATATCTTCTTATAATCCGCACCGAGGGCAACCGCCTTAGATACCGATTCCACAATTGCATATGTTGAGCCGTGATACGGGCTTCTGCTTGACAAATCGGGGTTGTAGCCGAAGGTCATGACTGTGGCTGTGTTTGTTTCTCCGTCAAGAACAGGCACCTTTGCCGCCATACCGTCCGTCGGCGTAAGCTGATATTTTCCGCCCCAGGGCATAAGCACCGATCCCGCTCCTATGGTCGAGTCGAATTTTTCCGAAAGTCCCTTTTGTGAGCATACGTTTAAGTCGGACAGCGTTTCAAGCCATTTTGCCTTTACGTCTGTTACCTCACCGCAGCCGAACAGTCTTTCGCACTTGGGCAGCTCTACCTCAATATCCGTATTTTTCGTTGCACCGTTGGTGTTGAGGAATGCTCTTGAAATATCGCATATCGTCTTGCCGCGCCAATTCATGACAAGCCTCGGCTCCTCCGTTACAACGGCAACCTTTGTTGCCTCAAGGTTTTCATCATTTGCATACTTAATAAATGTATCTGCGTCCTCCGCTCTCACAACAACAGCCATTCTCTCCTGTGATTCGGAGATTGCAAGCTCCGTTCCGTCAAGACCCTCGTACTTTTTGGGTACCTTGTCAAGGTCTATTTGCAGTCCGTCCGCAAGCTCGCCTATCGCAACGGAAACACCGCCCGCACCGAAGTCGTTGCAGCGCTTGATAAGAGTCGTAACCTTTTCATCTCTGAAAAGTCTTTGTATTTTTCTTTCAACGGGAGGATTACCCTTCTGCACCTCAGAGCCGCAGGTGACAACGCTCTTTTCATCGTGAGCCTTTGAAGATCCCGTTGCTCCGCCTATGCCGTCACGACCGGTACGGCCGCCGAGCAGCACAATAACATCACCCGCCGAGGGCGTTTCTCTTATAACATTCTTTTTGGGAGCGGCACCGATAACCGCACCTATCTCCATTCTCTTTGCAACGTAGCCCTCGTGATAAATCTCCTGAACCTGACCCGTTGCAAGACCTATCTGGTTGCCGTAGGAGCTGTAGCCGGACGATGCGCCCTTTGTGATCTTTCTCTGCATAAGCTTTCCGGGGAGCGTGTCCTTAAGCGATACTCTCGGATCTCCCGCACCGGTAACACGCATTGCCTGGTATACATACGAACGTCCCGAAAGCGGATCTCTTATAGCTCCGCCCAGACACGTTGCAGCGCCGCCGAACGGCTCGATTTCCGTCGGGTGATTGTGTGTTTCGTTCTTAAACATGATAAGCCACGGCTCGTCAACGCCGTTTACGTCTACATTAACAACAATTGAGCAGGCATTGATTTCCTCCGACTCGTCTATTTCCTTCAAAAGTCCCTTTTTCTTAAGCTGCTTTACTATAATCGTAGCCATGTTCATAAGGCACATATCCCTGTCGGGAGCGTACAGCTCAGCCTTCGCCTTCTTGTATTCCTCGTATGCGTCCTTTATAACATCGGCATATTTTCCGTTTTCGATTGTAACATTATTTATCCTTGTGGAGAATGTAGTGTGACGGCAGTGGTCGGACCAATATGTGTCAATCATTCTCATTTCCGTAACTGTCGGGTCACGCTTTTCCGTGTTTTTGAAATACTCTTGGCAGAACTTCAAATCGTCAATATCCATGGCAAATCCCATTTTGCCGAGGAACTCCTCCATTGCGCCCTCGTCCATCGAGATAAATCCGTCAACAACCGCAACGTCCTCCGGCACGGTTATTTCCATATCGAGTGTTTCCGGCTTTTCAAGCGATGCTTCACGAGCCTCAACCGGGTTTATAACGTAATTCTTGACACGCTCAAGCTCCTCGTCCGAAACCTCGCCCACAAGCACGTATACCTTGGCGCTGCGAACCTGAGGACGCTCCTTTTCCGTCAGAATTGAGATACACTCCTCCGCAGATGCGGCTCTCTGGTCAAACTGACCCGGCAGATACTCAACCGCAAATGCCTTGCCCTCGCTTATTTCGATTTCCTCGTCATATGCGTTGTCAACGGGCGGCTCGGAGAATATAAGTCCTCTCGCCTTTGCATATTCCTCGTCGGAGATGCCGTCAACATCATAGCGGTTTATGATTCTGACCGCCTCAAGACCGCTCATTGAAAGATTTTCCTTTAAATCCTCCAAAACGCCCTTCGCCTCAACGTCAAAGCCGGGCTTTTTTTCAACATAAATTCTTCTTACCATGTGTTTATCCTCCTATTTTTATAAGCTCTGTAAGAACTCCTTTTCCTTTATCATCAATTTCGATAACAGCCACGCCGGTGTTGCTCAGAGTAAAGCATCGGCTGTCATCCGTGGCAAGTCCGAGCAGTCCCGCCATTATATGTCTTGCCGTACCGAGGTGCGTAACGAGAAAAACATTCCCGTCTTTATGCTCACCTAACATACGCTCCAAAAATACGTTCACACGCTCCTGCACATCTGCGGCACTCTCGCCCTTGGGCGGTCTGTATGTAAACCAATTTTCTCGCCATGCACGGTATTCATCTGGAAAGCGTTCCTCGATCTCGTCGAAGGTCATATCGTCCCATTCGCCGAAATCACGCTCAATCAGACCGAAGCTCATGCGCATATTAAGGCCTCTTTGCTCAACATATGGCGATATTGTGTCAACCGCACGCTTAAGGGGACTTGTGTAAACCGTATCGGCGCTTATGTCTCTCAGCCTTGACGCAAGCTCCCTCGCCTGCCGCCTGCCTGTCTTGTTAAGGGAAATATCCTTTAAGCCTATACAGGCATTGCGCAGATTGGAATCAGTCTGTCCGTGACGTATTACATACACTCTTACCATGCAAAACACCTCCGTCTGAACATATATACATACATTTTATCATATTTCAGTAAATATCGCAAGAATATACAGAAAAAAATTGCAAATTTTTTTGGTTTTTCGGATACTAAACATTTATTCAAAGCATTTTTTCGGATTTTTTTCAAAAAAGGGTTGACAAATGAATTAAACTGTGCTATTATATATAAGTCTTAACGATAGAATGAAATGCGGGAGTGGCTCAGTGGTAGAGCGTCACCTTGCCAAGGTGAACGTCGCGAGTTCGAATCTCGTCTTCCGCTCCATTCATTGACCACCGATAACATCGGTGGTTTTATATCGCGGGATAGAGCAGTTCGGTAGCTCGTCGGGCTCATAACCCGAAGGTCGTCGGTTCAAATCCGGCTCCCGCAACCAAATAAGAACCTCAAGGTTGATAGAAACCTTGAGGTTCTTGCTTTATCTAATAGGAAATTTCTCAATTTCCTATTAGCAAAAAAGTCTACCTATGGGAGTGCAGCGAAGCGGAACGACAGTCACGATAGTGACT
>JAXDRV010000097.1:0-6811 GCA_034090805.1 Clostridia bacterium
ATTAACGTGAAAAATACACTGCGCATCTCACCTTCTTTCGGGACTTGGAGTATACACATACGCCGTCGTCCCTCAAGAAGGCAATCTGCTTGTGTCTTTTCCACGTTATGATTTGTGCCGCCGCAGGGCGGCGGAATGGAGGATTAAAATGAAAAGAATTAACAGTATTTTATGGGGAATTGCACTGCTTGCTGTAAGCGTTGTGCTGATTCTTAACGTATTCGGAATCACAAATATAGAGATATTTTTCGATGGCTGGTGGACGCTGTTCATTATTGTGCCGAGTTTTATCGGACTGTTTACCGGTCATGACAAAACCGCGGATATTATCGGGCTTCTGATAGGAGTTTTCCTGCTTCTTGCTTGTCAGAATATTATTGATTTTGATATACTTTGGAAGCTTGTTGTTCCCGTGGTCATTGCTGTAATCGGCATTAAGATGATTTTCGGCGGTATTATCGGAAACAGAGGAGCGGTGAAAAATATCGAAGCAAACACCAAAAATCAGAAAACAGCTTTTGCGGCATTTTCGGGACAGGATATTAATTTTGAGAACGAAATATTTAAGGGAGGCGAGTTTACTGCGGTGTTCGGCGGAATAAAGTGCGATTTAAGAAATGCCGTGTTTGAAAGCGATACCGTAATAAACGCTTGCAGTATTTTCGGAGGAATGGACATTCTTCTCCCCGAAAACGTAAACGTCAAGGTTAATTCCAATTCCCTTTTCGGCGGTATCGATAACAAAAAGCACCAAAATTCAAAGGATAATCAATATACAGTTTATTTAAACGGAACCTGTATATTCGGAGGAGTTGATGTAAAATGACAACAGCACAAAAAATCATCAAATATCTTGCAATGGCATTTGCAATATTTTTAAGTATCAGCATTATAGGCGGTATATGCAGTGCTTTGTTTTCCGTTTCATCAATTTTGAGCGGGAACACGGCATACGAAATGACAGAACACGCTGTCGGGAATAATTTCACAAGCCTGAAAGTAGATATAAGTGCTGCCGAGCTTGAAATAAAAACAGGCAAAAAATTCGGTATTGAAACAAATCACCGGTATTTAACATATAAAGAAAACGGCGGGATTCTTGAAATCAATGAAACAAAACCGTTTTTTGCCTCTCACAACGGTATGAAGATAATCTTAACAATACCCGAAAAAACCGTTTTTGACCGTGCGGATATATGTACCGGAGCGGGTAGCGTCTCAATAGACGAGCTTTTGACAAAATCACTTAAAATCGATCTCGGAGCAGGAGAGCTTATCGTGGGACGGCTTGACGCATCGGATACGGCCGAAATTAACGGCGGTGCCGGCAGCTTGACCGTAAACGGCGGATATTTGCGCAATGCGGATATTGATATGGGAATAGGCGAGCTTAATTTAACAAGCGAGCTTGACGGCAAAAGCAGCATCGATTACGGAGTAGGAGAAACGAAGCTTGTACTTACGGGAAGCAGCAACGATTATAAAATAGAGATTGACAAAGGCATCGGAGAGGCGTGGCTTGATGGTATGCAGATGAGCGATGATTCCGTTTACGGCAGCGGCAGCAGGCAGATTGAAATTGATGGCGGTGTCGGAGAACTCAACATAACCTTTAGGCCAGAAATAACAAAAGTCAGAAGTGAAAAAGGAGCTGATTTTAAATGAAAAACTTAGCAAATATTCTTTTATCGGTATGTATACTTCTTATATCTCTTATTTTGATTATGATAAGTGCGGCATTGTTTGAATTTATGCCGTTGGAATGGTCGGTTTTGCTTGTGGTTTTAAGCAGTATTACATTTATCATCGCATTAGCTGCTGCCATGTTGCTTGATTATAGCGCAGGAGAGTATGAATGTAAAAAGTGCGGGCAAAAATTCAAGCCGACATTTATGGCATATGTCTGGGGAGCGCATACGATTACAAGAAGATATTTAAAGTGTCCCCACTGCAAAGAAAGAAGCCTTTGCAAAAGGAAAGTAATGTGAAAAATAAGCGGCGCATCTCATCTCGAAAGTCAGCCTTGAAGTATATACATACGTCGGCGGCAGCCTTTCGAGCGACCTGCTTGCTTCTTTTCCACATTATGATTTGTGCCGCCGCAGGGCGGCGGAATGGGGATTAATGTCAAAAAAATTTCTATGAAAAATCAAACCGTATCGTTTGAGCCTCACATGGTATATAAGGAGCAAAAATCATATCAGCCTTTTCTTTGTCGATGAAAAACACCACCGACAAGGCATCGGCAGAAAGCTGTTTGAAATAATGCAGAGGGATTATGACACAAAGGAATTTACCGTCAACTCCTCGCCTTATGCAGTAAAAGCATACGAGCATCTCGGCTTTGAATGTGTTGATACAGAGCAGACAGTAAACGGCATACGCTGTATCCCCATGCGATATAACGGTTGAATAATTAGGTAATTGTAAAATGTCAGTTTGGGATTTGAGAGGGTTTTTGAATTTATTCGTACTCAAACATCTCTTGCAGTAACTCGTCCGAACAAACTCAAAAACAATCTCAAATCCTATAAGAAATTACACTTTTAGAAGAATTTGTGATGTTTATAATTGAGCTTCGGCGTGTAGGGGGCGGTGTCTCTGCCGCCCCGTAATAAGAAACATCTCAAATTCCAAGGAAATCTCGAGTTTTACAATCGCATAGTTGAATAATAAAAAGGAGAAAAATCATGAAGAAATGGTACGATGAAGAATACAAATTTGAGATTGAGGTAACCGGCTTTTTAAGAGGTGAGAGCACTGAACGCTATTGCAGAAACGGCGAGGAAATCGGCGACAAATACACCTGCACCTACGGCTGTCCCGTAAATAAAGACGGACAGGGTATTTGCTCTAAGGTGATGATGATCATGTTTCCGATTATGGAGGCTGTCAGGAGCGGCGGTGATCTGGAAAACATAGGCGGCAGCGGTAAATATACAAAGGATATTGTATGCCCGGACGGCTGTGTTATGTTTAGGCTGAAGGCAGAAAAGACAGGAAACGAGAATTTCTATAAAGGAAGGTTTTTTGATTAAATGCTTTATATGGAAGAATGGCAAAATCTTTGCAGCAAAAGAGGATTAAAGCTTATGGATTCTTTTCATAGCAGTATTCGGTTTCCGAAGAAAAAAAGTACCGCTTACGGGTTTGACAAACTGTTGAATAAGTATAATAAGGACATTATTGACGGTTACAAGCTTGAAATCATCGGAGCTGAGATTTATGTGACAGAGCAAGTCAATAACTTGTTATTTCACAAACAAGAGCAATATAGGCTATTGTAAAACTCAAGATTTCCGCGGAATTTGAGATGTTTCTGCTTGAATTTCGACTCAGACATCCCTCACTTTGTTCGGAAACTCGCCGAAACTCAATCATAAACATCACAAATTCCGAATTGACATTTTACAATCGTCTAACAAGAGCAATAAATAAGGAGGAAAACATCATGAAATTAAAAAAATTTATAACAACAATTATATCGGCATCAATGCTTTTGGTGAACACTGCATTTGCCTCGGATATGTATGCCACGCGCGGTGAGGTGACGGATATGCTGCTTACCGCGGCAGACGACTACAACCCGACTGTTAAAAAAAGCGATATTATAAAAGGCTACAGCGACGGCGAGCTTCACGAGGATTGGAACGTCACCCGTGCTGAGGCTCTTGTCATGCTTAAGCGGGCCTTCGGCGAGCTGCCCCAACCCACGGGACACAATGCACGAGCTGCACTTCCTCAAGGCAGCTTTACGGATATACCCGATTGGGCAAATACGGAGCTTGAGAATGTATTTCAGTCGGGCATTGCCGCAGGAACGGCTGAGGGAATTTTTTCACCGTCAGATGATGTGACAAAGGATCAGATGAATCTGTTTATACAGCGTGTGTATGCGCTCTACGGCACAAACGAGAAGGACGATTTTTATGCGGCGGTCAACAAAGACGCGCTTAACTCACTTGAAATAAAGCCCGGACGTGTGATTGCGGGAACTTTATTTGATTTGCAGGACGAAAGCACGGTACAGGTGAACGAAATCATAAAAGAGGTTACGGAGGGCAGCTGGGAAAAAGGCACAAAGGAGCAGAAAATCGCAGACTTTTACAATAATATTTTAGATACGGAAAGCCGTAATAAAATCGGCATTGCGCCCATAAAGCCGTATCTTGAAATGATAGACGGAGCAAAAAACATTACCGAGCTTATGAGCGTCCATAACACGCTCATGGAGGAATTATTCTGTGCGCCGTTTGTCGCTTTCAGCCTCACTGTTGATTTTAAGGACAGCACAAGGTATATGCCGATTTTCGGAGTGTACAATCCGAATATGACAAAGGATTTTTACCTTTCGGGAACAGATGCACAAAAAGCCTCATATTTCAAATATCTGAAAACAGTTGCGGAGCTTTCCGGTGAGGAAATAACCGATTCACAGCTTGAGGCATTTTATGATTTTGAAAAGAGCCTTGCCGAAAAAATGATGAACACCGAGGACATGGGCAATGTGGATAAATTCTACAATATCTATACTCTCGAGGAGATACACTCCCTTTTCCCGGCTGTTGATACAGAAAAGCTTATGAGCGCTTCGGGCATCAAAAAAGAGGATAAGTTTCTCATAACGGACGTTGGATTGACAGAAGAATTTGCACGGTTATTTACAAATGAAAATATAGATGTACTGAAAACCTCGGCGAAGCTGAGCGTGATTTTAAGCTACGGAGCTGCGCTTAATACGGAATTTGTTGATGCGGCAAATGTATTTAATCAAGAGTTTTTGGGTGTTTCGGGAACATATTCCGACGAGGAACGCGCGGCAATTACCGTATCAAGCATTATGCCCGATTACATCGGCGAAATTTATGCGGAGAAATATTTCACCGAAGATGCTAAACGGGACGTATTAAAAATGGTTCAGGATATTATCTCGGTATACAAAACACGCATTAACAATTTGACATGGATGAGCAGCGAAACAAAGGAAAAGGCAATACGCAAGCTTGACACCATGGAGATAAAAATCGGCTATCCCGATAATTGGGACTCACATCTTGACGATGTTCAGATAAAATCCGTTTCCGACGGCGGTAGCTATTTTGAAAATCTTCTTGCGATTACCGAAGCGTCCAAAAAAGAATTGTCGGAGCTGCAGGGAACGACGGTTGACAAAACACAATGGGAAATGTATCCGTATACTGTAAACGCTTGTTACAGCGCAACCTCAAACGACATCACCTTCCCCGCTGCGATTTTGCAGCCGCCGATGTACGATGTTAATGCGTCCTACGAGGAAAACCTCGGCGGTATCGGTTATATTATCGCTCACGAGATCACGCACGCATTCGACAATAACGGAGCGAAGTTTGACGAAAACGGCAACGCCGCCGACTGGTGGACGCCGGCGGATTATGAATCATTCGAAAAGCTGTGCGAAAAGATGATATATTTTTATGACGGCTGCGAAAGCATTCCCGGCGTGCCGATGAACGGAAAGCTGACGTTAAGCGAAAACGTGGCTGATCAGGGCGCGGTGCAGTGTATTACGGAGGTCGCATCAGGTCTTGAGAATCCTGATTATAAAACGCTCTATCGCTCAATGGCTCGTGCATGGGCAAGCACAAAAACACGTGAATATGCCGACTATGCGTCCAAGATTGACGTACATTCAGACGAAAAGCTGCGTGTAAACCGCGTGCTTGTAAACTGCGATGAGTTTTACAAAGCCTTTGATATAAAAGAGGGCGATGGTATGTATGTGCCGGAAAATGAGCGGGTGGAAATTTGGTAAGATATAAAACTGTTATATCAATAAAAACATTTTATGAGGTGTAATGAAGCTCTATGAGCTTCCCGAAAGCGACTATGCCGTGTTCACGGCAAAAGGTCCGATGCCGGATTCCTTGCAGCAGCTCAATGATGCAGTCTGGAAAGAGTGGTATCCCACCGAGGGTCAAAAGTTTAAACCGAACGGCAATACAACTTTGGAGGTGTACTCTGAGGGCAATCCGAAAAGCCCGGACTACGAATGTGGCATTTGGGTGCCTATTAAAAAAGCTGAATGAGCCGGTAGGCTAACATAATTATTATGAGAATCTTCTGTTGACAGTGTGTAGGCAGTGTAGGGTAATTACTAAACTTTTTTATATTGAATTATTATATTAATGACTGCTGAACAATTATGAAACGCAGCCACATAGCGGCTTAAAAGCGTTTCATAATTGTTCAGGTGCAAGGTTTTTTCATAAATATGAAAAAATCCTTGCGCCCTAAATAAATATTTTGCTCTCAAAATATTTATTTGGGCAGACTTTATCAATGCGAACTGTGTAAAATCTCTGATTTTACACGAGAAATTTTGACAATAGTCATAATTTTTCCAAATGCGATTGAAAATCGCATTTGTTCAGTGAGCATTATTTATTAGGTGATTGCGAAAAGTAAAGTTTTCTCGGGATTTGAGATATTTCTGATTACGGGGCAGTAGGGACACCGCCCACACACACCCTCGTTCTCGCTTGGAACTCTCCAAAACTCAATCATAAACATCACAAATTCTTCCAAAGACATAACAGCTTATAGGATTTGAGAGTGTTTTTGAGTTTGTTCGGACGAGTTACCGCAAGGAATGTTTGAGTACGAATAAACTCAAAAATACTCTCAAATCCCTAACCGTCATTTCGCAATTACATATGCTTATTTATTTTTGTTTACAATTCTTGACTCAGCCTTGCCTGTTTCCAAATCTATAAATCTCACAAACAGCGAAACCTTGTTATCCTCGTTCAGCGCATTCCACAGACCGTCGGTA
>JAXDRV010000098.1:0-6079 GCA_034090805.1 Clostridia bacterium
GCATTGATAAAGTCTGCTAAAATAAATATTTTGAGAACAAAATATTTATTTGTGGTGCAAGGATTTTTTCATATTTATGAAAAAATCCTTGCACCCAAACAATTATGAAACGCTTTTAAGCCGCTATGCGGCTGCGTTTCATAATTGTTCAACAGTCATTAATATTGGAATAAATTAAAACCGCCGGAATAATATAAATTAACGGCGGTTTTTGTATGCGACGGAATGGAGATTATCATGAAAAAATATCGTATTATATCAGCAGTGCTTTTGGCGGCGACAGTGATAGCGTTTACTGTATTTGCAGATGAGGCGGCAGATTCCAAGGCGAAGAAATTCCTTGCATCCTACGGCTGGGAAACGGGGGAGAGAATCGAGCGGGAGGAGGTAATTATCCCGGAGCCGTTTGATTTGGTATATGAAAATTATAATGAGCTTCAGACAGAGGCGGGACTTGACCTCAGACCGTATATGGGCAGAAGCGGCGCAAGGTATACCTATGAGGTTACCAACTACCCCTTTGATCCCGGGGAGCCGGTAAGGGCGAATGTAATCATAATTGACGGCAAATGTGTCGGCGGCGATATATGCACTGTGTCGTTAAAAGGGTTTATACATTCATTACAATATCCGCATTGATTTTTGTGGATAATTACAGAAAAAACGTGTTGACAAACATTAAAGCGTATGATATAATATATTCGCAGTCGGGATTTGGCTGTAGTTATATGAAGTATGCCACTGTTTTGCAGTGAAAATGATAAATCTCGCTCATACGGGACGGAGTTGTCCGACCCTGTCGGGCGGGGATTTTTTTTAGGGTGACAATGAGTATAAATTTAAAAAAAATACTGTCCGTAACAGCAACTGCGGCGGTTATGACTTTGATTTTTATGTTTTCCGCACAGACGAGCGAGGAATCCTCACAGGTCAGTACGGGTTTAACGCAAAAGATAGTTGATGTTGTGGCGGCGGTGACCGCTATGTCCCCGGACGAAAAAGCGGGACTTGTGCTTAATATACACAATATAATCCGAAAAGCGGCGCATTTTACAATTTACGGACTTCTCGGAGTTTGCTCCGGGGCTATGTTTCGCTCATTTATGAGCAATGTAAAATTCGGGCGGATAATTTTGTATGCGGCGGCGTTTTGCTGCGTGTATGCTTGTACGGACGAATTTCATCAGCTTTTTGTCAGCGGGAGAGGACCGCAGATTACCGATGTGCTTATAGATACGTGCGGCGCATTGTGCGGTGCTGCCCTGCTTGCGGGACTGAGCTATGTTGTCGGGAGGAGGAAAAATTATGATTGATTTTCATTCGCATATTGTCCCGTCAATAGACGACGGCTCGGAATCTGCGGAAATGTCGCTTGAAATGTTAAAAAAGAGCGCTGAATACGGAGTGACAGACGTTGTATCCACCTCGCACTGCTATCCGAGGCACAGGGAAAGCATCAGCCATTTCCTTGAAAGGCGTAAAAACGGCATGGAAAAGCTGAACTCGGCGGCGGAAGGAATGAATTTACCGAAAATTCATCTCGGCTGCGAGGTTAATATGTTTACCGATGTTGCCGAATTTGACAATATCGCCGATTTGTGCATAGAAAATACAAATTATATTATGATAGAAATGCCGTATGAGCCGTGGAAGGAATGGATGACCGATTCGGTATACAAGCTGACCGTAAAGGGGCTGCGTCCCATAATGGCGCATATTGACAGGTTTGTTATGCAGGACGCTGCGGCGCTGAATGCTTTGTATGAGCTTGATGTGCTCTATCAGGTTAATGCGGAGCTGTTTGCGGACAAGCATATGGCGAAGTTTGCGGACAGACTTCTTTCCGAGGGACATGCTCACGTGCTCGGCAGCGATATGCACAATATGACCGTCAGGTGTCCGAATATGGATATTGCAAAGGAAAATATCGTGAAACGCTACGGCGAGGGGTGCATGGAGTTTTTTGAAAAGAATGCACGTGTGATACTCTCAAACGAAGCTGTGGCGGAACAGTTTTTTGTGCTTCCTGAAAAAAAGAGCTTGTTTTCAAGACTGCGCAGAAAGTGAAATTTGCGTTTTTGGAATTTTAATATGCGATTAACCGGTATTTGTAAAGGTTAATCGCATATTTGTGTTTGAATGTATTAAGAGCTAATTTCATATTCCTGTATTTTCTTAAAGAGAATTTTTAAAGCTTATGTCGATTTTTATACTGTAATTCTACTTTTTACATAAAATAATTTCTTTTATTTTACAAATATTACAATAAATATACTAATATTACAAATATATTACAAAAACAGTTGACATATGAGGAATTATATGGTAAAATCTGTTAGAAAAGAAAAAAGATACAAAAAACGTATCAGAAAGCTTAAAAATCGGCAATAAATCATGGCGTAAATATTCCGCAGTGATGCGGAAAGCTGATGTTAGAATGCCGTTGGGGGGACATGGAAAATGGAACGATATAAACTTATTTCATCAACTTTTACAACTGAGGAGGGCGAGAAGTACACCGGATACGGAATCGCATATGACTGCGGCGGCGAAATACGCACGATTGTAGAGGACATATCTGTTGACAGGGGACTTGTTGAGGATATAATCAGCCGCTGCAATAAATTCGAGGCCGCTCCGGAACACGCAGCAGATATTATTTATGACAGTATTTTATAAATGAAAGACTGAAATTTTTTTGTATATTACAAAAAATCATAGTGACAATCGAGGAAAAATATGTTATAATCGATTACGTAAGTAAGTGTTATTTTACGGATACATATAAAACTGTGATTTGTACCGCCGCAATGCGGCAGAATGGAGATTATTATGGAAAAATTCAGGCTGGATAAAGGGTGGAAATTTTTTGAAGGAGAAATTGACTCCACTGCACGTTCGCACACGGAATGTTATATGGCGGCGAAAGCGGGAGGAGCAAGAGGGGGAGGAAGCCCTGAGATAGATATTTCCGCATTTGAAACGATTGATTTGCCGCATGATTTTGCGGTAGGGCATGATTTTGACGAAAAATACGGACCTGCAAACGGGTATAAGGCAAGAGGCAAAGGTTGGTATTTCAGGCAGTTCAGACTTGACGAGGAAGACAGGGACAAGGAGCTGTATATTGAATTTGGAGGCGTGGCGACTCACTGCACCGTATATATGAACGGATCGGTGGTGTACCGCAATTTCAGCGGCTACAATTCATTTATAGTGAACGTCACTGATATGGCTTTGTACGGCGACAGCGTAAATATGCTTGCGGTTGAGGTGAATGCAGACGTAGTTGAAGGCTGGTGGTATGAGGGTGCAGGAATTTACCGTCATGTTGATCTGTATAAGAGCGACCGTCTGCACATTAAGCCGCGGGGAGTTTTTGTTAAGCCGATAAAAAAATCGGAGGACGTGTGGAATGCGGTAACGACGAGTGAAATTGTGAATTTCGGAAAAGAGAAGCGTCGTTTCACATTGGTGTCGAGCATTTATGACGAACAGGGAATAGTTGTCGGAAAGGAAAGCACTTCAGCGTCACTTGATGCGGGCGAGGAGATAAGCATAAAACAGGACGTTCTTACCTACAGTCCGTATCTGTGGGACATAGACTGCCCCAAGCTTTATAAAATGGTTACGGAAATATTCGAGGAGGATATGCCGATAGACAAAGCGGAAAACAAATTCGGATTCCGCACAATAGGCATTGATAAGGATAAGGGATTTTTCCTTAACGGAAGGCACGTCCCGATTTACGGAACGTGTAATCATCAGGATCATGCGGGCGTGGGAGTTGCCGTCCCCGATGCGATAAATGAATACAGAATACAGCTTTTAAAGGAAATGGGTACGAACGCATACCGCTGTTCGCACGGAAATCCTTCGGCAGAGATACTCGACTTATGCGATGAATACGGAATACTCGTAATGGATGAAAACAGGAATTTCAATTCCTCGCCGAACGGCTTGGAGCAGGTTAGGGATATGGTTCTGCGTGACAGAAATCACCCTTCGGTTGTGATGTATTCGATATTTAACGAGGAGCCTTTGCAGGGGACTCCGACAGGCAGAAAGCTAACGGAGCGTATTCGCCGCGAGATTGAAAAATATGATGATACAAGATTTATCACGGGTGCAATGGACAGTGGAATGATGTCGGAGGACGGAGCAATATCGGAGCTTGACATAATGGGCTTTAATTACAATACGTTCCGTTACGACCCGTTCCGTGAAAAATTCCCCGATGTTCCCATGATCGGCAGTGAAAACGACAGTGCGTTTCAGACAAGATATGTCTATGAAACGGACGAGAGCAAAAACGTAATTGACAGCTATGATTCATGTGCTGCGCCGTGGGGAAATACATACAGAGACGGCTTTAGGCAGATTGATACAAGAAAGCACATAATGGGAATGTTCATATGGACAGGCTTTGATTACAGAGGTGAGCCTACGCCGTTTAAGTACCCGTCAATAGGCACACAGTTCGGAATAATGGACACGTGCGGTTTCCCGAAGGACGCATTTTATCTTAACAAGGCGTTTTTCACAAAAGAGCCCATGATACATATCGTGCCGTCACATTGGAATTTTGAAAAAGGAAAGACGGTTAAGCTGATGCCGAACACAAACTGTACTGAGGCGGAGCTGTTCATAAACGGCAGGAGCTTTGGAAGGAAAAACGTTGATAAATATGATATGTGCGAATGGACGGCGGAGTTTGAGCCGGGAACGGTTGTTATGAAGGGATACATAGAAGGCAAGGAAATATGCTCCGATGAAATCAAGACGGCGGGTGAGCCGCATAGAGTGTGCATTGCATTGTCAAGAGCGTTCGTATACGGCGGCTGTCAAGACGCTGTTGCCGTGAATGTCTATGTTACCGATAAAAACGGAATAAGAAATCTCACCGCCTCCAATCATATTCGGTTTGAAGTTTCCGGCGGCAGAGTGCTGGGAGTGGGAAACGGCGATCCTAATTCACATGAGCCGGACAAGGCAAGCGAGAGAGATTTGTTCAACGGATTATGCCAGGCGATAATTGAGCCGTATGACGATGCGGAAAGCGTAATTGTTAAGGCATATTCAGACGGACTTGAGAGTGCGGAGACTGCGCTTGAGGTTCACCGGTCTGAGGTGAACAGAAAATATATCCCCTCAATCAGCGAGCGGACTGTATCGAAATGGCGTAAAACAGCCGTGTTGTCGGACGAAATGCCGGATGCTGTAAAGCCTATTGAGGATTATAATATGAATATGTACGAAACCGTAACGGTGGGAACGGGTGCTGATGAAACCTTTACCGCCGGAGAGGGATACGGACTGTACAAGACGGAAACGGAGCTGCCGGAGGACGGAAAGCACACGCTTTTGCTGCGTGAAATTGTCGGAGATATGGTATATATTTATGTCAACGGTGAAATGGTTCTTGAACGTGAGTGCAAAGACGGAGCAAGAATAGAGCTGCCGGTCAGCGGAGGTAAATGCAGCGTGGATATTTGCATATTCACCAAACAGGGAAACAGAGCGGGAATAACAAAGCCTGTGGTTGTGCTGGAGTGATATAACGGCTTTTGACAATTTATTGTACAGGAAAGGTAATTGCTCTGTACAGTCTGCTTCCGTGTAAAACTCGAGTTTTACAATCGCCTATGAACAATTATGACAAGGAGGAATTTAAACAATGAAAAAGAAAATATTGATACCTGTAATAACAGCGGCAATAATGGGATTTGCGGCAATAGGCGCAAGCGCCCGTAATTTGGATATGTATGTAAACAATCATCATGTAGTGCGTGATATACAGACGGTAGGGCGTTTTGATATGCTGCCGGTGCTTGATATTGCGGGAGAGTTAGGCTTCAACTGCTCATTTGACGGTACAACAATAAAGCTGTATAATGACAGCAGGTCATACAAATTTACAATGGGAAAGGCAGCGGCATACGACCAAAACGGAAAATGGTACGGACTTGACGTTGTGCCGCAGATAATAAACGGATCTGTAAGAATCCCGTATAAGTTTTTCTGTGACGCCATGGGTCTGTCGTATACGTGGGACGATGTAACAAGCACAATATTCCTT
>JAXDRV010000099.1:0-32090 GCA_034090805.1 Clostridia bacterium
AATTATGAAACGCAGCCGCATAGCGGCTTAAAAGCGTTTCATAATTGTTCAGGTGCAAGGTTTTTTCATAAATATGAAAAAATCCTTGCACCCCAAATAAATATTTTGCTCTCAAAATATTTATTTGGGCAGACTTTATCAATGTGAACTGTGTAAAATCTCTGATTTTACACGAAAAATTTTGACAATAGTCATAATTTTTCCAAATGCGATTGAAAATCGCATTTGTTCAGTGAGCATTATTTATCCTCATCACCGCAGTGCATATATCCCGAAATTTTCTCTATGGTGCGAAACGGCGCATCGTAAGCCGTCCCCCACTCCATATCCTTAAAACGATAGTCAAATTTAAGCGTGAATTTATGTATATCCTCCTGTATGCGGTTAAGCTCTGTTGCCTGCTTTTCAAACAGAGCCTCCGTGAAATCACCTATCTGCTTATCCTTAAGCGATTTCGGCGCAAGCTCAAGCAGCATACGCATATGCTTAAGGCACACTCCCTTGGAATTATCGAATTTCTTTCGGAAATCTTCATCATTTGCCCACATATACAGCAGCACATCAGCATACCGCTCCATTGTACGGTTTACCTTTTCGCAAACCATGCACGTGTCCTCCGTTTCCTTAAGCGCTGCTGCGGCAGCCTCGGCGGTTTGAGCGGCGGAGCTTTTCCGAAACAGCCCGCCGCTCGATTTTTTCGTCTTTGCGCATTTTTCCAATCGTTTTCTCTGCTCCTCAAGATGAGTGTCGAGAACAAGCGCAAGACTGAGCTTGTTTCCGCTTGTGAACATCATCTCAAAATGCCTGCCGCAAAAGCCCTTTCCGTTTGATTCCTCTCGATGATCCGCCTCCATCATGGCAGCTCCAAGCTCGTACTCAACAGCCTCCGCCTCAAGCTTTTTTTCCAGCAGGCAAAGCGGACATTCGCAGTCCGTTTCATATGCCTCGTTTACCGGTATTGTATATATTTTTTCTTTCATAATTAAAACCGCTTACTCCTTTGACCGTTATATTTCCCAAAAATCCCATTCCTGCTGCTCGCCCGGACTGAATTGCAGTGCCGGTGCTTTTACGCTTACTTTCATTCCTTTGTCAACGGAATTTACTATAAATGCGTTTCCTCCGATCGGTGCGCCGCTGCCTATCACGGTATCGCCGCCGAGAATTGTCGTTCCCGAATATATCGTCACGTTATCGCCGATTGTCGGGTGACGCTTGACTCCCTTAAGCTGCTGCCCCTTTCTTGTTGACAGTGCGCCGAGAGTAACTCCCTGGTAGATTTTTACGTTGTCGCCTATTTCGGTGGTTTCGCCTATTACAATTCCCGTTCCGTGGTCGATAAAGAAATATTTTCCAATCGTTGCGCCGGGGTGAATATCTATTCCAGTTGCACTGTGAGCGTATTCGGACATGATTCTCGGTATCATCGGCACCTCAAGCAGCCACAGCTCATGAGCGATTCTGTATACGGTGATAGCCATTACACCAGGGTATGAAAATATAATCTCGTCAGTACTGTACGCCGCCGGGTCACCGTCATACGCTGCTTTTATATCCGTATACAGGTATTCCCGTATCTGAGGAATTTTTTCTATAAATTTATATGTTATCTCCTCAGCCTTTCCGTTAATAACAGACTTTCGGCAGCCGCCGCATACGTCCTGATTACCAAGTGCCTTTGCTATCTGCTTTTTCAGATTATACTGTATAAATTCCAGTCTTTCGCCGATCAAAAATTTAAGGTACTCGCTCCTGACCCTGTTCGTGTCAAAATATCCGGGGAAAAGCACCTTTCTTATTTCGCCGACTATTTTTATTATCAGCTCCTTATTGAGCATATTTTCTCCGTCTATGCGTACGGTTAAATCATATTTTTTATAGCTTTCGGCAATAATGCCTACCATTTTTTCTATTTCCTCCATTGCCGCCGCCTCCCTTTTCGCTAAAATTTCCTATTACATATTATATCACCCGCAGATTAATATGTCAATCGATTTCAATTCGCTGCCGAAAAAAAAGTAAAAAAATCAAAAAAGCTATTGACAAACCGCTTTTGAGGTAGTATAATAATCTTAAATTAAGATTTTTAAACCGTTGAGGCAGAAAAAAGTCGGAAATCGGTTTTTAAGAGCGAGCGGATTACGGTGTGAGTTCCGCAAAAATCGTCCGAGTAATATGGGCTGCTGAGGGCAGTGTTAAATGCACTGACGTAAGACTTGCGTGAGAAGTCGGGAGTATGTTGGTACTCTGCTGAGAGTGCGGCACTATGCCGCAAATTCAAGGTGGCACCGCGGATATTGAGTTGATATATTCGTCCTTGACAGATACTATTTTTCTGTCAGGGACGTTTTTGTATGCAAAAGCTTGTCCCGACAGAGCTTTTGAAGGGAGTTAATGCCATATGAAATACTTGCCCGCTCTTGAACGTGCAAAGGAGATCGCCGCATTGGGACAATACAAAATCCTTCCCGTAAGCTGCGAAATCCTCTCCGACATCTGCACTCCGATAGAGGCACTGAAGATACTGAAAAACGTATCCAATCACTGCTATATTCTCGAATCCGTTGCCGACAGCGAAAAATGGGGACGATATACGTTTTTGGGATTTGACCCAAAGCTTGAGATAACTTGCCGCGGCAGCGAAATGAACATCGGCGGAATAAAAATAACCACCGACAATCCCACCGAAAAAATAAGAGAGATACTGGCGCAGTATAAAAGTCCGAAATTTGATTATCTTCCGTCCTTTACCGGTGGACTTGTGGGATATTTTTCCTATGACTACCTCGGCTACAGCGAGCCGTCAGTGCGAATTGACGTAACCGATACCGAGGGCTTTAAGGACGTTGACCTTATGCTTTTTGACAAGGTTATCGCCTTTGACAACGTAAAAAACAAGATAATACTTATCGTAAACATGAGCCTTGACGACCCGGAAACAGGCTACAACAAAGCCGTATTTGAGCTTAACAGTCTCCGGGAGCTTTTAACTAACGGCGAGAAAAAGCATGAACCTGCCGGGCATATGACGGGTGATGTGACGGCGCTGTTTTCAAAAGAAGAATACTGCTCCATGGTCGAGAAGGCAAAGCATTATATTAAGGAAGGCGACATCTTCCAGATTGTGCTTTCAAACCGCCTGAGCGCACCTTTTGAGGGCAGTCTGCTTAACACCTACCGTGTGCTGAGAACGATAAATCCGTCGCCGTATATGTTCTATTTCTCCGGGACGGACGTCGAGGTTGCGGGTGCATCTCCGGAAACTCTCGTAAAGCTTGAGGACGGAGTTCTTCACACCTTCCCTCTTGCCGGAACACGTCCCAGAGGGAAAACGGACGCCGAGGACAACGCTCTCGAACGTGAGCTGCTTGCGGATGAAAAGGAGCTTGCCGAGCATAATATGCTTGTGGATTTGGGCAGAAACGATCTCGGCAGAATAAGCAAATTCGGTACGGTTGAGGTTGAAAAGCTTCATTCTATCGAACGTTTTTCCCACGTTATGCACATAGGCTCAACGGTTCGGGGAGAAATAAGGGACGATTGTGACGCTCTTGATGCCGTAAGCTCCGTTCTTCCCGCCGGAACTCTTTCCGGTGCTCCGAAAATCAGAGCCTGCCGCCTTATAGGCGAGCTTGAAAACAATAAGCGCGGCATATACGGCGGTGCGATAGGATATATTGATTTCACGGGCAATCTTGACACGTGCATCGCAATACGGATAGCATACAAGAAAAACGGCAAGGTGTTTGTCCGCAGCGGTGCGGGAATAGTTTATGATTCCGTTCCCGAAAAGGAATATCAGGAATGTCTTAACAAGGCTGCGGCGGTTATCAACGCATTGAAATACGCCGAGGAAATCGAGCATTGACGCACACCAGCACGGAAAGGATCGGTGAAAATCATGATACTTTTAATAGATAATTACGACAGCTTTTCATATAATCTTTATCAGCTTATAGGAGAGCTGAACCCAAATATACGTGTTATCAGAAATGATGAAATGACGGTCGGCGATATAGAAACGCTTGCTCCGGAGAAAATAATTTTATCACCCGGACCCGGCAAGCCCGAAGATGCGGGCATCACGGTCGAGGCAGCGAAAATTCTCGGCAAAGAAATACCCACACTCGGCGTATGCTTGGGGCATCAGGCGATATGCGCAGCTTTCGGAGCGGAAATCACATACGCAAAGCGGCTCATGCACGGCAAGCAGTCGGAGGTTACGGTAAAAACAGGCTCTCCTCTTTTTGAAGGCTGTCCCGAAAAAATGCTCGTTGCACGCTATCATTCGCTTGCGGCGGCATATGATACTGTCCCCGATTGCCTTGAGGTTACGGCAGTCACGGCGGATAACGAGATTATGGCGGTGCAGCACAGGGACTATCCGATTTACGGCGTTCAGTTTCACCCGGAATCGATAATGACGCCCTACGGCAGGCAGATGCTTAAAAATTTTTTAAATATATAACAGTTCGGAACGGAGGATTACGATGATTAAAGGAGCTATAGTAAAAATTGTAAACAAACAGGATTTAACCTTTGACGAGGCATATTCGGTAATGAACGAAATCATGAGCGGCGAAACAACACCTACGCAAAACGCAGCATTCCTTGCGGCTCTTTCCACAAAAAGCGCAAAAGCCGAAACAACCGACGAAATAGCCGGCTGTGCGGCGGCGATGCGTGAGCACGCAACAAAGGTAAACACGGATATGGAGATTTTTGAAATTGTCGGCACCGGCGGCGACGGTGCGCACAGCTTTAACATTTCAACCACCTCGGCACTTGTTGCCGCTGCGGGCGGAATGAAAGTCGCAAAGCATGGCAACAGAGCAGCCTCCTCGCAGTGCGGTACGGCAGATTGTCTTGAGGCTCTCGGCGTAAACATTCAGCAGGATCCCGAAAAATGCGTTGAGCTGCTTAATGAGGCGGGAATGTGTTTCTTCTTTGCGCAGAAATACCACTCATCAATGAAATACGTCGGTGCAATCAGAAAGGAACTCGGCTTCAGAACCGTATTTAACATTCTCGGTCCGCTTACAAACCCAGCCTCCCCCGATTTGCAGCTGCTCGGAGTGTATGACGAATATCTCGTTGAGCCGCTTGCACGTGTGCTTATGAATCTCGGAGTAAAAAGAGGAATGGTGGTATACGGCAAAGACAAGCTTGACGAAATATCCTTAAGTGCCCCCACAACAGTCTGCGAATTTAAGGAAGGCTGGTACAAGACATATACGATCACCCCCGAGGATTTCGGCTTTGAACGCTGCACCAAGGAGGATTTAAAGGGCGGCACACCGGAGGAAAACGCACGTATCACAAGAGCGATATTAAACGGCGAAAAGGGTCACAAGAGAAACGCCGTTCTTATGAATGCGGGCGCAGCTCTGTACATAGGCGGCAAAGCGGATTCCATGCGTGAGGGCATTGAGCTTGCCGCAGAGCTTATCGACTCCGGCAAGGCGGCTCAGACACTCGATAAATTCATCGAAGTTTCAAACAAGTGAGGTATTTTTAATGAATATACTTGATATTCTCGCCCAAACCGCACGAGAGCGTGTTGAAGCGTCAAAGCAGCGCATATCGGCGGACGAGATAAAAAGCAGAGCATTTGCGTTGCCTACAGGGGATTTTGAGTTTGAAAATGCTCTTAAAAAGGACGATATTTCGTTCATATGCGAGTGTAAAAAGGCATCACCCTCGAAGGGACTTATCTCGCCCGATTTTCCGTATCTTCAGATAGCAAGCGAGTACGAGGCGGCGGGCGCAGACTGTATTTCCGTTCTGACAGAGCCAAGCAAATTCCTCGGCAGCGATGAATATCTGAGGGAAATAACCGCCAAAGTCAACATACCGTGCATCAGAAAGGATTTTACCGTTGACGAATATATGATTTATGAGGCAAAGCTGCTCGGCGCAAAGGCAGTATTGCTTATATGCTCGATCCTTCCGCAGAATTTAATCAAGGATTACATAAAAATCTGTGACTCTCTCGGAATATCCGCACTTGTCGAGGCGCATGACGAATCGGAAATTAATTCGGCAATCAACGCAGGGGCAAGAATCATAGGTGTAAACAACCGCAATCTCAAGGATTTTACGGTTGATACGGACAACAGCCGCCGTATGCGGGAGCTTGTTCCTTCCGATATAATATTCGTATCCGAAAGCGGTGTAAAATCCGCCGAGGACATACGGCTTCTGCGTGAGTCCGGCACGGACGCCGTTCTCATAGGCGAAACACTTATGCGTGCCGCCGACAAAAAGCAAAAGCTGCGTGAACTGAGAGGTGCGGTATGACAAAAATAAAATTATGCGGTATGTCACGCTTATGTGATATTGAAGCGGTAAATTCGCTCATGCCGGACTTTATCGGATTTGTGTTTTACGAAAAAAGCAAGCGCAGCGTAAGCTTTCAAAAAGCTTATGAGCTGAGTATGCACTTAAACAGCGGAATAACCCCTGTAGGAGTTTTTGTTGACGAAGCTATACAGAACATAGAAATGCTCGTAAAAAACGGCACTATATCTGCCGTTCAGCTTCATGGGCATGAGAATGACGAATACATACGAACACTCCGCACCCGCATTGACTGTCCGATTATACAAGCGTTCAAAATCAAATCCGAAAGCGATATTTCCGCAGCGAATACATCTATGGCGGATTTTATACTGCTTGATTCGGGTCTGGGCAGCGGAAATTTATTTGAACATTCACTGATAAGCGGTATCAAGCGTGAGTTTTTCCTCGCCGGAGGTATCAATGCCGAAAACGTCGGTGACGCAATATTAAGGTATAAACCGTATGCGGCAGACGCAAGCTCCTCGCTTGAAACGGATAATTTAAAGGATAAAAACAAAATGGCGGCATTTGTAAATGCCGTAAGAAATGCAGATAAAATAAAATTGAAAGGAAATAACTGATATGACAAACCCAAAAGGAAGATTCGGAATACACGGCGGTCAGTATATACCGGAAACTCTTATGAATGCAATCATTGAGCTTGAGGAGGCTTATGAGCATTACAAAAACGATGCGGATTTCAACAAAGAGCTTACCGAACTGTTGGACGAATACGCCGGCAGACCGTCAAGATTGTACTATGCCGAAAAAATGACAAAGGATCTGGGCGGCGCAAAAATTTATCTCAAGCGTGAGGATTTAAACCATACCGGTTCTCACAAAATAAACAACGTTCTCGGTCAGGCGCTGCTTGCCAAAAAAATGGGCAAAACAAGGCTCATAGCCGAAACGGGCGCAGGTCAGCACGGCGTTGCAACAGCCACCGCTGCGGCTCTTATGAACATGGAATGTGTTATATTCATGGGCAAGGAGGATACGGAGCGTCAGGCGCTTAACGTATACAGAATGAAGCTGCTCGGTGCGGAGGTCGTTCCCGTAACAACCGGCACCGCAACCTTAAAGGACGCTGTTTCGGAGGCAATGCGTGAGTGGACAAAGAGAATTTCCGATACCCACTACTGTCTCGGCTCTGTAATGGGTCCTCACCCATTCCCCACCATCGTGCGTGATTTTCAGTCGGTAATATCACGTGAAATAAAATATCAGCTTGCCGAAAAAGAGGGACGTCTGCCGGACGCTGTGATAGCGTGTGTGGGCGGCGGCTCAAACGCTATGGGCAGCTTTTACAACTTCATCGAGGACAAGGACGTAAGGCTTATCGGCTGCGAGGCGGCGGGCAGAGGGATAGATACCTTTGAAACAGCGGCAACGGTCAACACCGGCAGCGTTGGAATTTTCCACGGAATGAAATCGTATTTCTGCCAGGACGAATACGGTCAGATAGCACCCGTATATTCAATTTCGGCAGGTCTTGATTACCCCGGAGTAGGTCCGGAGCACGCCCATCTTCACGACATCGGCAGAGCAGAGTACGTTCCCGTTACGGACGAGGAGGCGGTGTGCGCCTTTGAATATCTTTCCAAAACAGAGGGTATTATACCCGCAATCGAGTCGGCTCACGCAATAGCTCACGCAATAAAGCTTGCTCCGACAATGGATAAGGATAAAATAATCGTCATAACGGTTTCGGGCAGAGGTGACAAGGACTGCGCCCAGATAGCAAGATACAGAGGAGAGAATATTTATGAGTAAGATAAAATCAGCATTTGAAAACGGCAAGGCATTTATACCGTTTATAACCTGCGGCGATCCCGATCTTGATACAACAATCGAAATCGTCCGTTCCGCAGCCGAAAACGGCGCAGATCTAATTGAGCTTGGTATTCCGTTTTCCGACCCAACCGCCGAGGGTCCCGTTATACAAGGCGCAAATATACGTGCGCTTGCCGGCGGTGTAACAACCGACAAAATTTTCGATATGGTTCGCACGCTCCGAAAGGACGTTACGACCCCTATGGTGTTTATGACCTATGCAAACGTAGTATTTTCCTACGGTGCGGAGAAATTCATCTCATCATGCCGGGAAATAGGCATTGACGGACTTATACTTCCCGATTTGCCGTTCGAGGAAAAGGACGAATTTCTTCCCATATGCGAAAAATATGACGTTGACCTTATATCTCTTATCGCTCCGACATCGGACAAGCGTGTGGAAATGATAAGCCGTGAGGCAAAGGGATTTATATACATAGTGTCAAGTCTCGGCGTTACGGGAACGAGAAACGAAATATCCACGGATCTAAGCTCTCTCGTTGCCATGGTTCGCAAAAACACCGATGTCCCCTGTGCGATAGGCTTTGGCATATCCACACCCGAACAGGCATCCAAAATGGCAGCGGTATCGGACGGAGCAATAGTCGGCTCGGCAATAATCAAAATTATAGAAAAATACGGCAAAGACGCAGCACAGCCTGTCGGCGAATACGTAAAAAGCATGAAACAGGCTGTTTTAAACGCATAAAAATACAAAGCAGTTTTCCAAACAAACATAAAAACTCTTGAATGTGACCGGTAATCGGTCTTTCAAGAGTTTTTGTTTTTATCCGACTATTTAATTAATCTCATTCTCCCGAACGGCACGTGCGGCAGCAGCCCTTGCAGTTTTTGTCGTTCTCGTCCGACTCAAGTCCCTGTCTTTTTTTGTAGTCTTGAATTGCCGAAGCGATAGCCTCCTCGGCAAGCACCGAGCAGTGAATCTTTTCGGGCGGAAGTCCGTCAAGAGCCTCCATAACAGCCTTGTTCGTAAGCTGAAGCGCCTCGTCAACGGTCTTACCCTTAACCATCTCCGTTGCCATTGAGCTTGTCGCTATCGCAGCGCCGCAGCCGAAGGTCTTGAACTTTACGTCCTTGATGATATTATCCTCAATATCCATATAAATTTTCATAATATCTCCGCATTTTGCGTTGCCGACCTCTCCTACGGCATTTGCGTTTTCTATCTCACCGACATTTCTCGGATGAGCAAAATGATCCATTACCTTTTCACTGTACATTATATATCAATCCTTTCTTAAAACTTCCTCATAAAGAGGCGACATATCACGAAGTCTTTGAACAATCTGCGGCAGCACGTCAAGCACGTAATCCACCTCTTCATCCGTCGTTTCCTCGCTTAAGCTCAGTCTCAGCGAGCCGTGCGCAATTTCATGCGGCAGCCCGATCGCCAAAAGCACGTGTGACGGGTCAAGCGACCCCGAAGCGCAGGCACTTCCCGTTGATGCCGCAATATTGTACATATCAAGCAGCATCAATATTGATTCGCCTTCTATATATTTAAACGAGAAATTTACATTATTGCATAATCTCCCCTCACCCACAGGTCCGTTAAGCTTTGCATACGGTATTTTCTCGCTTATTCCCTTAATCAGACGATCACGCTTTTCCGTCATAACCGCCATGTTCGGCTCAAGGTCACGAACCGCAATCTCAAGTGCCTTGGCAAGTCCCGCAATGCCCGCAAGATTTTCCGTTGCGGCACGCTTGCCTCTCTCCTGACCTCCGCCGTGGATAAGGTTGTCTATCCTTACTCCGTTTCTGATGTAAAGAGCACCCACTCCCTTCGGACCATGGAATTTATGTGCCGACATCGACAGCATATCAACTCCCAGCTCCTTAACGTCAAGCTTCATATGCCCTACCGCCTGAACTGCGTCCGTATGGAAAATTATCTTATGCTTTTTGGCAATTTCACCGATTTTCTTTATAGGCTGAATCGTGCCTATTTCATTGTTTGCGGTCATAATGCTTATAAGAATCGTATTTTCCGTAATAGCCGCCTCAAGACGCTCCGGATTCACAAAGCCGTATTCGTCAACATCAAGATACGTCACCTCAAAGCCATGCTTTTCAAGATAGCTGCACGTATTCAAAACGGCGTGATGCTCGATTTTTGATGTTATAATATGATTGCCTCTGCCTCGGTTGGCAAACGCAATGCCCTTGATTGCCCAGTTGTCCGCCTCACAGCCGGAGCCTGTGAAATATATCTCATTTGCACGCTCCGCTCCGATGCTTGCGGCTACGCTCTCACGCATTTTCATCAGTGCCTGCTCTGCGGCACGTCCCACTCCGTAAAATCGGGACGAAGCGTTGCCGTATATCTCGGTAAAGTACGGCTGCATAGCCTCCGCTACCTCCGGCTTCATGCGCGTGGTAGCATTGTTATCCATATATACATTCATCGTAATTATCTCCTGTCAGTTAATATATGAACATCTATTCATATGTTCTGCTATAGATTATACATCAAAATCCCTCTGTTGTCAATATATTTTTTGCTATTATTTCATTTTATATACATTAGTTTGTTTCCGCATTATATATATCGGCGGCTTTAAAGCTTGCTTTTGTGTAAGTTAGCCAAATAACGACAAAAAAATAACAATATTTTTAAATGCTAACACCTGTAAAAAAACATTGCAAAAAATGCGTAAATAAGGTATAATATAAAATAGGTATATTATAGCGAATTTTTTCGATTATAAATACAGCTTACAGGCATTATGCAATGCCTGCATAATCAAATAAAATGGAGGTTGAATCATGGGAACAGTTGATAAACTGACTGAACTGCAATACCGCAGAAGCCAAATTGAAAAAGGCGGCGGCGAAGCTAAAATAAAAAAGCAGCATGACGCCAACAAGCTTACGGCCCGCGAAAGAATTAATATGCTTCTCGACGAGGGCAGCTTTGTTGAAATTGACGCATTCGTTACCCACAGATGCACCGAATTTGGCATGGATTGTGTGGAAGCACCGGGTGAGGGCGTTGTTACCGGCTACGGAACGGTTGACGGACGTCTTACCTATGTGTACGCACAGGACTTTACCGTAATCGGAGGCTCTCTGGGCGAGATGCACGCAAAAAAAATCTGCAAGGTTATGGATATGGCGGCTAAAATGGGCGCACCGATAATCGGAATGAACGATTCCGGCGGAGCAAGAATACAGGAGGGTATCGACGCACTTTCGGGCTTCGGCGATATTTTCTTCCGCAACACAAGAAACTCCGGCGTAATCCCCCAGATAAGCGTAATCATGGGTCCGTGCGCAGGCGGCGCAGTTTATTCGCCGGCTATCACAGACTTTATATTTATGGTAGACAA
This sequence comes from Clostridia bacterium, assembly GCA_034090805.1. Taxonomy (GTDB): domain Bacteria; phylum Bacillota; class Clostridia; order UBA1381; family UBA1381; genus Ornithomonoglobus_A. The sequence continues at coordinate 11,529 of JAXDRV010000099.1, forward strand.
AACATCGCAGATGTTCATTACAGGTCCTCAGGTAATTAAATCCGTTACCGGCGAGGACGTTACGGCAGACGATTTGGGCGGCTCAAAGGTACACTCGGAAAAATCGGGTGTGGCTCACTTCACAGCTTCCTCGGACGAGGAATGTATCGCACAGATAAGAAGACTTCTTTCGTTCCTGCCGTCAAACAATCTTGAGGGAACTCCGGTTGCTCTGGCTACGGACGAGATAAACAGACTGTCGGAGAGTCTTTCGACAATCGTCCCCGATGAGCCGGGCAAGGCTTATGATGTTAAGGAAGTTATCGTACAGCTTGCGGACGGCGGAGATTTCATGGAGGTACAGGAAAACTTCGCAAAGAATATAGTTGTCGGCTTTGCAAGAATGAACGGCATCACTGTCGGTATAGTTGCAAACCAGCCCAAGGTTATGGCAGGCTCGCTCGACATCAATTCTTCGGACAAGGCGGCACGCTTTATCCGTTTCTGCGACAGCTTTAACATTCCTCTTGTAACGCTTACTGACGTTCCGGGCTACTTCCCCGGTGTTGACCAGGAGCAGGGCGGCATTATCCGTCACGGCGCTAAGCTGCTTTATGCTTACAGTGAGGCTACCGTCCCCAAGATTAACGTTATATTAAGGAAAGCTTACGGCGGAGCATATATAGCAATGAGCTCAAAGCACGTCGGAGCCGATATAGTTATGGCATGGCCTACGGCTGAGATTGCCGTTATGGGTCCGGACGGTGCGGCAAACATTATCTTTAAGAAGGATATTGCAGACAGCGCAGACCCGATAACAACAAGAGCCGAAAAAATCCAGGAATACAGAAACAAGTTTGCATCGCCTTATATTGCTGCTGCAAGAGGCTATGTGGATGATGTTATCGAACCCGATTCGACAAGACCGAGAATAATCGCAGCACTTGAGATGCTTATGTCAAAGCGCGATTCGCTGCCGGCAAAGAAGCACGGTAATCTCCCGGTATAATCGAAAGGAGAGCGTAAATTATGGAATTATCACAGGCATTGCTTACAGGGCAGAATCTGACTTTCGGCGACGCACTCGGAACCGGCTTAAAGGTTACGGGGTTGGGTCTGACGATAGTGTTCTCCGTCCTTGTAATATTGATGATAGTGCTGTATCTTTTCAAGGTTATTTTTTACAAGAATCCGGAAAAGACGGCAGCACCCGTTCAGGCGGCACCCGCTCCCGCTCCGGCTGAGGAAGCAGCGGTATCGGACGAACCCGATGATGAGGAGCTTATCGCAGTGCTGACGGCAGCCGTTGCGGCAAGCTTGAATACATCTACCTACAATCTTAAGATAAAATCTTACAGAAGAGTAAACAATAGCGTACCCGCCTGGAATAAAGCAGGCGTAACCGAAACCATCAGTAACAGATTATCCTGAGGAGGTAAATAATAATGAGAAAGTTTAACATAACAGTAAACGGAAAAACCTATGAGGTTGACGTAGAAGAAATCGGCGGAGCACCGAGCGCACCCGCTCCCGCTCCCGTAGCTGCACCCGCAGCACCCGCTGCCGCACCTAAGGCAGCACCCGCTCCCAAGGCAGCTCCCGTTGCCGGCGCACAGCAGGTAAAGGCTCCCATGCCCGGCACAATCGTATCGGTCAAGGTAAATGTCGGCGACAAGGTAACAAAGGACACTCTCGTTGCCGTTCTTGAGGCGATGAAGATGGAGAACGAAATTTTTGCCGGCGTTGAGGGTACTGTTGCAGGCATAAGCGTAAGCGCAGGCGACAGCGTAAACAGCGGCGACGTTATCGTTTCCGTAAACTAATTCTTAATAAATCAAGAAAGAAAGTGGTGACGTAACGTGTTAGAAAGTTTATTAGGCTTTTTACAGTCCACAGGTATGGCTGCGATGATCCAAAATGCTCAGACGGCGTTAAGCTCCGGCGAGAATTTTTTGCAGGTATTCGGAACGCCTATTATGATTGCCATTGCTTGTGTGCTGCTGTATCTTGCCATAGTCAAAAAGTTTGAGCCGCTTCTGCTGCTCCCGATAGCTTTCGGTATGCTGCTTACCAATCTGCCCATGCTCAAGGATTCAAGTGCGATTATGATGCACACCGAATTTTTCACCGATCCGGCATACATGATTGACGGGCATATCGATATTCAGAGAGTGGTATCCTACGGCGGTCTGCTTGATTTGCTGTACCTCGGCGTTAAGCTCGGAATCTATCCGCCGCTTATATTCGTAGGTATCGGCTGCATGACGGATTTCGGTCCGCTCATTGCAAACCCCAAAAGTATTCTTCTCGGTGCTGCCGCGCAGTTCGGTGTATTTTTCACCTTCCTCGGTGCGCTTGTGCTGAGTGCGCTTGTTCCGTCAATCAGCTTCGGCGTTAAGGAGGCAGGCTCAATAGGTATCATCGGCGGTGCCGACGGTCCTACGGCGATTTATGTTACAAAATCGCTCGCACCCGCACTCTTACCGGCTATTGCGGTTGCCGCATATTCATACATGGCGCTTATCCCTATCATTCAGCCTCCGTTTATGAAGCTGTTGACAACGAAAAAGGCACGAGGCGTTGTAATGGAGCAGCTCAGACCCGTAAGCAAGACGGAAAAAATACTTTTCCCCATTATAGTTACAATAGTCGTAGGTCTTATAATCCCCGATGCAGTTTCGCTTGTCGGCTGCCTCATGCTCGGTAACATAATGAAGGAATCGGGAGTTGTTGACAGAATTGCAAAAACAGCTCAGAACGAATTAATGAACATAATTACAATCTTCCTCGGAATCACAGTCGGTGCTACCGCAACGGCTGAAAGCTTCCTCAACCCGCAGACGCTCGGTATTATCGTACTCGGTCTTATCGCCTTCTGTTTCTCAACAATTGGCGGTCTGCTGCTGGGAGATTTAATGTACGTGCTTACAAAGGGCAAGGTTAATCCGCTTATCGGATCGGCAGGCGTGTCCGCCGTTCCAATGGCCGCCCGTGTATCACAGACTGTAGGACAAAAGGAAAACCCCTCAAACTTCCTGCTCATGCACGCAATGGGCCCGAACGTTGCCGGAGTTATCGGCTCGGCAGTTGCCGCCGGTGTATTCCTTTCACTGTTCGCAAACATTTAATTTTAGAAATAAGGAGTGAATATAACTATGGCAAAACCTGTTAAAATTACAGAAACAGTCCTTAGAGATGCTCACCAGTCCCTTATAGCAACAAGAATGACTACCGCCGAGATGCTTCCCATCGTTGAGAAGCTCGACGAGGTAGGCTATCATTCGCTTGAGGCTTGGGGCGGAGCTACCTTTGATTCCTGTCTGAGATTTCTTAACGAAGATCCCTGGGAAAGACTGAGAAAAATCAAGGACAAGGCAAAGAAAACACCTTTGCAGATGCTTTTCAGAGGTCAGAATATTTTAGGCTACAGACATTACGCAGATGATGTTGTTGAATATTTTGTTCAGAAATCAATTGCAAACGGTATCGATATTTTAAGAATATTCGACGCATTAAACGACGTAAGAAACCTCGAATGTGCAATAAATGCCTGCAAAAAGGAAAAAGGTCACGTTCAGGCTACCGTATGCTATACGATAAGCCCTGTTCACACGATCGAAACCTTTACAAAGATGGCAAAGCAGCTTGAGGATATGGGCGCAGATTCAATCTGTATCAAGGACATGGCAGGTCTCCTTCTCCCCTACACGGCATATGACCTTGTGAAGGCTATGAAGGAAACCGTCAACATCCCCATTCAGCTTCACACTCACTACACAAGCGGTGAGGCGTCAATGGTTTATCTTAAGGCAATAGAGGCAGGCGTTGACGTAATCGACTGCGCTATGTCACCTCTTGCAATGGGAACATCACAGCCTCCCACAGAGCCTATCGTTGCGGCTCTCCAGGGTACTCCGTATGATACGGGCTATGACCTTGACAAGCTTGTTGAGATAAGTGAATACTTTAAGCCGCTCAGAGAAAAGTATCTTGCAAGCGGTCTTATGAATCCGAAGGTAATGGGCGTTGATGTAAACACGCTGAAGTATCAGGTTCCGGGCGGTATGCTGTCAAACCTCGTTTCGCAGCTTAAGCAGCAGGGACGTGAGGACGCATATGATGAGGTACTGAAGGAAGTTCCGAGAGTAAGAAAGGATATGGGTTATCCTCCCCTTGTTACTCCGTCATCACAGATTGTCGGCACACAGGCGGTTCTTAACGTTCTTATGGGCGAAAGATACAAGATGGTATCAAAGGAAACAAAGGGCATCGTAAGAGGCGAATACGGAAAGTGTCCTGTTGAGATCGATCCTGAGCTTGTTAAAAAGATAATCGGCGATGAGGAAAGAATTACCTGCCGTCCGGCGGATCTTATCGACAATGAGCTTGATAAGCTCACCAAGGAATGTGCGGAGTGGATTGAACAGCCTGAGGACGTATTGTCCTACGCATTGTTCGGTCAGGTAGCCGTTAAGTTCTTTGAATACAGACGTGCGCAGAAATATAAAATAGACGCAGATTTGGTAGATATGGAGAATAAAACCTATCCCGTTTAATATTAAAAAACTGCTGTGCTGAGGTAATCCCCCGGCACAGCAGTTTTTTTATGAAATTATAAGTCTGAATGTTACGGTATCATCGTTCATTTCAATGCTGCTTTCATCAATTTCTATTCCTGCGCTGCTCATTGCAGCCAGCATCTCGTCAAGCACATCGGCGCTTACATTATAGCAATCACCGTCACTGCTCATCGAATATTCGTTGATTATTTCCTTAGCTCTTTCGGCATTTGCATAGGATACCTCTATTGCATTGCTTTCGGGAACGCTTCTTCTCCCTCCCGCCGCCTGAGTCGGCAGTGCGTATACCTCCGGCTCAAGAACGCTCGCCGCTGCCGGCACATTCGGTTCATTGTTTGCATCCGACGGTGCAGGTATAGCAGAGGCTGACGCAGCAGTTACGCTCGGAGCGTCGCCTCCATGAAATGTCTGTACTTCAGTTGATGGCGGTGCATCTGTCACCGCAGGCTCTGCCGGTGTTTGCGTTGCCGCCTCCGGCTTTGCTGTTGCCTTAACCTCAGGCTTCGCAGTTGCCGTTGCCTTAGGCTTTGTCGTTGCTTTTGCAGCAGACGGTATTGCAGTTGCAAGAGGTTTTGCCGTTGCTGACGGCTTAACCGCAGGAGCGGCTGTAGGTGCTGCTGATGCACTCGGCGCAGCGGACGGCGAAGCACTCGGCTTTTCCGTTTCAACCGCCGAATTAAATATCTTATCATCAAAATCATCGGTCAAATCAACCTCGCTGATAACACCGTTATTGGGATTGTTCATCTTATCTATAATATCCGGCAATCCCGCACCGATAGCCGCCGCAAGAACAACACAAGCAGCGGCAGCACCATAACGGTAGCCGTACATTCTGAAGCTTTTTGCAAGATTAGGTCTTTCCTGCTTGATTTTTTCGTCATCTATACGTTTATTTAAGCTTGAAAGAAAATCTTCGGGAGCAGTAAGCTTAGGCAGCGCCCTCAGATTATTCTGCATCGCCATATAATCCGCAAGCCGCTTTGCACATATATCACATTCCTCGGCATGACTCATCATATCGACTCTTTGATTGCTGTCCAATACTTCATACTCACCGAGAAGCTTTTCAAATTGCGTACAATCCATTTGCTTACCTCCTTTCCGAATTTATCTCATATATTAACATCATTCACAATATTAGACGTATTAACCGCCGTTTTTGTTCCACTTTTTTTGAAATTTTCTATATTTTTTTTCATATACTGAAAATTCCCTTATTTAATGACTGCCGAGCAATTATGAAACGCAGCCGCATAGCAGCTTAAAAGCGTTTCATAATTGTTTTGGCAGACTTTATCAATGTGAACTGTGTAAAATCTCTGATTTTACACGAAAAATTTTGACAATAGTCATAATTTTTCAAATGCGATTGAAAATTCAGTGAGCATTATTTAGTTTGTTTCTAAAGCTCAACGTCACCGCATTCCTCCAGACGATTTTTGAGAGCTATCCTTGCCCTGCTCAGCCTTGATTTTATCGTTCCGACAGGACATTTAAGTATTTTTGCAGTTTCTTCATAGCTTTTCCGATATATATCGCAGTAAACTATAACCTCACGATATTCCGCCTTTATAAGGCTCATTGCCATTCTGAGCTGCCGCTGAGCCTCCGATTTCTCAAGCGCACCCTCCGGGGTATATCTCGAATCCTCGATTTCCTTACCGCTTTCATCATAATCGCCCGTATCTATGCTTATCACCCCGGCACGCACCTGACGCTTCCTCAGAAAATCCTTGCACACATTGGAGCATATTTTAAACAGCCACGTATCAAACGAGGATTTTTCCTCAAAGGTGCGTATGTTTTTATACACCCGTATGAAAACCTCCTGTGCAGCATCATAAGCGTCCTCACGGTTTGAAAGCATATTGTATGCAAATCCGACAACCCTGTCCTGATATTTCAGCACAAGCTCATTAAAAGCTTCGCGGCTGCCGCGTCTGCACTTATTTATTAAATTTTTATCCTCAGACAAGACATCACCGCCCTTTTAATAACTAAAACCTTCCTATTCTGTCCATATATGCTTTATAATATGCCGCAACGTCTGCCATACAGTCGCCGCTGAATTTATCAAGGAATGCCGCCGCAAGCTCAAATTTGACAGCCGACTCAACAACCACCGAGCAAGCAGGCACAGCGCAGGCATCACTTCTTTCCACCGACGCTTTAACCGGCTCCTTTGTATTAATGTTTACCGTATCGAGAGGATTATACAGTGTGGGGATCGGCTTCATGACGGCACGCACAACAATAGGCTCACCGTTTGACATACCGCCCTCTATGCCGCCGGCATTGTTTGTAGTGCGGTAATATCCACCGTCATACTCTATGCAGTCGTGAACATTCGAGCCGCAGGTTTTTGCGGCATCAAAGCCGATTCCTATCTCAACACCCTTAATAGCCTGAACACTCATCACTGCAAACGCAAGCTTTGCGTCAAGCTTCCTGTCGTAATGAACATAGCTGCCCAAGCCGGGAGGAACGTTTAACGCTCTTATTTCAACAATTCCGCCCACGCTCTCTCCGTTTTTCTTGATTGCGTCTATATGCTCCATCGCAAGCTTTTCCGATTCGGCATCGCCAAAGCCCACCGGCGACTTAAGAACACGCTTGTAAAAAGCCTCGTCAAACGCCGAAGGCTTGTCCTCTACCTCGCCTATTCTTACTACCCTTCGGCAAAGCTTTATCCCAAACTCATCTAAAACCTGTCCCGCAAGCGCACCCGCCGCAACTCTCGCAGCTGTTTCGCGCGCACTCGCCCGCTCAAGCACATTTCGTAAATCTCTGTGATTGTATTTCATGCCGCCCGTTAAATCCGCATGACCCGGACGGGGACATTCTACCGACTTTTTCCCGTTGGAGCTTTCCGTTCCCATAATTTCCGACCAGTTTTTCCAGTCCTTGTTTTCTATCCGAAGTGCAATAGGGCTGCCGAGCGTGTATCCGCCTCTCACTCCCGACAGTATCTCCGCAGTGTCCTGCTCTATCAGCATACGTCCTCCCCTGCCGTGTCCCTTTTGGCGCATGGCAAGAGCGGAATTTATTTTTTCAATATCTATTTTAACTCCCGACGGCATACCCTCCACAATTACGGTAAGGCATTTGCCGTGAGTTTCACCCGCAGTAAAATATCTAAGCATAATGATTGTGTCCTTTCACATTGAATATATAACATTCATATTCTATCACCTTTTGCGCCGTTTTTCAAGTATTTTAAACAAAATTTATAGAAAATAGTCCTATATACTCTTATTTTAACCAAAAATCACTGCTATTTACACTTTTTAATCATAATTACGGAATATCTTCCGATTTTGCCGCATATAATATATCACCGAAATATAATGGGAAGATAATGCAAAAATACGCTGCACATCTTTCTTTTTTATGCCGCCGAAACGAGCGGCGGAACGGAGGATTTATATGAAACGAGTTATACTTATTCTAATTTTAATTGCAGGTCTTGGTATTACGGCAGCCTCCTTCGGCCCTTCCGTACCCCAGACAGACGTAAAGCTGTATTTTACCGACGCACAAATATTAAAGCTTATCCCCGTGCGCAAGGCTATCCCCGAGTTATCTTCCGAGGAGCAGGCTAAGCTTGTTTTGCGCATGCTGATTGAGGGAGATGACGATAACCTGAAAATACGGCGAACAATACCGCATATCCGCGGCTGCATGAGTGTAAGAGTGGAAAATAAGACGGCTTACGTGAACATAAAAAAATCCATGGCGGAAAATCATGCCGAGGGCAGGGATATTGAGCTTTTGACGGTTTATTCGATTGTCAATTCTCTGACGAGTATAAAGGACATATCAACGGTGAAATTCACAGTCAACGGAAAAATTCAGAAGGACTTTATGGGGTATCTCGATATGCGGGAAACGTTCATACCGGACTATGCCGTATAATAAATTAATTTAGCAAAAATACTTGACAATTGGACAATAATATGGTATAGTAATAGAGGTTTTCAAGAACGGAGGGGTGGCCGAGAGGTTGAAGGCGCAGCATTGGAAATGCTGTGTACGTTAACTCGTACCGTGGGTTCGAATCCCATCCCTTCCTCCATTTACGTAAAAATCCGCATAACCATGCGGATTTTTTGTTTTATTTTCCACTCCAAAGGCTTTCCCTTATATATCTGTCTGCGTCCAGTGCCGCATTAAAGCTTTCGCTTACTTCATCAATTGTCGGCATCGGATCAACATCGTTTTCTATCATATTTATAAGATAATCAAGCTGTTCCCCGGACGGCTTACGGTCGCAGCTTATGTTAATGATTTGGTATTCCTTTTCGGGATATTTATAATATTCTATCAGGTCACCTTCCTCGCTGTCGCTGAATCTGTCCCTTTGATAAGTGATCCTTATCCTCCCCTTAGGCCCTACAAACTCCTTCAGATTTCCCGATGACATCGTATTTGCCCAGCCCGCTTCGTAATATCCAACCGAACCGCCGTCAAGATGCACCGTTATGAGTCCGTAATTGTATTTCCCATTTGGCAGGGACGGCTCCGTTCTTGCGCCTATTCCCGATATATCAGCGATTTTCTCCCCCGTAAACCACTGCATAACATCAAGATAATGCACTCCGCAGTCGATTATCGGAGATGTTTCGTTAATAAGATGCAAATAACGCTCCCAATCCATTGTATGATGATTCTGAGCCATGCGTATGATGATGGGAGAGCCTATCGCTCCGCCCTGTATCATCTCGGCGACTTTTTTATATGTATGGTTATGACGGAGAATATATCCCACAAGCACCTTACATTCGGGATGAGCCTTTACAAGACGGATAAATTCCTCCCCGTCCTCACGACTTGCCGCTATCGGCTTTTCACACAGAACGTGTTTCCCCTGTTCAAGGCATTTTTTAAGAAGTACCGTATGCGATGATGGATACGTTGATATAATTACAATATCCGTGTCACTGCTTTCAATACATTTATTCGGATCGGTTTCGGCTCGCTCCGCTCCGTATATGCGCCGAAAGCTCTCGGCACGCTCCGGGTTTGTATCGCACACGCACCGTATACTAATATTTTCTTTTCTGTATATATGCTCCATATGAACCGCTCCCATTTTGCCGCAGCCTATAAGAGCAACACCGTATGTTTTCATCGGTTAATTCTCCTTTTCATCTCTTCGAAAAAGCTTTTGATCAAGCCGCATCTTTACGGCAAGGTAAGCTTCTGAAAAAAGTCTATCACAACGCTGCCGACGTGTCAAGCAATCTTCTAATAAACAATAATACAGTGCTGAAGCACAACAAATATATGCTACTTCCCGTTGCGAACGGAGCTTGGTGTTCTGCCTTTGTATTTTTTGAAAATGCGTGCAAAATAATTTGCATCGGAAAACCCGCAGCAAAATGCCGCCTCGGTAACCGTCATTTCCGTTTCGCAAAGAAGCAGCTCCGCCTTTGATATGCGTATCTCATTCAGGTATTCCTTAGCGGTTTTGCCGGTCACTTCCTTAAAGATATGGCAAAAATGTCCCTCGCTCATATGCACCATATCCGCAAGCATTTCGGTAGTTATATTTTCCGAATAATTCTCACTTATATATTTTACAGCCTTGTTTATTTTGCTCAGCTTTTCAAAATGTCGGCGGTATGTTGCCTCTGTAAGAGTCTGTGCGCTGTAATTTCGTATCAAATACGTTAAAAGCAGATATGTATACCCTTTTATCGCAAGAGCTGATGATGTATCCTTGGTTTTAAATTCCTTGAAAATATTTTCAATCAGCTCAGACACAACCGAATCCTTAACGATATTTTCAAATATTATATGATTATTTTCAAAAAACGACGGCCGCAGTATAATGACTCCCCTTGTGCATAATCCGCCGCTGCCCTCGTGCAGCTCGTTCCCGTTTATAATACAGCATTCCTTTTCGCCGACAACGGCAGCATTGTCACCGTAATGCAGCTTTGCACTGCCCTCAAAAATATACTGAATTTCCGTATGCTCATGCCAATGCAAATAAAATTCACATACGGAATTTTCAGTCATCAAAATCCGTATGGGAAAATCCTCTTCCGGTATTTTTTCATACAAGCTTATGTCGTTCATATCAACACCTCAAATTTATGCTATATGTCCTCAAAAAACTTATGGCAAATATCATAAATCCATTGTATACTAAAACCATAACAAAGTCAAGCGTAAGGAGGAAAATTTTTATGAAGCTTGGAGTAATTATACCGCTCGAAAAGGATATGGACGGTGCTTTTGAAAAGCTCACGTCACTGGGCTTTGAAACGTGTCAGCTCAACTGCTGGTCAACGGAGCTTATGACGGAGGAGAATGCCGAAAACGTAAAGAGAGCGGCAGCAAAATACGGAGTGACCGTCACTGCACTTTGGTGCGGCTGGAGCGGGCCTGCGGTTTGGGATTTCTATTCGGGTCCCGTCACTTTGGGAATAGTTCCCGTAACATACCGCGACATTCGCTGCCGTGAATTGAAAAAGGGTTCGGATTTTGCCAAAATGCTGGGCGTATGCGATGTTGTAACACATTTGGGATTTTTGCCCGAAATCCCCTCATCAACCGAATATCATGAGGTTTTATGTGCAATAAAGGAGCTTGCACTCTACATGAAAAACAACGGTCAGTACTTCCTGTTCGAAACAGGTCAGGAAACGCCCATTGCGGTAAAACGTATCATCGAGGACGCAGGAACGGGAAATCTCGGAGTAAATCTCGACCCCGCAAATCTGCTGATGTACGGCAAGGCAAATCCCGTTGACGCTCTTGATGTTTTCGGCGAATACGTGCGTGGAGTTCACGGCAAGGACGGAGAATACCCCACAAACGGTCATGACCTCGGTGTGGAAAAGAAGATAGGCGAAGGCAGAGTAAATTATCCGAAATTTATCGCAAAGCTTAAAGAAATCGGATATGACGGAGCAATCACCATCGAGAGAGAAATCAGCGGAGAGGAACAGATCGAGGATATTAAATACGCAAAGGAATATCTTGAAAATCTGATATTTTAGGAAAGGAATGAATATTAAATGAAGGTTGCACTGGTAGGTGTCGGCGGAATGGGCGGATGCCATTTCGAAATATATAAAAACATGGAAAACGTAGAGCTTATTGCATTATGCGATGTCCGTTACGATATGCTGAAAGAAAAAGCTCAAGGGTGCGATGCGCATTTGTACAGTGATTTTGATGAGCTTTTGGCAAACGAAAAACCGGAGCTTATCGATATATGCACACCGACATATCTGCACATGGAGCAGTCAATAAAGGCTCTTGAAAGCGGTGCAAATGTACTCTGCGAAAAGCCGATGGCTCTTAACAGCACTCAAGCAAAAAAGCTGCTTGACGCTGCGTCAAAAACAGATAAGCTGTTCATGACGGCTCATGTGGTAAGGTTTATGAATGCTTATAAATATCTGAAAAGCGTTATAGATTCCGGCAGTCACGGAAAATTGCTGAGGCTTGATATGAAGCGTATCGGCAGTATTCCCATGTGGAGCTTTGAAAACTGGATGCAGGACGAGAAAAAAAGCGGTCATGCGGTTCTTGATTTGATGATACATGACATAGATTTTGTACAGTATGTGTTCGGTATGCCTAAGGATATTTCAGGTGTGTATTACGGACTGAAAAATTTAACAAACTACGCATCTGCCGACTACATATATGACGGTTTTTCGGTAAGCATGGAGTGCGGCTGGTATAAAACCGAGATTCCGTTTACCGCAGAATACAAAGCGATATTCGAGGACGGATATGTTGAGCTTAGGGACGGAAAGGTTTATGACTGCGGAAATGAAATTAATTTTTCCGATGCAACTAAAATAGGAGATATAGGCATCAACATCTCAAACGTAGACGGCTACGACGGAGAAATTGCTTATTTCATAAGCTGCATAGAAAACGGCGAAAAGCCTGGCATTGTAACTCCGCAAAGCTCGTCGGACAGCATAACCCTTGTTGAAAAAACAAGAGAAAAGCTGATTAATCTTTAATAATCAAACACAAAATGCCGTGTACCGAACATTCAAATTTGTCGGATACACGGCATTGCTTTTAATTTACAAAAACATATACACAATACTTATCCCCAGCGGAATAATCATTGCCGCAGCAACAACTATGCAGATAATCTGCTTTTGCTTTTTACTGAACATCGCTATCATATCCTTTCTGACTTTTATTTGTTATCTATGATTCTTCCCATTATAGTCGCCGCCTGCGCTCTTGTTGCCGTATCCTCCGGGTGGAATTTTCCGTCCTCCATGCCCTCGATAAATCCCTGCGCCACGGCAAGCCTTACGCTCGGCTGCGCCCATACGCTTATGCTCTCCATATCATACAAATTGACCTTAATCCCCGCTTTCAGCGTTGAGGCGGTCGTGCTGTCAAGCATATACTGATATATGTGCATTGTAAGCACCGCCATTTCCTCACGTGTTATCGGCAGTTCTCCGTTAAACGCACCCGTATACACCGCACGCTCGGTAACGCTCCCGTCCGCTGCAGTTTCGCTTTTTATACTCACTCTGTATGATGCTATCATCTCCTTTGGGATAAGTCCCTTATCAAGGGCGCTTTGCAAAAACACGGCGTACCAATCCGTCCGCTTTGCATCAAGACACTCGCCCTCACGCCATTCGGCAGTTCCCATTCCCACGAGATTCATTATCATTTTCAGATACTCCGCACGGGTCACCATACCGTCCGGATTAAATTCTGTCGCACTTACGCCGTTTACAACGCCCATTGCGGCAAGACGGCGTATCGTATTCTGCGCCCAGTGACTGCCTATATCATGAAAATCCGCAGCATACGCATTGCTGCCCAAAACTGCGGCAAGCATAATTGCGGCAATTATTTTTTTCATCAATTATACTCCTTTTTGCTTGTTTTTCTCTCTCAAGCTGCGAAAAAATCCGGTAAGCAGCTCCGCACATTCCTCTCTCATCACACCTCCGACTATTTCGGGACGGTGATTGAACATTCCCTCCGCAAACAAGTCCGCCGCCGAGCCGCAGCAGCCCGCTTTTTTGTCATATGCTCCGAAATATACCTTTTCTATTCTTGAATTAATTATCGCTCCGCTGCACATGGGACACGGTTCAAGCGTGACATACATCTCGCACCCCGGCAGCCGCCAGCCGCCAAGCTTTTTACACGCACGGTCTATAGCAATAATTTCCGCATGGAGCAATGCGTTTTTCTTTGTTTCACGCTTATTGTAACCTCTCGCTATTACCTCGCCGTTTCGGACGATAACCGCACCGATGGGTGCCTCGCCGATTTTTGCCGCTTTCTTTGCCTGCTTGATTGCCTCACGCATAAATTTTTCCTGCATTTACCGTAATCCCTTTCGCAAAAGAAAATCCTCCGTTAATGTCATCTCTAAAAACCTTAAGTACATTATACATCAAACCACAGCAATTGTCAACTTAATGCTGAGATATTTTACGGTTTTTGAATGAATAAACAAAGTGTTAATAAATCTCCGGTACGAGTTGGCGAGGACACCAACCTGTACAATTTTTATTAATTTTAGATACTCTCATCATCCCACAATCAGGAATACTCCGAATATGTTCATAAAACGTTAACTCATTCAAAAAGGCGGCCGATTTATCACGACCGCCCGGTTACTATTCCGTTACCACTCTGTGGAACACCTTTTTGCCTTTTTTGATTATCATTCCCTCGGGAGTTATCATATCCGCCGTTACAACACCCTGCGGGTCGGTGTATTTTTGGTCGTTTATTGAAAGACCGTTTTGCTGAACAAGACGTCTTGCCTCGCCCTTTGACGGAAGAAGCCCGGTTTTTACAAGCATATCAAGCACTCCCATTCCGACTGCATCGGGAATTACCGTTGTCGGCATATCGGCACTTACGCCGCCCTTTGAGAATACCTCCTCGGCGGTCTTTTTGCACTTTTCGGCCTCTGCCTCGCCGTGAACAAGCTTTGTAACCTCATATGCAAGTATTTTCTTTGCCTTGTTAAGCTCCTGTCCCTCCCATTTTTCCATTTCACGTATCTCGTCCATCGGAATAAATGTGAGCAGCTTAAGACATTTTATAACATCGCCGTCGCCTACGTTTACCCAGTACTGGTAAAACTCGTAGGGAGTTGTCTTTTTCGGGTCAAGCCAAACTGCGCCCGACTGCGTTTTACCCATCTTTTTGCCCTCGCTGTTTGTAAGCAGCGTAAAGGTCATACCGTAAACCTGCGTCTGATCCTTTCTGCGGCACAGGTCGATACCGCCGAGGATATTGCTCCACTGGTCATCGCCGCCAAGCTCTATCTTGCAGCCGTATTCACGGTTAAGCATCAAAAAGTCATAGCTCTGCATCAGCATATAGTTAAATTCAAGGAACGACAAGCCCTTCTCAAGTCTTTGCTTAAAGCATTCCGCCGTAAGCATCTTATTAACGGAAAAGCATGAGCCTATATCTCTTAAAAAATCAACGTAATTAAGCTTTAACAGCCAATCTGCGTTATTTACCATTATCGCCTTGCCGTCCGAAAAATCGATCACACTCGAAAGCTGCTTTTTAAAGCATTCGCAGTTATGATTTATCGTTTCCTCCGTCATCATCTGACGCATATCCGTTCTGCCCGAAGGGTCGCCTATATGCCCTGTTCCGCCGCCGACAAGCGCAATCGGTCTATGCCCATGCAGCTGCATATGACGCATTACCACCATCTGTAAAAAGTGACCGACATGAAGGCTGTCCGCCGTCGGGTCAAAGCCTATATAAAACGTTACCTTCTCCTTGCCGAGTAATTCTCTTATCTCGTCCTCGTGAGTTGTCTGCGCAATAAGACCCCTCTCCTTAAGGACGTCAAAAACATTTTCCTGCATTGTTTTTTATGTTCCTTTCATTTGATTTTCATCATATTATATCACAGCATTTGTTTTTTTGCAATAGTCTAAAGCAGATATTTTTCCGCAAGAGCGGCACAGTCCTCCACGCAGCCGGCGCAGGGACGCTTTTTATAAAATTTCTCATCACGCTTTGTCGGCATTGCCCCGTTATCCGCCGGACGGTTTATTCCGAGCAGATCTCCGCATACAATAGATCCGTTCATTTCCTCAAAATCCTTTGCCATAGCCTGAACCGTTCCGTAAATATCGGTACGTGTTTCCAAATCACCCGCCTCGGCCTTGCTTTTTGCAAGTCCGGCAAGCATAAACATTCCCGATACCGCTCCGCAAGTCAGGCGCATACGTCCCATACCTCCGCCGAAGCCCTCCGAAAGGCGCATCGCCTCGTCAAAATCCATACCGAAAAGGTCACAATACGCTCCGACTACCGCCTGCGAGCAGTTATACCCGCTCTTAAACAGTTCCACCGCACGTTCTTTTCTGTCCATAATTCTTATCTCCATACCTGAGCCAGATATGCCTGTCCCGTCTGATCGTAGGTATCACGCACATAAAGCTCCACCACAGTGTTTACATCAGCGGTCGCAAATGCCTTCTGAACCTTTATGCTCTCGCCCGGCGCAACCTTCTGCGCAAGCGTTGCCGTTGAGAAGCCGTCTACCGCACCCGCAAATATTGCCGGTGAAAGCTCCATTCCGTCCTGATATGCCTCGGCATATACCTCACCGTCAAAATTTATGTCTGAACCGCTTGTGTTCTTGAAATCATACTGAACGATTATCACGTCCGATCCATCGATATTTGCTGTTTTAACCTCGTCTATCGACACATTGCAGGTGCTGAACTTTCCGTCACCTTTAGAGCCGCTTTTATCGGATTTGAGTGAATTACCCTTGATTTTATCCATGTCAACGCTCTTGTCTGCGTCCTTTCCGTAATTATTTAGCTGCTCCTGCTCACTGCCCTGCGGAGTCTCTGCCGGAGCAGATGTTGTCTGCGGTGCGTCCTCTCTCGGTTCCATTGTCGAGCTTGTCTGAGCTTCACCGTCGACAAGTGCAGAGCCTTTGTCCGTTTTAGCTCCGCAGCCCGCCGCCGAAACGGCAATCATAAGTGCAAGTATTGAAATAATAAAATTCTTTTTCATGTTTAAATCCATTCCTTTCTGCATAAAATACCCTATTTACCCGTTTGTACGTATGTATATTACCATACACCCCGCAAAAAATCAAGGGATTTTCACAAAAATTAATAGTATGTTTACATTAGTAACATATTACCCGTACGCATTTTTTAGATGAAATACAACATTTTTCTTGCATTATTCATTTTCATATGATATAATTATGTAGAATAACAGAGCTATTTAGGCTCGGAAAAGAGGTACAGGCTTTTATGGGAGGCTTTTTTGGAGCAGCATCAAAAGAGGACTGCGTATTTGATTTGTTTTTTGGTACAGACTACCATTCGCATCTCGGCACACGTCGTGCCGGCATGGCGGTATACAGCGAGGAAAACGGCTTTGACAAGGCAATACACAACATCGAAAATGCGCCTTTCAGAACAAAATTCACAACAGAGTCGCACACAATGCACGGCTCGCTCGGCATAGGCTGCATATCGGACTTCGAGGCTCAGCCGATACTTGTGCGTTCGCATCACGGCACATTTGCAATCACAACGGTCGGCAAAATAAACAACGCCGATGAAATCGCCGATAATATCATAAAAAATCATACTCACTTTTTTGAAATGCAAAACGGCGAGATTAATCAAACGGAGCTTGTCGCCGCAATTATTAATCAGAAGGAGAATTTTATTGAAGGAATCCGGTATGCGCAGGAGTTAATCGACGGCTCTATGAGTATGCTTATCCTCACCCCCAAGGGAATTTATGCGGCACGTGACAAACTCGGACGCACACCGATTGTCATAGGCAAAAAGGACAGCGGCTACTGCGCAAGCTTTGAGAGCTTTGCATATCTTAATCTCGGCTATACCGATCACCACGAGCTGGGTCCCGGCGAAATAGATATAATCACCCCTGACAGTGTTACCACGCTTGTCGCACCCGGCAAGGACATGAAGATATGTACCTTCCTGTGGGTATACTACGGCTATCCGTCCTCGTCCTACGAGGGTACAAGCGTCGAAAAAATGCGCTACAACTGCGGAAAATATCTTGCAATGCGTGATAAGGAGGACGGCGGTGTACACCCCGACCTGGCTGCGGGAGTTCCCGATTCGGGAATTGCTCATGCGGTAGGCTACGCAAACGAATCGGGCGTTCAGTTTTCACGTCCGTTTGTTAAATACACTCCAACATGGCCTCGTTCATTTATGCCGACGCACCAGAGCAAGCGTAATCTGATAGCAAAAATGAAGCTTATCCCGATACACGATTTAATCGAGGATAAGAGTCTGCTGCTGATAGACGACTCCATAGTGCGAGGTACTCAGCTGCGCGAAACAACAGAATTTCTGTACGAGAGCGGAGCAAAAGAGGTTCATATAAGAACAGGCTGCCCACCGCTTGTATACGGCTGCAAGTATCTGAATTTTTCACGCTCCACCTCGGAAATGGAGCTTATCACACGCAGAGTCATAAAGGAGCTTGAGGGCTGCGACCCCGATGAGGAAACACTTGCCGAATACACCGATCCCGACAGCGAAAAGTACAAGCAAATGGTAGAAAAAATCCGTGAAACGCTGCATTTTACAACGCTTCGCTACCACCGTCTCGACGATATGCTCGATTCCGTAGGCATAGACCGCTGCAAGCTTTGCACATATTGTTGGAACGGGAAGGAATAAATTTGCATTTTTTACGTCGGATAAAATTATTTGTCGGCTTTATTTCTCAAAACTATTGACAATGCCGGGTTTTTATTATATAATTAAAATAACTGTAAGAAGTATATTTCAAAAGGAGTTGATTTTATGAAAAGAAAGCTTACTGCCCTTATATCTGCAATGGCTGTTACGGCAACGATGATGCCGGTATTTACAACAGCACACGCAGCAACCCAAGTGGCAGAGCATCTGGGTGATTTCATAAAGGATTTCGGACAAACCAGTCTGGCAGGCGGCAGCCATCCTGATTACAAATGGAATCAGACAGAAAACAGAATTGAAAACAAAAGTGACGTTGACGTAAACGCTGATATGAAGGCAAAACTCAACGGTACAACGTCCTGGAAGGATAAGCTTGTAAACAACACGTATTCGGCAGACAAGAATCTGAATCTCCGTTACGATTTCGATTTCAAGACTACTCTTGAAATGGAGAATGTTCTTGCCGAATATAATAAGCTTACAAATCTTACACGAGGCGCAATCACGGTTGAGTGCATGAACGATACCGACGGCGGTGCAAGAAAAAATACGCTGCTTGATGAGCTTTCAAAAAGCTACATTGAAAATGCAGAGTTTACAATAACCGTTAAGAATCCCAACGGTATGGCTCTCCCCACGGAGGCTACATCCGACAGCAAGTCGATGTACGGCTTTACCGCAACAAACGGAACAGACACAATTGTTCCCGCAAGCGGCAAAATCACAATTCCCGGAGATCCGACAGATACAGAAGCAGGTTCTCTGGTATATACAGAGGCGAGCAGAACAGTTACCGCTGACGGACTTGAAATCAAAATCAAGACAGAGGGCAAAACCTCGCACAAGGCTTTGGAAAATGCTCTTAAGTATGACCTCGTTCTTGAGTGTGACGGCATAGGCGCAAATTCACCCGATGCTTATAATTCCAACAAGGATTACAAGCTGATAGGTACAGTAACCGGCAATACTCCCATTTACGCTTTCACAGGCAGAAGTGCTGAGCAGATTGCTTACATTACATACAAGGCTGTTCAGAACATGGCGGATTCTTCAACCTATGACAGCAGTACGGAGATCGCAGAAACGGTAAGACTTGTAACAGGCAGGAAACAGGAAAGCGGCGGCAGCGGCGGCGGATATTATCCCCCGGTAACAGCTACTCCGACACCTACACCGACTGTAGAACCTACCGCTACACCGTCACCCACTCTTGACCCGAATGTTCCGGTAACACCTCCGGCTGAGCTTAACTCAGAGGATCACGTTGCGTACATCATAGGTTATCCCGAAGGTGACGTAAGACCCGAAAACAACATCTCAAGAGAAGAGGTTGCAACTATCTTCTATCGTCTGCTTACGGACGAGGCAAGAGCAAAGTCGTTCACAAAGACAAATAACCTCTCCGATGTTGACGAGGACAGATGGTCGAACAACGCTATCTCAACTCTTGCAAACAGCGGATATATCGAAGGCTATGAGGACGGAACGTTCAGACCCGCAAACCACATCACAAGAGCTGAGTTTGTAACCATCGTTGCAAGATTCTACGAAACTGTAGTTGCTAAGGACGCAGGCTTCACCGATGTGAGCGGTCACTGGGCAGAGGATTACATCAACAGAGCCGTATATTACAGACTTCTGAGCGGATATGATGACGGAACGTTCAAGCCCGATAATCTGATAAAGCGTGACGAGGCTATGACGATTGTCAACAGTATTCTTAACAGAAAGGTTGAGAAGGAAGGTCTGTTGGAAGAGGCTGTTGCAAAGAATTGGTCTGACAACCCTGAGAGCGCATGGTATTACACAATCGTTCTTGAGGCAACGATGTCACACGAATATACACGTCCTGAAAATGTTGTTGAAGAAACATGGACGGCTCTTAAGACAAACCCGGATTGGGTTAATCTTGAAAAAACCTGGACTCAAACAGGTACAGAGCAGAATAACTGATAAACTGAGAGGAGAACCCTTTTTGAGGGTTTTCCTCTTTTTTGCATTTACATGAATTGCATTAAGTTTGAATTTAATTACAAAGAACTTAAAATTATTTTCGTAACAAGGACATGAATATGTGCATATACTGTATTAAAGAATAAACCTAAGATTGGAGAGTAAGTTTGAATAAAATCGCCCATCTCACCGCTTTTTGTTCGGGGCGGTAGCTTACGCTATCGGCTTTGCCGATAGTCGCCTTTGGCGAGTTTTGCAAGCAAAACCGTTGGATACAGCACCACTCAATGCAAAGCGGCAATCTGAGTGATTTTCTTTCAAACTTGGTTTTG